>JBIOVB010000025.1:0-23368 GCA_044867525.1 Acidimicrobiia bacterium | reverse complement strand
CGCCTACCCTCGTGGGATGTACTGGGCACTAGAGGTGGTGGTGGTACCGGTGACAGACGTCGACCGGGCCAAGTCGTTCTACGAAGACCAGGTCGGCTTCCACCTCGACCACGACTCCAAGGTCAGCGACGAGCTGCGCGTGGTTCAGCTCACACCGCCCGGCTCTGGCTGCTCGATCGTCATCGGCCAGGGCCTGGTCAACATGCTCCCCGGCTCGCTGCGTGGGCTTCAGCTGGTGGTTCCCGACATCCAACAGGCGCACGATGAGCTCGTCGGGCGTGGCGTGGAGGTCACTGACGTCCAGGTGGTCGATGGCGACACAGACAAGTTGAGCAAGGGTGGGAGTGCGCTCGACAACGTGGGATTCGTCTATTTCGACGACCCGGACGGGAACGGCTGGGCCGTGCAGCAGATCTCGAGTCGAGGCTGACCGCCCGCCTCAGCTCGACGAGCGGCTAAGTCGCGGGGAGTCTCCCCGGAGTCGGATCACATTCCACGACAGTGGCGGCAGGGCGACCTTTGCGGTGTGCCCCTGTGCATTGATGGCGGCCCGGGTCTCCGGCGTCACTCGATCTGGATGGTCTTGGGTGTTCACCGCGTGGGGGTCGTCGTTGGTCAGGGCCAGGTGCTCGACGACGAGATAGCCAGGAAAGGCGTGCAGTCCGATGCTCAGCGCCACCTCGTCGTGCTGGTCTCGGTTGACCGCGAACACGACCAGCTCCCTCGAGTCCGCATCGTGGGTCGCCACCGCGTCGACGATTGGAGTCTCCCCGTATTTCGCGTTCGTGTAGCTGGGGGTCCGGGTCTGCAGCCGAAGCACGTCGCCATGGGCAAATCGGGATGCCTGGGCGAATGGGTAGAAGGTGGCCTGCCTCCAGGAGGGCCCGCCGGGCTCGGCATGGATCGGGGCGATGGCGTTGACCAATTGCGCCTGACATGCAGCGGTGACCCGGTCGCTATGCCGGAGCAGCGTGATCAGCAAGGACCCGACCACGACCGCGTCGGTGACGTTGTACACGTCCTCGATCAGCCGGGGTGCAACCGGCCACTCCTTCGCGGGCCCTTCGTTCTGGAAGCGGCTCATGTACCAGACGTTCCACTCGTCGAAGGAGAGGTTGATCTTCTTGCGGCCGCCGATCTTGGCCCGTGCCTGATCTGCGATTGAGATCACCGAGTCGATGAACGACTCCATGTCCAGAGCGGAAGCCAGAAAGCTTCCGGTGTCCCCGTCGTGCTCCTGGTAGTAGGCGTGGAGCGAGAGAAAGTCCACCTGGTCATAGGCATGCTCGAGGACGGTGGCCTCCCAGGTCCCGAATGTGGGCATGCCCGAATGTGAGCTCCCACATGCGACCAGCTCCAAGTCGGGATCGACCTTTCGCATCGCCCGCGCCGTCTCCGCCGCGAGCCGTCCGTACTCGTCTGCGGTCTTGTGTCCGATTTGCCACGGCCCGTCCAACTCATTGCCCAGGCACCAGAGCTTGATGTCGAATGGCTCCCGGTGACCGTGCGCAATGCGGAGGTCCGACCAGTGGGAGCCACCCGCGTGGTTGCAGTACTCGAGGAGGTCGACTGCCTCCTGTACGCCCCGGGTGCCGAGGTTGAGGGCCTGCATCACCTCGACATCGGCCTTGCGGGCCCAGGCGGCGAACTCGGCGATCCCGAAGGCGTTGGTCTCCAACGAGTGCCACGCGGTGTCGCGTCGGGCGGGGCGCTGCTCGACAGGCCCGATCCCATCTTCCCAGCGATACCCGGAGACGAAGTTGCCACCCGGGTAGCGGACCACCGTGACGCCCATCTCCCGAGCCAGGTCGAGCACGTCGCCACGAAACCCGTCCTCGTCGGCTGTCACGTGATCCGGCTCGAATATCCCGGTGTAGACGCAGCGGCCGACGTGCTCGACGAAGGATCCGAAGGTTCGGCGCTGGACCTCGCCAACCCGGAGGTCGGGATCGACGGTCAGCGAGGCTTCAAGCATTCGAGCTCACCGGAGAGATCCACCCCTTCGCTATTTCGGCGGGAGGCTCTCCGCGAAGGCAACACCGCGGCTGATCCAGTCTTCGAGGCCCTCCTCGGTGGCCAGGCCCTCGGGCGAGACCAGGATCCAACCTTTCATCGGGCGGGACGACATATCGAAGACTCGTGCCTCTGGTCGTGACACCGCGTCGTCGTGGGCCTCCTTCCCGACACGCACCATGAGCTCATTGCCGGAGACGCCGACGGCCATGTTGCCCTTCAACAGGAAGGCGATCCCGCCGAACATCTCCCTCTCCGTCAGGTCGCTGCGGGGGCCGAGATGGGCCCGAACATCATCCGCCAACCCCTGGTTGTAGGCCACGCCCCGATCCTACGCCCAGGGCGGGGCCACGCATCGCGAGACGGCCCTAGCGTCAGTGCCAGCGGATTGGGAATGATCCACGGCCAACACGAACGGAGGAGTTGATGGTGGAGCGCAAGGGTGGTTTCACTGAATGGTTCGAGAACTTGTCGCATCGGGTGACCGAGGCGGCGGGTCGACCGTGGGCTTTCCTCGTAGCCCTTCTGGTGATCCTGGTGTGGGCCGTCACCGGCCCTCTCTTCGGCTTCGAGGACACCTGGCAGCTGGTGATCAACACCGGCACCACCATCGTCACCTTCCTCATGGTGTTCCTCATCCAGCAAACCCAAAACAAGGACGGCAAGGCGGTGGAGCTCAAGCTCAACGAGCTGGTCGCTGCCACCCACGGTGCCAGCAATCGCCTGATCAATGTCGAGGACCTCTCCGAGAAGGAGTTGGACGTGCTTCGGGGCTATTTCACCGAGCTCGCAGAGCTGGCGAGGCGGGACTCGAACATGACCGAGTCGCACTCCCTGGAGGAGGCGGAGCGGAGACACGAGGCCAAGAAAGCTGGATGAGCCCGGAGCTTCCCGTCAGCCGACCCGGACGATGCAGCGGAACCCGAGATGACCGGTGGCGGAATCGATGGCCTGGGCCTGACGTGCCGCCGGCCGATAGCGCAAGCAGTAGTTGGGTGCGCAGAGGTGGGACCCACCCTTGATCACCCGCCTCGGGATCTGTTCCCCGGGATGACCGCGGTGGTAGCTCGACTCGGAGAGGTCGACCCGTGGATTGCGGGGGACGCAGCAGGCGTGCTCTACCGCCTCGGCACGTTGCGTGGTGTACCAGTCGCTTGTCCATTCCCAGACATTGCCCGTCATGTCAAAGAGGCCATACCCGTTGGCGGGGAATCTGGCCACCGGTGAGGTCCCCTCGAAGCCGTCGAGCATCAGGTTCTGCCAGGGGAATTCACCCTGCCAGGTGTTGGCCATCGTCTTGCCCCCGGGGAAATGCTCGTCACCCCATGCGAAGTCGGCGCCATCGAGCCCTCCTCGGGCCGCGAACTCCCACTCCGCCTCGGTGGGTAGCTCCTTGCCGGCCCATCGGGCGAAGGCCTCGACGTCCTCCCACGCCACCTGGACCACGGGATGATGGTCCCGGCCGTTGATGGTGGTTCCTTTGCCCCCGGGACGCTTCCACGACGTGCCCGGGACGTATTCCCACCAGTTTCTGATGTCGTCGAGTGGGACCGGCCCCAGGGTCTTCCGGAACACCAGTGATCCCGGGACCATCAACTCGGGCAGTGCGTCTGGGTATTGCTCGGGATCGAGGGGGCGCTCGGCCACCGTCACATACTTGGTTTCGCGAACGAAGCGCCGGAACTCGGCCGCGGTGACCGGGGTCTCGTCCATCCAAAAGCCGTCCACGTAGACCTGATGCACCGGGCGCTCCTCGGGGTAGAAGTGCTCCGAGCCCATGGCGAAGGTCCCACCGGGGACCCAGCGCATGCCGGAACCAGGGGAAGGGCCGGGGGATTTTGCCGTTGCCATCTTGCTGGCTGCTACGGGCAGGTCCATGGAGGCGAGGCTACCCACGTTGCCGAAACGGGTCGATGCGACATCCGTTTCGGCCTTCGGTTCCGAAGCATGGGGTGAACAGACATGGGCCGACCCGAGGAGAGGCGGTCCTATTCGAACGTAGGATGGGCCTCCGGCGGCAATCGGAGTCCTTCTTGGCCGAGTCGAACCGAGGTGATGCCAATCTGGCGGCCCGCATCGCCGGGGGAGATCATCAGGCTCTTGCCGAGCTGTTCCATGAGTTTGGAGGTGCCGTCAAGTCGATGGCATTTCGGGTGATCAGGGACGAGACATTGGCTGAGGACGTGGTGCAGGACACCTTTGTCGGGTTTTGGAAGACGCCGGAGAAGTACGACCCATCCCGAGGCTCGTTGCGCACCTTCCTGTTGACGATCGCCCACCGCCGCGCCGTCGACGTCGTCCGTTCCGAAGAGTCGAGGGCCAGGCGCGAAACGCGGCCCCCCGATCCCGACCCCTTCGACCTCGAGGAAGAAGTCATCGCCCGCAGCGTGTCTCTCGAAGTCCGATCGGCTCTCGGTGCCCTCGCCGATGAGGAGAGAGAGGCGATCTCCCTCGCCTATTTCGGTGGTCTCAGCTATGTCCAGGTGGCCCGAGTCCTGGACGCACCGGAGGGGACGATCAAGAGCCGCATCCGCAACGGGATGAGGAAGCTGGCGAATTCCCTGCAGGAGGTGGCGTCCTGATGGGACACGAACAGATGCTGGACCTGGTCCCGCTCTACGCCCTCGACGCCCTCGAGGGTCGAGAGCTCCACGAGTTCGAGGCGCATCTCGACTCGTGCCCCGAGTGCAGCGCAGAGCTGGAATCGCAGCGCTCTGCGGTCGCTGCACTGGTGCCCGACGGGCCCGCCCCATCGCAGGTCTGGGATCGAATCGCCGGTGAGATCGGTGTCGCGACCCCCAATGAAGTGGTGAGCCTCGATTCCCGCCGGGAGGGATCGGGCCGCCGGTATGGCTGGCTGGCGGTGGCGGCCGCGATCGCCGCTCTGGTTTTTGGAGCCGTTGCCATTTTCGAAGCGCTCCAGGTCAACGAGCTCAAGGGGCCAGAAGGCGTGGTAGCCGCTGCCGAGGCTGCTGCCCAGGAGCCGGGGGCGGTCGTCGCCGACCTCGACTCACCGGAAGGTGTGGTGGCCCAGGTCGTCCTCTCCGCAGACGGTGAGGGCTTCCTGCTCCCCGACAACATGGAGGCTCTGGGTGCCGACCGCACCTATCAACTCTGGGTCCTCACTCCGGACGAGGAGGCGATCTCCGCAGGTGTCCTCGGCAACGAGCCGGTACCGATCCGATTCACCTGGAACGGGGACATCTCCGGTTTTGCCCTCACCCGTGAGGTCGCCGGAGGCGTGGAGAGCTCTGACGGCGACGTGGTGTCGGTAGTCGAGCTGTAGGAGACGTTGATAAGGCGGCGCTCGCAATCCAATGCCGGGCGACAAGATGGCGTTAAGCCCGGTTCCAGGTATTGGGAGCGGCGGTTACCTGTTGGGTATGACCACGAGTCGGTTCCCCAGCAGACGGATAAGGGATATGGCCCCGGTCGTAGGATCGGTCCTGGTCATCTCTCTCGTCGCCGGCCGCCCGGTCATTGCCGAGGTCATCGGTGGCATGGCCATCCTGTCGGTCGCGGTGCTCATCGGCATCAATCTGGCCAGGCGGGCATCCGCAGAGGCCGAACCCGGCAAGCGTCTGATCTTGGACCTCTTGATGGTGGCGGTGGTCCTGGTCGCCTTGGTCGGGGTCGCCGTGATCGGGATGGCGGTCCCATCGACCTGACGGCATTGGTCTTAGAAAGCCGTAAGGATCATTTGGCGCCGCGTCAAGGACGCGTTAGGAAACGAGGGGTAGAACCTGGGTTGTCCTACCAATGACGACGTGGGCGCCGTCCGCGGGGCGGCGCATTTTTCTTGCGGCGCTCCACGTCCGCAACGACAGAGGACGAGAGTTGAGGGGTAGCCCGCAAATGGGCCTCAAGCAGAGGGTGTTCGGGAGGCCTTTCGCCTCACACGAGGAACACCAGCAACTACTCCCGAGGCGCCTGGCGCTCCCGGTCTTCGCCTCCGACCCGCTGTCGTCGGTGGCCTATGCGACGGAAGAGGCGATGCTGGTGCTGGCCCTGGCAGGGAGCGCGGCGTTCGCCCTGCTCACGCCGATCTCCGTGGCAATCGCCGTCCTGCTCCTGATCGTGATCGTCTCCTACCGGCAGACGATCAAGGCCTATCCCGACGGTGGCGGGGCCTTCATCGTCGCCAACGACAACCTCGGAATCCGCACCGGCGCGGTTGCCGCAGCGGCCCTCCTCACCGACTACGTGCTGACCGTTTCGGTCTCGGTGGCGGCCGGTGTGGCGGCCATCACCTCGGCGGCTCCGGGTTTGATCCCATGGCGGGTAGAGATCGCGGTCGGCTTCGTCGTTCTCCTAACGGTGGCCAACCTTCGAGGGGTCAAGGAGGCGTCGACCCTGTTCGCGGCACCGACCTATCTGTTCGTGATCACCGTGGCGGTCATGTTGATCTCGGGTTTCATCCAGTGCGCCGACGGAGTCTGCCCGACCGCCATCTCCTCCGGTGCCGACATCGAGGCGGAGGTCGGAGCCATCGGGCTCTTCCTCATCCTCAGGGCGTTCGCCTCCGGCTCGACCGCCCTCACCGGTGTCGAAGCCATAGCCAATGGGGTGCAGGCCTTCCGCGAGCCCAAGGCACACAACGCAGCCACAACCCTCGGTGTCATGGGTGCCATCTCGATCACGATGTTCCTCGGGATCTCGACCCTGGCCCTCCTCTTCGACGTTCGGATCTCAGAGGCCACCATCGACCAGTACGGCACCGTGATCTCACAGATCGGGAGGGCGGTGTTCGGTGGAGGGGCCGGGTTCTACGTCCTTCAGGTCTTCACCGCGGCAATCCTCATCCTGGCCGCCAACACCGCGTATCAGGACTTTCCTCGACTCTCAGCGATTCTCGCCCGGCACAAGCTGATGCCCCGTCAGTACCTGAACCGCGGGGATCGCCTGGTGTTCTCCAACGGAGTGATCACCCTGGCCTTGATCGCGGTGGCGTTGCTCATAGTGTTCGACGCCGAGGTAAGCCGGCTCATCCAGCTCTATGTGATCGGTGTCTTCACCGCCTTCACCCTGAGCCAGACCGGAATGGTCAAACACTGGTTGAAGACCAAGGAGACCGGATGGCGGAGGTCGGTGGCCATCAACGCGGTTGGCGCCGTGACCACTGGAGTCGTCCTCATCGTCGTTGCTCTCGTCAAGTTCAGTCACGGGGCATGGATCGTCATCCTCCTCATCCCGATCCTGGTGCTGCTCATGCTGAGCACCCGCCGTCACTACATGGGGGTAGCCGCACAGCTGAAACTGATCCCCGTCGAGGCCGAGCCGCGTCCGACGAGGATCGTGGTCCTGGTGGCCCATCACGACGCGGGGACCGATCGCGCCCTCCGCTACGCGCAGCTCGTTCACGCAGAGAGCGTCACTTGTGTCCATGCCGAGGAGCCGCGCTCGGACGATCTCATCTACACCTGGGATGCCGCTCACCCCGGGCACAGTCTCGAGGTGATCCCCGGGGAGGACGAGTCGATATCACGAAGAGTCGTTGATCGGGTGCGCCGCGAGCGCGACGCCCATCCCGAGGCAGTGATCACGGCGATTCTGGCCGACCGGGTTTCGAGCCGGTCGATACTCGCCCCGTTCGTCCATCGTCACAGCCTCGCCATCAAGTCGCGTCTGCTCTTCGAGCCCCATGTCGTGGTGACCGACCTCAACGTGCTCCGACGCTCGAGGAGGAGCCTGCTTCCGCAGGTACCGATCAGCCGCATCGAGCAGGTGGTCCTGATCTCGGACTTGACCCGACCGATCAGGGAGGCCCTCAGCTATGGCCAGCGACTGGGACCGCACGTCACCGCGGTGCATATTGATGTAGACAGCGAGCAAAGAGAGCGGTTGGAAAGACAATGGGAAGAGGCCGGCTATGAACTGCCGTTGCTGGTGCTTCCCAGCGACTACCGCAGCATCGTGGACCCGCTGGTTCGCTATCTCCGGGAAAGGAGAAGGACGGCGAGCCCGGGGACTCTCATCTCGGCGGTGATTCCCGAATTCGTCGTCCCCGGCCGGGTCACCCAGCTACTCCACAACCAGACCGGGCTGGCGATAAAGGGGCTGTTGGCGTCCGAGCCGGGGATCGCGGTCACCAGCGTCCCATTCCATCTCCAGGCCAACGGGCACCCGCCGGACGCTAAGTAGGCGTTGAATCCCGTCCTGAGCGGAGTCTGAGCTCCCTTTGGACTCGGAGCGTCGCCAGCTCGCTGGTAGCGATTCCGGTCAACAGCAACAGCACCGCGGTGATGATGTCGTAGCTGTCATCGATCACCAGCCGCAAATAGGGCTCGGTGAAGAAGAAGTCGAAAGACAGGGCAGCCACGATGGCTCCGAGGATCCCACCCTTCCTGCCGCCGATTATGGCAACGATCTGCACGCCGAGAAGGAGGATGATCGCCACGTTGGCCGGACCGAGGAAGTCACGCAACGGCACCAGGAACATGGAGAAGATCAGTAGTCCAAGCGAGCCGAGCGCGGCTCCGAGGGTCGATTGATCCGCTGCAGGGTCTCTCGAAGCGTCTGTCATCCCGGCCGACGCTATTGCTGCCACCGGCACTCGGCGCCCCTCGTTATGGGGACTTAGCGAGGCGCCACTCCATCTTTACGCGCCGCATGCCCCTTCCCCTCTTTTGACCTGCCACCCGTGAAGCGTGCTGCCGCACAAGCGCGGCGCTAAGGCCGGGTTAAGCCGGGCGTGGCAAACCGCAAGAGACCGTCAAGGTGCATGCAGAAGGTCATGAGCCGGCGTTTCATGACGCCGTGAGACAGCACATCTATCGAGTGGGAGCCGGCTGATGGCCGACCTTGCCTTCATTGTGACCATCCTCGTCTTCTTCGCCTCATGCACCGCCTTCATCCGCGGCTTGGATCGCTTTGTGCGCGCCACGGAAGAGGTTGAGCTGAAGCACGAGGAGCCGGCATCGTGAGCTGGGTCAACATCATGGGCTTGGTGCTCGCCGTCCTGCTGGCCGGCTACCTGGTGGCGGCCCTGCTCTTCCCTGAGAGATTCTGATGTCCGCTGCGAGCTGGATTCAATTCACCGCGTTGATCGCGGCCACCGTGGCGGTTGCCGTTCCCCTCGGCCGCTATATGGCCCGGGTGTACGGCGACAAGGGAGGCACGCCTGGCGATCGCTTCTTCCTCCCCATCGAACGCTTGATCTATCGACTGTGCCGGGTGGATCCGTCGCGAGAGCAGCGGTGGACCACCTATACCTATGCGCTTCTCGGGTTCAGCCTCTTTTCATTCCTGGTGGTGTATGCCCTGCAGCGGTTCCAGGGGTCGTTGCCGCTCAACCCGGCAGAGCTCCCTGGCGTCGTTCCTCACCTCTCCTTCAACACCGCGGTCAGCTTCATGACCAACACCAACTGGCAGTCGTACGGCGCCGAGTCGACGATGAGCCATCTCACCCAAATGACCGGTCTGGCGGTCCAGAACTTCGTGTCGGCTGCGGCGGGCATGGCCACGGTCGCGGCCCTGATCCGGGGCCTGGCACGGCGCAGGGCGACCACCGTCGGGAACTTCTGGGCCGATCTGACTCGGGGCACATTGCGAATCCTGCTTCCTATGGCCTTTGTCATGGCCCTGGTCCTAGTGAGTCAGGGTGTTATCCAAAACCTCAACGGGTTCACCGAGGTGACCACCGTCGAAGGTGGATCTCAGTTCATCCCGGGCGGCCCCGCTGCAAGCCAGATCTCCATCAAGCAACTGGGGACCAATGGTGGCGGGTTCTTCAACATGAACTCGACACACCCGTTCGAAAACACTGGTGCCTTCAACAACTTCCTCGAGAACTGGGCGATCCTTCTGATCCCGTTCGCCTATCCGTTCATGTTCGGCCGCATGGTCGACGACGAGCGCCAGGGTCGCGCCGTGTTCGCCATCATGTTCATCGTCTGGGCGGCCATGTCCTTGGCCGCTATGGGCCTCGAAGGGAACGGCAATCCCCGCCTCGAGGCTCTCGGCGCCGATCAGTCGACCACCACTGAGCAGTCGGGCGGCAACATGGAGGGCAAGGAGATCCGTTATGGGCCTGCCGCATCGGGCCTTTGGGCAGCCTCCACCACCGGGACCTCCAATGGCTCGGTCAACGCGATGCACGACAGCTTCACGCCTATGGGTGGCGGGATTGCCCTGATCCACATGATGCTGGGTGAAGTCAGCCCCGGCGGTGTCGGAGTGGGTCTGAGCGGGCTCCTCATCATGGCTGTCCTCTCGGTGTTCATCGCCGGGCTGATGGTCGGGCGCACCCCCGAGTATCTGGGCAAGAAGATCCAGGCCGCAGAGATGAAGATGGTGGCGCTCTACGTGCTCGCCACGCCCACGGTGTTACTCGGGTTCACCGCAGCCTCGATGTTCGTCGACTCTGTTCTCGACATCACCATGTGGAATCCCGGGCCTCACGGCTTCAGCGAGGTCCTTTATGCCTTCACCTCTGCTTCCAACAACAACGGGTCGGCATTTGCCGGAATCACGGCCGCCACGCCATGGATGGACACCACTCTGGGACTGGCGATGCTGGTGGGCAGGTTCTTCCTCATCATCCCCGTCCTTGCAATCGCCGGCTCGCTGGCGCCCAAGCAGGTGATGCCCGCTACGTCCGGAACCTTTCCTACCCATACCCCACTGTTTGTCGGTCTGGTGGTCGGCGTGGTCCTGATCGTGGGCGCGCTCACGTTCTTCCCCGGCCTCGCCCTCGGCCCCATCGTCGAGCAACTCTCCCTCTAGGAGCCAATTCAAACATGCCAGCTCAAGCCCTTGCATCCGGTGGAACCGGGCGCGTCGGCCGTCGGTCGTTGTTCGACATTGCGATCGTTTGGCCCGCGGCTATCGACAGCCTTCGCAAGCTCAGCCCGCGGGTACAAGCGCGGAACCCGGTCATGTTCGTGGTTCTCGTCGGCAGCATCCTGACCACCTTTCTCTTCATACGCGCCCTGGGCACCGCCACACCCGAGGAGAACCTGTTCGGCGGCTTGATCGCAGGTTGGCTGTGGTTCACCGTCCTCTTTGCCAACTTCGCCGAAGCGATGGCCGAAGGCAGGGGCAAGGCGCAGGCGGCGTCCTTGCGCCAGACGCGGGCCACCACCATGGCCAATCGCCGGATGAGCGACGGGTCGGTGCAGCAGGTGCCCTCATCGCAGCTGACAGTCGACCACATCGTGGTCGTCACTGCCGGGGAGATCATCCCCTCCGACGGCGAGATCATCGACGGCATCGCCTCGGTGGACGAGTCCGCTATCACCGGCGAGTCGGCACCCGTGATCCGGGAGGCCGGCGGGGATCGATCGGCGGTGACCGGTGGGACGAGGGTGCTCTCCGATCGGATCGTGGTTCGGATCACCGCACGCGCCGGCGAGACCTTCCTCGATCGGATGATTGCCCTCGTGGAAGGGGCGAATCGGCAGAAGACCCCCAACGAGATCGCGCTCAACACCCTCCTCGCGGTGTTGACCATCATTTTCCTGCTGGCCACGGTGACCCTGCAGCCCTTCGCTATGAACGCCGGGGCCGAGCAACCCGTGATCGTGCTGGTGGCCCTGCTGGTGTGCCTGATCCCGACCACGATCGGGGCGCTGCTGTCTGCGATCGGGATCGCGGGGATGGACCGCCTGGTCCAGCACAACGTGCTCGCCATGTCGGGCCGGGCAGTGGAGGCAGCCGGCGACTGCTCCACCCTCCTCCTCGACAAGACCGGGACCATCACCCTGGGCAACCGCCAGGCGTCGGAGTTCCTCCCGCTGCCCGGCGTAGCCGAGGAGCGCCTCGCTGCGGCGGCTCAGCTCGCCAGCCTCTCCGACGACACACCTGAGGGCCGCTCCATCGTGGTGCTCGCCAAGCAGCGGTTCGAGATCCGGGAGCGTGACCTATCCCATGCCCAACTCGTCCCGTTCAGTGCCCAGACCAGGATGAGCGGGGTTGATCTCGACGGCCACTCGGTGCGCAAAGGTGCGGGGGACGCGGTCAAGAACTGGGTGATCGGCCTCGGCGGCACGATCCCGGATGGGCTCAACTCGTTGATCGAGGGTGTGGCCACCTCGGGTGGCACCCCGCTGGTGGTTGCCGAGGGCACGGATGTCCTAGGCGTCATCCACCTCAAGGATGTGGTCAAGGAAGGCATCAACCATCGCTTCGATCAGCTGCGGAAGATGGGGATCCGCACCGTGATGATCACCGGTGACAACCCGTTGACCGCCCGGGCGATTGCGACCGAGGCCGGGGTCGACGACTTCCTCGCCGAAGCCACTCCCGAGGACAAGATGGCCCTCATTCGCCTCGAGCAATCGGGGGGCCGCCTGGTGGCCATGACCGGTGACGGGACCAACGATGCTCCGGCGCTGGCTCAGGCCGATGTCGGGGTGTCGATGAACACCGGCACCCAGGCCGCAAAGGAAGCCGGGAACATGGTCGATCTCGACTCCAACCCGACGAAGCTGATCGAGATCGTGGAGATCGGGAAGCAGCTGCTCATCACCAGAGGAGCGCTGACCACCTTCTCCATCTCCAACGACGTGGCTAAGTACTTCGCAATCATCCCCGCCATGTTCGTCGGGGTGCTACCGGTGCTCGATGACCTGAACGTCATGGGTCTGGCCACACCACGAACCGCGATCCTTTCCGCAGTCATCTTCAATGCCCTGATCATCATCGCCCTGATTCCCCTCGCCTTACGTGGGGTGAAATTCCGAGCGCTTGCTGCGTCCACGATGCTCCGGCGGAACCTGCTCATCTATGGCCTCGGCGGGATCGTCGTGCCCTTCATCGGGATCAAGGCCATCGACCTTCTCATCTCTGCACTTGGAGTCTCCTGATGCTTCGCCAACTGCGCTCTGCATTCGTCATGGTCCTCATCTTCACCGTCATTACCGGTGTCGCCTACCCGCTCCTGGTGACGGGTATCGCCCAGGCCGGATTCGGGGACAAGGCGGACGGGTCGCTTGTGGAGAGCAAGGGTGAGGTCGTGGGTTCCCGATGGATCGGCCAGTCCTTCGCCGGAGGCGGGTACTTCCATCCCAGGCCCTCGGCCACCGGGTACTCCCCGGGGCCGGGCTACGCCTCCGGCTCGAACTTCGGGCCAACCAGCGAGATCTGGCTCTTCGGTGAGGACGATCCGGGGACGCCGGACATCGACGAGTCGGAGACCACCGGCGTCGACGACCTCATTCGCCTCTATCGAGAGGAGAACGGCCTCGACTCCGACACCCCGGTCCCGGTGGACGCGGTCACCGGATCCGGGAGCAGCCTCGACCCCCACATTTCGATCGCCAATGCCAGGCTGCAGGCGTCACGCATAGCTGAGGCGCGTGGACTCGACGAGGCCGCGGTTCTGGGTTTGATCGACGAGCACACCGACGGCCGGGATCTCGGTTTCCTCGGTGAGCCCGGAGTCAACGTCCTGCTGCTGAATCTCGCACTCGACGAATTGGAATGAGCCGTCCCGGTGCACTTTGCCGCGGTCGCAGTAGCTTGACATGGTGAGCCGCGGCAGGCTGAAGGTCTTTCTCGGGGCAGCGCCTGGGGTGGGGAAGACCTATGCCATGCTCGAGGAGGGTCACCGGCTCAAATCCGAAGGTCGGGATGTGGTCATTGGCTTCGTGGAGCCCCACGAGCGGGCCGATACCCGGGCAATGATCGGCGATCTGGAGACCATCCCTCGACGAACACTCGCCTACCGCGGCGCGTCCTTCGAGGAGATGGATCTGGAGAGCCTCCTTGCTCGCCGACCGCAGGTGGCACTGGTCGACGAGCTGGCACACAGCAACATCCCCGGGTCGAAGCATGCCAAGAGGTGGCAGGATATCGACGAGCTACTCGACGTCGGCATCGACGTCATGTCAACGGTCAACATCCAGCATCTCGACTCGCTCAACGACGTGATCTACGAGATCACCGGTGTCGTCCAACGGGAGACGATCCCCGACGAAGTGGTGCGACGGGCGGACGAGATCGAATTGGTCGACCTCACCCAGGAGGGAGTCAGGGAGAGGCTGGCGGCGGGCAAGATCTACCCGGCGGAGCGTATCGACGCCGCCCTCGCCAACTATTTCCGTGCCGGCAACCTGGGTGCGCTGCGGGAGCTGGCACTCTCCTGGACCGCGGACCGGGTCGACGAGGCCGTTGCCAAATACCGCGACCTACATGGCATCGACCAGCCGTGGGAGACCAAGGAGCGGGTGGTGGTTGCCCTTGCCGGTGCCGAGGGGGGAGACGCCGTCGTCCGCAGGGCGGCCCGGCTCGCAATGCGCTCCGGCGCCGACCTGGTGGGCCTCTTCGTTCGTCCGACTCACGGGCTTTCCGAGGAGTCGGATCGGGCACTCCCCGAGCAGAGGGAGCTGCTTCAGCACCTGGGAGGGCGTTATCACGAGGTGGTCGGCGACGATATCGGGGCTTCACTGCTTGCCTTCGCCCGGGCTGAGAATGCCACTCAGATAGTCCTCGGCGCCTCTCGGCGATCCCGTTTCGACGAGCTGGTCCGCGGGTCCCCCATCGCACGCGTCATTCGCAACGCCGCAGACGTGGATGTGCATGTGATCTCCTACGACAGCGGTCGCCGCCCGAAGCGGATCCTGCGCCCTCCACCCGGTCGTCCGATCGGCCGGGTGCGGCTGGGCATCGCGTGGGGGATCGCGGTGATCGGGCTCCCGCTGGTCACCTGGCTCCTGCTCGTCGTGGGTGGCTCGGCGGAGCTACAGAACGTGCTGTTCGTCTATCTGCTCCTGGCCGTGGTGACCGGCAGCATCGGCGGAGCCCTGCCCGCAGTCGTCACCGCGATCACCGGCTTCCTCCTCGCCAACTGGTTCTTCGCGCCCCCGGTCCGCACCTGGACCATCGCAGATCCGGACCAGCTGTTCTCGCTGTTCGCCTTCCTCGTCGTATCTCTGGCTGTCGGCCTGCTCGTCGGGCATGCCAGCCGCCGAAGCGCCGAAGCGAGGAGAGCACGGGCGCAGGCCGAGGCTCTCGCAGCGACGACGACCCTCGGGCACCCAGCGTTCGCCTCGGACCCCCAGGGCCTTCTGAGAAGGGTGCGCGAGGTCCTGTCCCTGGATGCGGTCAGTGTCATCCGCCGCAACGACGAGGACTGGGAGGTTCTTGCCTGGGAAGGCTCCCGGCCGCTCGCCGATGCCGGCGATGGCACCGAATCGATCGTCCTCACCTCGGATACCAGCCTGGTGATTCTCGACGGGAGGCTCACCGCCGATGACCGGACCGTGCTCCGGGCCTTCGCCGCCCAGATCGTCCAGGCGATCGAGCGCTCGGAGTTGGAGAAGGAGGTCGAGAGCGCCGAGTCGATTGCGGAGACCGATCGGCTGCGGACGGCCTTGCTCAGCGCGGTGTCCCACGATCTCCGCACCCCACTGGCCACGATCAAGGCCTCGCTCACCAGTCTCCTGGAGACCGAGGTGGCCTGGACCCCCGATGAGACCCGGTCGTTCCTTCAGATCGCCCTCGAGGAGACCGAGCGGCTGAACCGGCTGGTCGGGCATCTCCTCGATGCGAGCCGGGTTCAGGTGGGGGCGGTTCATGTGTTCTATCGACCTGTGGGGCTCGACGAGGTCGTGGCATCCGCCCTCGCCGGACTCCGGTCCGACTCGGAACGGGTGGTGGTCGACATCTCGGAGGCACTGCCCGAGGTCCAGACCGATCCCGACCTGTTGGAGCGGGTCCTGGCCAATCTGGTGGAGAACGCTCTGACCTGGTCTCCTCCGGACCAACCGGTCCGGATCGGCGCCGGTGAGGTCGCGGGGAGGATCGACCTCAGGATCAGTGATCGGGGACCGGGAATCCCCTACGGTGCGAGGGACCAGGTGTTCCAGCCGTTCCAGCGGATGGGGGACTCGCCCAACCGTGAGGGTGTGGGCCTCGGCCTGGCTGTCGCCCGAGGCCTGCTCGAGGCGATGGGCAACGAGCTGGTGATTGAGGACACTCCCGGCGGAGGGACAACAATGGTCATCGCGTTGAAGATCGCCGGTGTCATCGAGGTCCCATCCGAGCAAGCCGTGAGGGCATGATCGGTGCCTGACGCTGCTCGCATCCTGGTGGTCGATGACGAGCCGCAGATCGTCAAGGCGCTCGGCATCAACCTCAAGGCCTTGGGCTATCGGGTCGACACCGCCCTCTCCGGTGAAGAGGCCCTGCAGAAGGCCGCCAATCACCGTCCCGACGCAGTGATTCTCGACCTCGGGCTCCCGGTGATGGACGGCATCGATGTCATCCGAGGCCTCCGGGGTTGGACCACGGTTCCCATAATCGTGCTCTCGGTGCGTGACGCGGAGCGAGAGAAGATCGCCGCTCTCGACGCCGGCGCCGACGACTACGTCACCAAGCCCTTCGGGATGGGCGAGCTCCTCGCCCGCCTTCGGGCAGCTCTGCGACGGGAGTCCGCTCCCGGTGACGATCAGCCGGTGGTGGAGACCGACGACTTCGAGATCGATCTCTCAACCAAGCGGGTCACCGGGGGCAACGGAGAGGAGATTCGACTCACCCCCACCGAGTGGGGCATAGTCGAGATGCTGGTCCGCCATCGGGGAAAGCTCGTGTCGCAGACCCAGCTTCTGAAGGAGGTCTGGGGACCGCAGTACGGGGAGGAGACCAACTATCTGCGGGTGTTCATGGCCCAGTTGCGGCGCAAGCTCGAACCCCACCCGAGCACTCCCCGCTACTTCATCACCGAGCCCGGGATGGGTTATCGATTCGAGATCCCCGAAGCGGCCCCAGTCCTCGAATGAGCGTCATTCGCTGGCATCGGTCGCTCCGAACCAGAGCAACCTCCCGGACCGGCGTAGCGATGTAGCGATCGGTTCTGAGGGATCGGATGGGTGGCTGGTGGTCATGCACTGGTTGAGCCAGACGCCCTCGATCAAACTGGCAAAGGCGCAGGCGAGGTCGCCCAAGGTCACCCCTTCTCGAAGTGAGGATCCGAATCGATTCAGGGCGTCCCCGAGCACGCCCTCCAGCTTGTCGAGCCATTGCACGTGCTCTTCCATGCTGGGTCGGCGGATCTTCTCGCTCCACATCCCGTATGGCACGGCACTGAGCCACAGGGCCCACACGAATCCGTAGTTGGCGATCGGCTGGCTTCCCTGCAACGGGCCACGTTCCGACTCACTGGTGAAAAAGGCGTCGAGCCAAGAATCGACCTCCGGATAGGCCTCGGGGTCCGGGTATTGGATCCGTTCGATCCAATCGCGTGAATGGAGGGCCAGCGCCATGGTTGCCGCCTGGAAGGCAGCCTGACTCCCGAACAGATTGGTGATGACCCCGCGCGTCTTGCCGTCGCGGGCGGCCACCTCGTTGGCGTCGAGTCGGGCGAACGGGCCGACCGCGATCGAGTAGAGGTCGAGTGTTTCGGAGTCCTTCCTTATCTGCTCCAGAGCCACCACTTCACCGATCTCCACATAGCGCTGGCGGGCCTCTTCCTGGGGCAACCTCGAGCGAGTCGGGCGTGGGTTCGGGGCGGAAATGAGAGCTCCCTGACGGTACTCGCCCAAGCTTACCTTGACTTTTCTCGATTCATACGTACGGTACGTATCAACATACATACGGTATGTACGAACTGAGAGGCCTCTGCCGAAATGTCAGCGTCGGATGTCACAGCTGTCATCGCTCCCCGATCCGGGCGCAAGGTCAGGGGTTGGCTGATCTCGATAATTGCCACAGTCATCTCAACTTACGCACTGGATGCGATCGCCACCGCGGGAGGTGTGCTGCTTGTCGCCTCGGGTGCATTTGCGGCCGTGGGGCACCCTCTGATGTTGGTGATCCTCGCCGGTACTTATGTCGCTTGGGGCGCGGGCCTCCGCGTGAACCTGCAGGCCAACTTCGAGCTGCTCGAAGCCGTCGGTACCAGCAGCAACGCGTTGTCGAAACTCGGGTATGAGCTCGCCAGAAAGCGATCCAATGCCCTTCGCCCCCGAAGAATCGCTGCGGCCGTCGGCTACGTCGGCACAGAGCTTGCCAAGGAGGTGCCCTACTACGCAGCAGCCTTCGGAGTTGCGATCGCCAGCGACTCCATCACCTCCCGCGACGCTCTCATCTTCCTCGCCGGAACCAATTTGGGCGCCGCGTTGTACGAGTACGGGCTCGGGACCGTCACCCGGCGCTGCTTGCGCCATCCCACTAGGCAAGCGGCTCCGATCCTCGACTGAGGTGCGCTAGGACCTGGCTCGCGCCCGTTCCAGGCCGTCGAGAATCAAGTCCAGTCCGAACTCGAACTCGGTCTGGTCATCGCACCACCCCAGCGTGGAATCCGGATCGTCGTGGGCCACCTCCAGCATCATCCCCACCAGATGGGGCACCTGTTCCGCCATCTGCTCGAGCAGAGCAGCATCGCTCTCACCGCTGTAGGCGCCCTCACCAGGATCGAACAACTCCTGGGTGAAGCCGAGAGCCCGGCTGCCAAGGGCGTGGAGAGCATGGTGCGCCAGGTCATAGGAGAACCCACCCGCCCGCAGCAGGCCGAGGACTCCATCGAAGTAGAGCACGATCGGCGGGCACATGTTGATTCGTGACTCGAGGACATTGGGCGCCCAAGGATGGCGGAGGAAGACCTGTCGCGCCGTCAGGATCCGCGCACGCAACGTCAGCTTCCAATCGGAGTGAGGCTCGAGAGCGTCGACCAGGTCGTTGATCTCGGTGATCACGACATCGACCACGCCGTCGAGGACCTCTTCCTTGTTGGCGACGTGGTAGTAGAGCGACATCGCCTCCACCCCGAGCTGCTGGGCAAGGCGGCGCATGGTGAGCGACCCGATGCCGTCGGCGTCGGCGACCGCGACGGCGGCCGCCATGACCCGATCTCGATTCAACGGCACCTTGCGGGTGGTTTCTGTCTTGGCCGTCATCAGACACCGGATTCTACCGTACAAGGTAAGTCCATCGAGGTCTTGACAGCCTTACATTGTATGAGGTACCTTACGACGTACGACAACGGCAAATTGCTTTGAGTGGAGGAGAGAGTGATGAAGGCGATAACCCAGGAGAGATACGGGTCACCCGATGTCCTCGAGTTCAGCGATGTCGAGGTGCCCAGCATCGGGGACGACCAGGTGCTGGTCCGGGTCCGCTCCACCTCGCTCCAACCCCTCGACTGGCACTTCATGAGAGGTGAGCCGGTGATCATGAGGCCCTCGCTGGGATGGCGGGGCCCCAAGCGCAAGACCCCCGGCGCTGACCTGGCCGGCATCGTGGAATCCGTCGGTTCAGGCGTGGAGCAATTCCAGCCCGGGGACGAGGTCTTCGGGGAGGGTGAAGGCGGCTGCGCCGAATACACGACCACTTCCGAACGTCAGCTCGCGTTGAAGGGCGACCTGACTTTCGAACAGGCGGCTTCCGTCCCGGTGGCCGGGTTGACCGCCCTGCAGGGCCTGCGTGATACCGGAAAGGTTGAACCGGGCCAGACAGTGCTGATCAACGGGGCCGCGGGTGGTGTCGGGACATTCGCGGTGCAAATCGCAAAAGCCATGGGCGCCGAGGTCACCGGTGTCACCAGCAGTGGGAACGTGGAGATGGTTCACTCCATCGGCGCCGATCACGTCGTCGACTACACCCGAGAGGATTTCACCAAGAGCGGACTTCGGTACGACGTCCTCTTCGACGGCGTCGGCAACCGCTCGCTGTCCGAGTTGCGGCGGGTGCTCGAGCCCAAGGGGACTCTGGTCGTCTGCGGAGCCGCCCCCGGGCGATGGGTCGCCCCTCTCCGGCCCTCGGTGAGGGCCGTTCTGGTTTCTCCGTTCGTAGGCCAAAGGCTGCGCCCGTTCCTGGCCAAGATCGGCCAGGCGGACCTGATCGTGATGAGGGACCTCATCGAGGCGGGGAAGGTGACCCCGGTCATCGAGCGGACGTATCAGCTCAACGAGACCGCCGAGGCAATGCGCTACGTCGAGGCCGGACATGCCAAGGGCAAGGTCGTGATCTCGGTCTGAGACAGCGAAGTGCATTCGACCCGAACCGGAAGCCCTCACCTCTAGGTTGGGAGTCGGCAACAGGGTCAGCACGATCCGTTCCCGGTCCTCGGTGTCACAATGCTGGGCCCGGGTCAGGTCCCGGGTCTTCGCCGGCTGCCGCCTTCGCCAGCCGTGGGAGATAGTGTCGCCAGCCAACCCGGTGAGTGTTCCACTCCCCCTCCGGCAAGGCACGCTGGGTAAGAGTCACCAGGGTGCCTGATCGTTCCTCGGAGAGGACGATTTCCACGGTGGTGGATCCGGGTGGAAGTGCCGGGTGATCGACCCAGCCCCAGGTGAAGACGACCTTCACGTTGGGCACCAGCTCGACAAACATGCCCTCCGCCGTCATGCCGTTTGCTGTCACCATCGAGAATCGGCCGCCGGGGCGCGCATCGACTGAGGCCTTCTCACCCTGCCAACTCGCCCATTTCTCCGACTCGGTGAGGTATTGGTAGACGGTGGAGGGAGGAGCCGCCACCAGTTGCTCTACTGTCAACTCGTCCAAGTCAAGCCTCGTCTGACTCGACAGCCGTCTTGAGACCACCCAGCAGACCGCCCCACATCGCTTCGAGAATTTCCCGGTAGGGGGCCAGCGCCTCCTGGTTCGCTTTGTACAGCCGCCGATTCCCCTCCTTGCGAACATCGACCAGGGACGCCTCGCGCAACACCGCGAGATGCTGTGAGACCGCCCCGAATGTGAGCTCGAAATGGCCGGCTACGTCTCCAGCGGCCATCTCGTCGTGCCAGATGAGACGAAGGATCTCTCGTCTGCGCGGCTCGGCGATCACCTGAAGCGCGTCCATGGCCCACCTATTTTAGCCGGAGTTGAAATATGGTGACGACAGCGATATAGTCAAGTCTAAATTAGGAGGTGCGGCCCATGCCGAAATTCATGTTGATCTACCGAGGCGAGGCAACAGATCTCTCGCAGATGTCCGAAGAGGAGGCCGCGGCGGTCCTCGGCAAATGGGAGAGCTGGATGGGCAAGGTAGGACCAGCTTTGGCCGATATCGGGTCCCCATTTGGAGGTGGCACATCGGTCATGGACGACGGAGGCTCGAGGCAGGCTTTGAGTTTGTCGGGCTACTCGATCATCGAGGCGGCCGACTTGTCAGAAGCCGCAAGCCTGGCCGATGGCCACCCGTTTCTGAGCGAGGGGATGGGCAATTATTCGATCGACCTGTTCGAGTTGCTTCCGGTGCCGTTCGAGGCTTGAGGTGGGATGCTCGATCCCGCGCCGGACTACGCCAACCACCTCGACTGGAGCTCGACGACCTCCTCGTCGGGTACACCAACCGAGACATGCATGTGTACCAGTTTCCACTGCCCGCCTTCATCAACAAATACCGAGGTGAGCCGAGTCCTGACTGCCGACCCGTCGGGGAAATGCATGGTCGGCTCGTCGACCACCCAGCCCATTGCGCCCTCTTCGTATCCCTGTGGGCTGGGGCCAGGATCGATGCTGACCCCTTCGGTTTCGAAGCCAAATCTGAGACGGGGTCGCTCGGTCACCCACTCCCCGGGGGCCGTCCCGATGACAAGCGTGGCCGAATCGGATGAGACGATCGTGTCAAAGCTGGCCACATCGCTGGCCGATAGCCGATCGTAGAACCGCAGCATTGCGTCTCTGACCTCCGTCGACTCCATCATCTGGCGTGCTCCTTCTCGGGGCGGGCGGCCGTCGCAAGCTACACGGGGTGATGGTCTTGTGTCGGGCCATGGTGCTCATTCGATTCGAGCAAGCGCTTGAGCCGTTCCAGGTCCTTCTGATTGGCACGACGCATTGCGCCCGCCATCGCCGAGCCCACGAGGTTGGCGAACCCCGATGGATTCCCCCGGTTTCGTAGCCGCATCCGTGTGGAGCTGGGCCCGGCGTCTTCCCACTCGTAGGTGGTTTCCATCGCAAACGGCCCGTCGGCCGTGCTCATCACCAGCCGTTCACCCGCTTCGAACATTCTGATCTCATAGGTGTAGGAGAGTCGACGGCCGAGAAATCTGGCGACGAACGCAACCCTCGATCCGATTCGGATCGGTTTGGGAGTCTTCCACTCCACCGTCTCGATGTTGGCGTACCAGTCAGTGGTGTGGTCGAGGTCGGACGCATATTCGGCGACTTCGACTCGGGGGCGCAGGATCTCGATCTCGGTCTGCACGTCTACTTTCATTCCAATCCATCTCCGGTTCGCCTAGATGAAGCTGAGGTCACGGACTCGGCAAGGCGGGTGAGGATCGATCCCCAACCCTCCGCATGAGATGAGACCTGCTGGACAGGGAGGTCCTCGTGAACCAGCAGCAAACGAGTGGTGTCACCTTCAGGTGTGAGCGTCACCGTCACCACACTTGGCTCAGGCCCGGTATAGGGCGAGCGCCAGGTGAAGGCGAGGAGACGAGGGGGATCGAACACCACATATTCCCCGGTGTGCTCGATGCGGACGTCGTCATCCACCATCACGACCCGGAACTTCCCATGGACGCGAGGGTCCACCTCGACTTCGGCGTGGCCGGTGGGCGACAACCAACGGCTCATGTGTGCCGGGTCGGTCCAGGCCGCGAATACCTCTTCGATGGGCACGGGAAGCATCCGCTCGATCCGAATTGGCGCGTCGAATCCAGGCCGTGCCTCCGTCATCGGTGGCTCCGGAGGTGAGCCTCGAGGGCGTCGAGCCTCCCATCCCAGAATTCCTGGTAGGTGTCGATCCAGAGACGGGCGTCGAGCAGGGGCCGGGCTTCCAAGGTCAGCAAATGCTCTCGACCGATCACATGCCTGGCTACCAGACCCGCGTCTTCGATCACGCCGACGTGCTTCGACGCTGCGGCCAGAGAGATGCTGAAGGGACGGGCGACATCGGTCACCCGCACCGGGCCACTTCTGAGAATGTCGAGCATTTCCCGGCGAATGGGGTGGCTCAGCGCCCTGTAGGTGTGGTCTAGAAGAGCGGACTGTCGTTCAACCATCTGGTTGAATATTAACACGTGAGGAAGGCGGCGGTGCCGGACCGCCGCCTTCCTACTTGGACCCATTCGGATCAGCTGTCGCCGCTGCCGCCCACGTCGGGGGACCCGGCCGACGCAATGGAGTCCGCGGATGCAGCGGATCCAGGCGAGTCTGCCGATCCAGCCGCCGGGGGAGCAGGCGCTGGGGAAGGCGCCGGTGCCGGGGCCGGGGTGACGAACTCGGCGTCGTCGGGGCTGTCGGAGGGGGAGTCTGCCGACTCGTCCACACTCTCGTTGGGGGAGTCTGCCGATTCCGGGGACGGGTCCACGAATCCGGCGTCGTCGGGGCTGTCGGAGGGGGAGTCTGCCGACTCATCGACACTCTCGTTGGGCGAGTCTGCCGATTCCGGGGACGGGTCCACGAATCCGGGGTCGTCGGGGCTGTCGAAGGGGGAGTCTGCCGACTCATCGACACTCTCGTTGGG
>JBIOVB010000024.1:0-69584 GCA_044867525.1 Acidimicrobiia bacterium | reverse complement strand
GCGGCCAGCTACCTCTTCGTGCTGCCCCCGAAGCCCCGCCAACTGCTGCTGGGAAAAAACGCCGCGGTGGCCAGCGCCCTCGTACTGGAAACTGCGATCCTCACCCTGGGCCTGGCCTGGTTCTCAGGAAACTGGCGCTGGGTTTGGCTGGCGGTCCCCCTCACCATCGCCGCCATCGGATGTCAGTTGGCGGTGGGCAATCTGGTGTCCGTCATCGCCCCGCTCCGTCTCCCCCGGGAGGGGACCGATGTCTTCGCCCAGTCCACCGAGCAGGGCTGCCTGGCCATCATCAGCCAGACGGTCTCCTTCTTCGCCATCGGGATCCTGCTGGTGCCCCCCGCCTCGATGACTGTGCTCACGGTCGAATTCAACGAGGTGATCAACCCCTGGCTCACCGCGGGCGCCGCCATCGCCTGGGGAGTGGTCCTCTATCTCATCTCGCTGTTGCTGGCCGGGCGCCTCCTCCGACGGCGGATGCCTGAGGTGCTCGCCTGGGTCCAGGTGACCTGAGCGGTTCCGCGGGGGTCGACCTAGCCTCCGAGGCGATGGCGGACTTCCTGCGACGGGACCGAAAGCAACGCGAGGCGCTCGAGGACGAGGTCCTCGCCCCCGCCTCGACCCGAGCCGCCGGGAGCAAGGGACGTGCCGAGCCGGAAGACGACGACGAATTCCGCACAGCATTCGAGCGCGACCGGGATCGGGTGATCCATAGCAAGGCATTCCGCCGCCTCAAGCACAAGACCCAGGTGTTCCTCAACCCCGACGGGGACCATTTCGTGACCCGGATGACACACACCATCCACGTCACACAGATCGGCAGGGCAATGGCCCGGGCCCTCGGCCTCAATGAAGACCTCACCGAGGCCATTTGCCTGGCGCACGACGTAGGGCACTCACCGTTCGGCCACATCGGGGAGGACGCACTCTCACCCTTCGTGGACGGTGGCTGGCTCCACTCCGAGCAGGGAGTGCGGACCCTTTCCCTGCTCGAGCCGCAGAACCTCACATTCGAGGTCCTCGACGGGGTGCGTGCCCACTCCTGGAAGGTCAACCCGCCGCCGGCGACGCCCGAGGGCTGGCTGTGCCGCTATGCGGACCGCATCGCATATCTGACCCACGACGTGGCGGACGCATTGCGGGCCGGAGTTATCGAGTACCACGATCTGCCGACGAGGGCGTTGGTCATCTTCGGCGCCACCTCCCGGGAGTGGATCGGATCCATGGTGACGTCAGTGATCGAGACCAGCCACGAGAGGGGCGAGGTCGACATCGGTGACGAGGAGTCGAAGACGATGGACGATCTCCGCGACTTCATGTTCGAGAGGGTCTATCTGAGGCCCGATGCCGAGACCCAGAAGCAAAAGGCGGTCGCTGTCATCGAGGATCTCGTGGTCCACTATTCCAATCATCCCGACGAGGTGCCCGACTCGTCCACCACTCCGACCGCCGACGCTCTCCATCGGTCGCTCGATTATGTGGCGGGGATGACCGATCGTTTCGCCCTTCGGGCCCACGACCGCCTGTTCCGGCCGACGCTGCTGGACTGACTCTGCTGGAACAACCCCTGCCTAACCTGCCGACCCGTGCTCTCGTTCCAGGACATGCACAAGCGGTTCGGCGACGTGGTGGCCCTCGACGGCTGCACATTCGATGTCGACCGGGGGCGGATGCTCGGCTTCCTCGGGCCAAATGGTGCGGGGAAGACCACGGCGATGAGGTCGATCTTCGGGCTGATGCGACCTGACTCCGGCGCTGTGACCTGGGATGGGCAAGAGATCGGCCCCGAGCAGCGCCGTCGATTCGGCTACATGCCCGAGCAACGCGGCCTCTACCCGAAGATGAAGGCCCACGACCAACTCACCTACATCGGCCAGCTCCATGGGATGGAGAAGGCCGATGCCGCCTCCGCCTCCGACCTCTGGTTGGAGCGCTTCGGGCTCAGCGAGCGGCGCATGGACACCGTCGAGGCACTGTCCCACGGGAACCAGCAACGAGTCCAGCTCGCTGCCGCGCTGGTCCATGACCCGGAGCTGTTGGTCCTCGACGAGCCCTTCTCCGGTCTCGACCCGATTGCCTCGGAGACCATGGCCGACATTCTCAGGGAGCAGGCGGCGGCAGGGAAAGCGGTGGTTTTCTCATCCCACCAGCTCGACCTCGTGGAAGACATTTGCGAGGAGGTTGCGATCATCAACAAGGGGGAGATCGTGGTCGACGGGGACGTCCGCGAATTGAAGGACGCCGCCCCGATCCGTCACCTCGAGCTGGAGGTCGACGGCGATCCCGGAGAGCTGTTCTCAACCCTGGACGGAGTTCGCGATCTGAAGTTCGATGGGGCGAGGCACTTGCTGACCATCGATCGGGACACCGATGTGCGGGGCCTCCTGCTGCGGGCCCAGGACTCCGGCGGCCTCCGCCATTTCACCTACACCACCCCGTCCTTGTCCGACCTGTTCCGGGAGGCGGTGGGATGAGCGGTCTGGGGACGATGTGGATGGTGGCCCGCAGGGAGTTGAGAGAGCGGGGGCGCTCCAAGTCATTCCTGATAACCACCATCGTCACCCTGGTAATCGTGATCGGTTTGGTGGTTCTGCCCGAGGTGATCGGCGGCGGGACCTCCGAGTATCAGGTGGGCTCGATGGGCGAGGGCAACGAGGCGATCATCGAGGCCGCCGAGCTCTTGGGGAACGCCCAGGACGACCCCGACGCCGAGCCCTCGGTCTCGATCACCGAGGTCGCGTTGGAGAGTCGCGATGCGGCCGAGACCGGCCTCGAGGATGGTGAGCTGGACGCTGTGCTCATCGACGGCTCCGAGTTGCTGGTGGAGAGCGTCGGAGGTTTCGGCGGCTCGGAAATCGTCGGTCTCCTTCAGCGGGGCGCTGCCTCCGTCGAGTTGGAGTCGATCGTGGCCGAGGAGGGTGACGTCGCCGCCGACGTCATCGAAGTCATGACATCCGATCCGCTGCAGACCACGACTCTGAGTGGAGGTGACCCGGCCGACGAGACGCGTGGTGCGGTGGCCTATGCCGGTCTCCTCCTCCTCTACATCGCGGTGCTCATTTACGGCACCACGATCCTCTACGGGGTAACCGAGGAGAAGACCAACCGGGTGGTCGAGGTCCTCCTCTCCACGATCAAACCCTGGCAGTTGCTGGCGGGGAAGATCCTGGGCATCGGGCTCCTCGGTATCAGCCAGTTCGCTGGAACCATCGTGGTCGCCCTGCTCACGGTCCGCCTCACCGGTATCTACGAGATCCCAACGCTGAACGCCTGGTCGGTGGTGAACCTCGTGGTCTGGTTCATCCTCGGCTTTCTCGTCTTCGGGGTCCTCTTTGGCGCCGCCGGCTCGCTGGTGAGCCGGATGGAGGATGCCCAGAATGTCGCATTCCCCATGTCCTTGACCGCAGTGGTCGGCTTCTTCGTCGCCATCACCACCCTCGGCGACCCCGACGGTACCGCAGCCGTGATCGGCACCTTCATCCCGCTGACCGCCCCATTCGTGGTCCCGGTCCGGGCCGCCCTCGACGCCATCCCGCCCTGGCAGTACGCAGCCGCGTTGGTCATCACCAGCGCCTCGATCGTCGGGTTGGTGCTGGTCACCGGGCGGATCTACGCCGGTGGCCTCCTCCGCTACGGGGGGCGGGTCAAGATCAGGGAAGCCTGGCGCTCCGCGGCGGAATGACCACATTCGACCACCTCGAGATCGAACGATCAGGGGCGGTGGCAACGGTCTGGCTCAACCGGCCGGAGAAGCTCAACGCACTCTCTGCAGACATGTGGGCCGACCTGCCCCGGGCCATGGCAGAGATCGACGCCGAAGACTCGGTGCGGGCGGTTGTTCTCGCCGGCCGAGGGCGATCGTTCACGGTGGGAATCGACTTCGCCGTCCTCGCCACCCTGGAGGAGCCCGGGCCTTCCCGCTATCAACAGATCCGCGGGCTCCAGGAGACTTCGACCTGCCTGGCTGACTCCCCGAAACCGGTAATCGCCGCAGTGCACGGCCATTGCCTCGGCGGTGGGATGGGGCTGATCACGGCTTGTGACGTCCGCTATGCAGCCTCGGATGCGGTGTTCTCGATCAGGGAGACACGGCTCGCCATCGTTGCCGACGTCGGCACCCTGCAGCGGCTTCCTGCGATCGTGGGATCGGGGCAGACCGCCGAATTGGCTTTCACCGGATCGGACATCGACGCGGCCACAGCCCATCAGATCGGACTCGTGAATCGGGTGCTGCCGGACGCCGCTGCAACCCAGACCGCAGCAATCGAGCTTGCGGGACGGATCGCAGACAACGCCCCGTCAGCCGTCCAGGGGGTGAAGAGGGTCCTCGCGGCCAATCAGAGGTTGACGGTGGCCGAGGCCCTCGACGCTGTGGCGAGATGGAACGCCGAGCACATCGACCGGGATGAAGTGATACAGGCCCTGAGCGCCCTGATCCAAGAACCCCCGACGACACCCGAGTCGGAACCGTCCGGGTAGGTGGTTCGTTTCTTCGCCGACATCGAAATGGAGTTCACGTGCGACCACGACCGGGCTGGATCGCTCCTTTCCTCGGGGTAGCGCTGCTCGGTGCCTGTGGAGCCGAGATCGGCGCCCCGTCGACTTCGTCGTCCCTGGTGACCCCGACGACCGAGACGACGAGCACAACAACACTACCGGCGGAGACCACCACAACGACCTCGGTGCCGGCAACGACCACGATTCCCCCGACCAGCACCACCAGCGCCGGAACTTCGGGTCTTCCTGGCGAGCCGGTCACCTTCGGCCCGGGCGCCGGTGAGACCCTCGCAGTCGTCGGAGTTGCCTACGACGACGTCCTCAATCTGAGGGCTGCACCCGGCGCCGACCAGCCGGTCCTTGCCGGCATCCCACCGCTGTTCGACGAGCTGATTGCCTTGGGCCAGACCCGGGGGCTTCCCCGTTCGCTCTGGATCGCCGTCGACTATGACGGGACCGAGGGCTGGGTCAACCTCCGATACACCGGTTACCTGGGAGAGACCACGGACATGACGGCAGACTTCGTGGACGGGTTGACCGCCGCCGACATGCTCGAATTGGGGATGACCGTCGCCGAAGCATCTGGCTATGACCGGGCCGATGTCGTGGTCAGCTCGTACCCCACCCAGGGCGATCCCGGGGAGATCACGATTGATCTGCTCGGGCTCGAAGACGACTCCGTGCGAGGGGCACGGGCTCACGTCTTCGGGCGAAGCACCGGCAATGGGTTCACCTTGGACTCGGTGGAGTCGACTCCGATCTGCGCGCGGGGTGTGGATGGGGACGGCTTCTGTGTCTGACCCGGGGTTGGGGTCTCTTCCGACCGGTTAATTTGCCTGGACAACCGGCGAGGAGGTCGGAATTGCAGGGCCACAAGGTCACGATGCTCGGCACCGGGCTCATTGGGGACTTCTACACGATGACGCTCCACAGCCCCCGGAGCCGGGACCAGGTCGAAGTCGTCTACTCCAGGTCGGAAGAGCGAGGGAAGGCGTTCTCCGATCGTTGGGGAATCGCCGGGCACACGACGTCGGTCGAGGAAGCCGTCAACCACCCGGATACCGATGTTGTCGTGGTCGGCCTCCCCAACTTCCTGCATGAGGAGGCGGTCGCACTCGCCGCGGACGCGGGCAAGGCCGTGCTGATCACCAAGCCGCTGGCAAGGGACACGGCCGAGGCAAAGAGGATCCTGGACAAGATCGAATCAGCAGGAGTGTTCGGGGGGTACTTGGAGGACCTGGTCTACACACCGAAGACCACCAAGGCGATCGGCTCGGTGGCCGGCGGGGCGATCGGCGACGTTACCTGGGTTCGCTCCCGGGAGACCCATCCCGGGCCCCACAGCGCCTGGTTCTGGGACAAGGGGCAGGCGGGTGGCGGCGCCATCGTCGACCTCGGGTGCCACTGCATCGAGATAATTCGCTGCTTCGTGGGCAAGGGCAACCGGCCGGTCGAAGTCATGGCCTGGGCGGACACCCTGGTCCACCCCATCGAAGCCGAGGACAATGCCGTGGTCCTCATCAGATTCGAGTCGGGGGCGCTCGGGCAGTTCGAAGTGAGCTGGTCGTTCCGCGGGGGTATGGACCTCAGGGACGAGGTTGCCGGGACCGAGGGAACGATTTGGCTCAACCATTTCCTGCGGACCGGCTTTGAGATGTACACCTCGGGCGGTGGCGAGGGCTATGTCGCAGAAAAGCTCGAATCCTCCGAGGGATGGCTGTTCCCGGTGGGCGACGAAGTCAGCGAGCTCGGCTACACCGCGATGTTCGCCGACATGTTCGATTCGATCGAGGCGGGCACAGCGCCACGAGAGACGATCTACGACGGATACGTGGTGAACGCCATCATGGATGCCGCCTACAAGTCGGCGGAGACCCGGGCATGGGAGCCGGTAGACATGGAATGGCGCGGCGGCGCCACCCCTCGACTGAGCAAGAAGGTCGCCACTCACGACGGGCATGCGATCGTCAAGGACGAAATGCTTCCCGATGGGCGACGCAAGCTCATCCTCAGCAACAGGGAGACCGGCGAGGTGTTCGACATCGTCACCCCGGGTTGAGCCTGGAGGTCGTGGTCCATCCCGATCAGTCGTGGCCGGGTCGGGTGGCGGCCGACCTGAGTGACTACCTGACGCGCAAGCCTGAAGCCAGGGTCTGCCTGGCGACGGGAAGGACGACCAGGCCCGTCTACCAACGGATCGGGTCCGTTGCCCCTGCTCAGCTGTTCCTCCTCGACGAGTTCGGCGGCCTGGCTCCGGACGACCCTGCCCGATGCGCTGCGATGTTGCGCGCGGACCTGCCCGGGATCCCGTTCGATTTCCCGGATGTCGATTCGCCCGATCCGGAGGCCGCGGCCGTCGCGTACCGGGACCGGATAAGCAGTGGCGGATTCGACCTGTGCCTGGTCGGCCTAGGGGCCAATGGGCACGTTGGGATGAACGAGCCCGGCTCCACAGCCACCCAGCGGACCAGGGTCGTCGATCTCGCCAAGGAGACCGCAACTGGCGCCCTTGGATATGGCGCCACGGCCTTACCCACATGGGGGATCACCGTTGGGATGGCTGAGTTGATGGAGGCCGGTGAGATTTGGCTGGTGGTGACCGGCGAGCACAAGGCGTCGGTGCTGGCGGCAACGCTGAGCGGTGAGATCGGGCCGCACCTGCCGGCGTCGCTCCTCCGTGACCACGGCAACATCCGGGTCCTGGCCGATCAGGCAGCGACCGGCGCGCGTTAGGCGAGAGCGAGCCAGCGAGCGGGATTGGTGATGAACAATCGGTCCAGGTCGCCAGGAGCCAGGCCTCGACGTGAAAGCAGATCCAGAAAGCCGGTGTGGATCCACGCCAGGCCGGGGGCGCCACCCAAGGTCGACCACAGCGATCGCCGCGCCCCGTCGGTGCCGATCAGAAGACGGTCCCCCATGCCGGCATCGAACATCGCGGCGACCAGCTCCACGGTCTGCTCCGGTGATCGCAGCCCCTGGTCATAACAGAGAAACGCCCCCGAATCGAGCAGATCCCGGTGGTATCCGGGATCGGCGACCTTGTCGGTGTGCGACATTGCAATGCGATCGGGACCGACTCCCATCTCGACGAGCAGCTCGATCTGCTCTGCGCCGCCTCTCCCCTCCTGGCAATGGGTGAGCACGGGGACGCCGGTAGCGGAATGGGCGATGGCAGCCGCCTCGAATATCTCTCGCTCCCGGGAATCCGGATAATCACCCGCCGTTGCCACCTTGAGCACGCCGGCACGGACCCGATCGACCCCGACCAGGATCGAAGTGACGAACCGGTTCGCCAGATCGTCGACCGGGTCGTCATGAGCCCAGGAGACATCCCGGTAGTACTTGAGGGTGTGCATGCCTGTCGATGCGATGACCGCCACTCCGCTCAACCGGGCAATATCGCGGAGCGCCAGCGGATCACCACCAGAGCCGATTGGCATGGCATCGACCATGGCGCCAACCCCCGACCCGTGGCACAGGGTGGCCTCGGCCACCGCCTCCTCCACCGATGGCAGGTGGATGTGCGGCCATTCCTCTGCCACCAGTTGGCTGTCGATGATCAGATGCTCATGGGCGAGTGTCACCCCCAGTGACTCCGGGTCGACGTCGCCGAGCACGGTGCGCACCTGACCGCTCATCAGGAGGTCAGGTAGGACGCGAGCCGGTCGTGACGAGTGGAGCGAGCAGACATCAGCTCAGCTCGAGTATCGCGCCCGCATCGCGGAGTGCAGACTGAAGGGCGGTGATGTCAACCCCTCTTGTCTCGCCCCCGGATTCCACAGCAATCGCCGCCGCCTTGCCCGCCGCCTGTCCCATGGCCATGCACTGGGCCATCGATCTGATGGAGGCCTGGGCGTCATGGGTGGCCGAGAAGCATCGCCCGGCAGCGAGGACGTTGGTCGCATCACGCACCACCAGGCTCGAATAGGGGATCCCCACCGCGGCGCCGTCGGGGAGGTACTCCCATCGGGTCCCGGTCCCGGGATGGTGGTCCTCGATGGGAGCTCCGCAGAGCCCGATCTGATCGTCGAACTGACGGGCATCGATGACGTCGTCACGGGTGACTCGATAGTCGCCGTAGACCCTTCTCGTCTCCCGCAGGCCGATCTGGGTGCCAAGGGCGACGAGTGAGGCGTGCTCGTAGCCGGGCACCCGGTCGACGAGGAATCTGACGTATTCCAGAGCTTGACGACGGCCCTCCATCTCAACCCGGGTCAGGATCTCGGGGTCGCTGGCATTGACGACCAAGCCATCCCGCTCTTCGACGTGCTCGACCCTTGTCATGATGGTTGCCGTCACCCCGTCGATCGGGGTGACGTGATCGCTGCCCTCCCTTCGGGGCAGGTCGTATTCGCCGGATTGGACGGCCTCTTCCATGAGGGCATGAAGTCCGGCCTTGTCGATCGAACGACGCCTTCCCTGGTCGACGTTGACCATGCGGAAGGTGGTGGTCAGGGTCTGGGCGGGATCCAGATCACCGGCGATCTCATACTCGAAACCGGCGTGGTGGCACAGGTCGGCGTCCCCGGAGGCGTCGACGAACACTGCTCCCGATATCTCACGGAGACCGGCCTTGGTGGCCACCGTCACCGAGGAGACGCGGCCGTCATTGACCGCCACGTCCTGCAGGAATCCATGGAGGAGTACTGAGGCCCCGGCATCGGTGACCAGCTCCTCCCACACCACCTTGAGGTGCTCGGCCAGGTAGGTGACGCCGGTCCCGGCGCCGTAGGTGTTGGGCCGCTCCAACACCCGGCCCAACCGGCGCAATCCGGCTATCACGTCGTCGCCGATGCCCCCGACCACTTTGCGGGCCCGCTCGCCCGGGGTGTAGAACCCGTAAAAGGTGTCGAGCACCGCAGTGGAGTTTCCTCCGAGGAAGGGCAGCTTCTCGACGAGAAGGGTGCGGGCACCGGAGCGGGCAGCGGCGATCGCCGCGGGCGAGCCGGCCGCACCGGAGCCAACGACGACTACGTCGTAATAATTGCCGGCCGACTTTGCCCTCGACAGACTCTCAACAGCCATCAGGAATCGCTTTGCGCGCCATCATTGTCGAGGGCAAACAGACGCCGGTCGGCCGGAGCTGCCGCCGTGTTTCGGCGTCGCCACCCCAGTCACGTCATTTCACATAGGGCTGGAGCACGTCCCGGGCGAGGAGGAAGCCCCGCTTGACCAGCTCGTCGCTGGCTTCGAAGTCCCGGTCCTCGTGCTCGATGATGATCGCGCCGTCGTACCCCACGCGGTAGAGGGCGGAGAAGACCCGGCCCCAGTCCACGTCCCCGAGCCCGGGGAGCCGGGGCACCTGCCACCCGATACCCGAAGAAAGGGACCCGTTCTCGTAAAGCCCGTCATTGTCGATCATCACGTCCTTGGCCTGGAAGTGATAGAACCGCTCTCCGAACTCGGTGATGGCGGACTCGATGTCGATCATGAGCCACACCAGATGCGAGGGGTCGAAGTTGAGCCCGATCGTCTCCCCGAATTCCTCGAACATCCTGCGCCATATCCTCGGGTTGTAGGCCAGGTTGTGCCCCGAGGGCCATTCGTCCTTGGAGAAGATCATCGGGCAGTTCTCGATGGCGACCAGGACGCCATTCTCCTCGGCACACGAGATGATCTCGGGCCAGACCCGGGTCGCCTCCTCCCAGTTCTCGTCCTGAGTCCTGGCACGGTCGGCGCCGATGAAAGTGTTGACCACCGGGACCCGCATTTTCCCTGCGGCGACGATCACCTTCTTCAGATGGTCGATCACCGCTCGTCGGTGTTCGGGGTCGGGATGGAGGGGATTGGGGTAGAAGCCGAGGCCGGAGACCTCGAGGCCCCGTTGTCCCATACGGTCCACCACCTCCAAGGCCTGAGCCTCGGACATGCCGTCGACGTCGACATGACTGGTCCCGGCGTATCGGCGGGTATCGCCACTCGAGGCCGGCCAGGCCGCGATCTCGATGGTGGTGAACCCGTTTGCAGCACTCCATTCCGCGACATCGTCCAGGGGCGTTTCCGGGAACGGCGCGGTAAGCAGGCCCAGTTTCATCTCTTCCTCCTCATCGTTGGACGGAAACCCATCCTTGCTCCTGGTGGCTGCGGGCGATGGCGTCGGTGACCAGAACTGCATCGTGACCATCGGCAAATGTGGGGTAGGCGGGGTCGCCCGCCGGCCGGCCCTCCAAGATGTCGCGATAGACCATGCTGAAAAGGGCGCGGAAGGTGTCGGGGAAGCCTTCGAGATGGCCGCCGGGGAAAGCAGCAAGGCTCGCCGCCTCGGGGCCGAGGAGGCCCGGGTCGCGGTGCAGGACCTCGTTGGCCCGGCCCCGGTGCCCGATCAACAGGTCGTCGGGTGCCTCGGACGACCAGGACAGCGACCCCTCGCTGCCCGCGATCTCGTAGCGAACCGTGTTCTTCCTTCCTGCTGAGACCTGGGACACCGTGACCGCTCCGCGAGCCCGTCCCTGGTAGCGGAGCAGGATTCCCGCCGCGTCGTCGCTGGTCATCATGGTCTCGACCAGGTCCTGATCGTCGGAAGCAGCGGCGAAGGTCTCCACCGGCCCGGCAGGGTGACGCCGGATGGGCACCAGGGTGTGCAGGTCGGCGACCACCTCGTCGACCCGGAGCCCTGAGATGAATCTGGTCAGGTCGAGCCAGTGCGACCCGATGTCGGCCACCGCCCTCAGATCGCCACCCTGCTCCGGTTGCAGTCGCCAGTTCCAGTCGGTGTCGAGTAGCAACCAGTCCTGGTGATAGGAGCCGGTGATCAGAAGCGGCTCCCCGATCTGCCCTCCCCGGACCATGGCCATCGCCTCATGGTTCAGCGGATAGAACCGGATGTTGAAGCACACTGCATTGACCAACCCCGACGCCTCGGCCCGCTTCACCAGGTCGGCCGTGTCCTCGGCGGAGAGGGCAAGTGGCTTCTCACAGATGACGTGCTTTCCGGCATCGAGGCAGATCCGGACCTGCTCGGCATGCACCTGGTTGGGGCTGGTGATGTGGATCACGTCGATCCCGGGGTCGGCGGCGAGGGCCTCCACCGACTCGTAGACCTCTGGCAGCCCTGCGGCTTCCGCTTTGCGCCGGGCGCGCTCCGGAGTGGATCCGACCACTCCCGCGACGCCGACCCCGAGCCGGCGGAGCGCCTCGACGTGGGCCACCCCGATGAACCCCACTCCGACCACGCCCGCCTTCACGTCCGACAGCGCCACAGCGGTCACCCGGTCCCCGTTACCCGGGCATAGAGCCAGGCCAGTCCGAGGACGATCGACCCATACACGATCTGCTGCACCGCCTGCCCGGCGTTGAGAAAGGTGAGCATGGTGGCCAGCACCCCGAGGATGAGAGCGCCGAAGATCGTGCCCGAATAGGACCCGACACCACCAAAGATCGAGGTGCCACCGATAACCGCGGCAGCGACCGAGGGGAGAAGGAAGCTCACCGCCAATTGGAGGTCCACCGCACCCGTGCGCCCTGCGAGGAGGATCCCGGCCAGTGCGGCGAGGAGGCCGGCGATGGTGTAGGCCGCGATCTGGACCTGCCAGGTGCGGACCCCGGCGAGCCGAACCGCGATCGCGTTGTCCCCGACGGCATAGAGCAGCCTGCCAAGCCCGGTGCGACGCAACCCGTAGATGATCAGCACCGAGACGCCCGCCCAAACCACCGCGTTGTACGGGATCAGGCCGTTGAGGAAGGAGCCCCCGCCCAGGGTCGAGATGAAATCGGCCACGGTGGTCGATCCTTGGAGCACGGTAAAGGAGAGTGCGGTGAAGAGCCCGAGGAGGATCGCGGACATGGCCAGGGTCATGATCAGCGGGTTGACCCGGAACACCCCCACTCCGACCCCGTTGATCGCCCCTGCCACCACACCGACGCCCAGTCCGAGGAGGATGGCGATGGCCGCACCCTGGGGCGACTGATTGCCGGCGACATAGGCGGCGGCGGTCGCCACCATCCCCACCGAGAGGTCGATCCCACCGGTGAGCATGAGGATCGTTTGCGCCCCGGCCAGAATCCCGAGCGGAGCCGCGAGCAGGACGGTGTTTCGGATACCTGCCGGGCTCAAGTAGCGAGGCTCGATGATCCCGGTGACCAGGATCAGCAGCACCAGGACACCGGCGAGCACCCACACAGGATGCTCGGCGAGCTTGGACCGCCAGGAGTCGGGGGGAGGGAGCTCGACGGAGATCGGGGGCGCCTCGGGGATCATCCGGCCCTCTGCCTTCTCAACTCGATCACCCCGGCGATCATCATCACCACCACGATCAGCACGCCCTGGACCACCTGAGCGGTGTTGGGGTCGATCCCCATGGCGCTCAGGATCGGCGACAGGGTGAACAGGATGATCCCGGCAGCCGCGGCCCCGACCACAGAGCCGATGCCGCCGGTGAGGGCGACTCCTCCGAGCACGATCGCGGCCACCGAGCGCAGGGTGAACAGCCCGGCCGTCGCGCTGCGCGACTCTCCCGAACCGGTGATGGCCAGCGCGGAGAGCCCGGCGAGGGCGGCGAACGCGCCACCGAGGGAATAGGAGATGATCTTGGCCCTCGCTGTGCGCACCCCTGACAGGTAGGCGGCGGTGAGGCTGGATCCGGAGGCATACAGGGAGAGACCGTTACGGGTCCCCTTCATCCACCACGCAGCAAGCGCTGTGGGGATGGCGATGGCGACCAGCGAGGGCCAGAAGTTGGAGCCGCTGCCCGATCCCGAGCCGGTGAACATGGCGCGGAAGCCCTCACTGGTCCCACCCCCGGGGGAGGGAAGAACCACGAGGGCAAGCCCGGAGAGGATGAAGCTGGTGGCCAGTGTCACCACGATGTCGGGGACCCGGGAAACCGTGATGACCCACCCAACGACGCCGTTGATCGCGGCTCCGATCAACACCACGAGCACTGCGATCGCCAATGTCACCGGGAATGGCTGCTCGAACATGAGCTGAGCGGCGATCGAGTTGGCCAGGATCATCATCGCCCCCACCGAGAGGTCGATCCCACCAGCGATGACGATGATCGCCTGCCCCACAGCCAGATACACCAACGGGAGACTGTTCTTGGCGATAGAGGCGATCTGGAAGCCGCCGAACTTTGGGATCAGCGTCGCGTACCAGGCCAGCATCAAGAGGAGGAGGAGCCATACACCGAGAGTCCATCCCCTACGGCGTAGCCATGCCGGCAGGGACTGCCGTTCGGACTTCCCTATCACTCCGGCGGTCATGCCACATCCTCGGCGGATATCCCATGGGCCGCGGTGAGCAGGGACTCTTCGGTTGCGCTCTCTGCGGCCTGCTCGTGGACGATGGCGCCCCGGTACAGGACCTGGACCCGGTCACACGCCAACGGGATCTCTGCGAGCTCGCTGGTGTAGAGGAGGATCGCCGCTCCATCGGCAGCCAGTTCCCGGAGCAGCTCGTATATCTGCGCCTTGGTCTTGACGTCGATCCCGCGGGTGGGATCGAAGCAAAGGAGCACCCGGAACCCGGCGGCCAGCCAGCGCCCGACCACTACTTTCTGCTGGTTGCCTCCCGAGAGCCGCCCTGCCTGTCGGGCCGCCCTGAGGTCGATCGACAGCCGATCGACGGCATCGCCCACCCGCTCCTTCTCGTCCGGCGCAAGCGAGAACCATCGGCTGACGCGGTTGTAGAGCGGGAGCCCGAGATTCTCCCGCACCGAGCGTTTGGGGAGCAGGGCGAGCAATCGGTCCGGCGGGATCAGGACCACCCCCCGGCTCACCGCGTCGAATGGCGATCGCGCAACCAGGGGCTCGCCGTTGACCACGATATCTCCACTGTCAGGGCGACGATCGCCCGCCAGTACCTCGAACAATCGATCCTGGCCTTGGCCCTCGAGAGCTGCGAGGCCGAGCACTTCGCCCGCCCGAAGCTGGAACGAAATGCCGTTGACCTTGTCACCCGATCGGAGGTCACGGGCCTCGAAGACAACCGGGCTCTCCCCGAGTCGGGCCACCCGCGACTTCTCGGTCGACGCGGCCCGAGCCACCTCGCCGAGCATGGGCTCGACCAGCCCCGACTCACCGACCTCCCGGGGTACGACCGATGCGACGCGACGGCCGTCGCGGAGGACCGTGGCGCGGTCGCACATCCGCAGCACCTCACCGAGCCGGTGGGTGATGAACAGAACGGACTTGCCCCGAGATCGCCATTCCTCCATCACGCGGAACACGTGCTCCGCCTGGTCGACAGGCAAGGCAGCGGTGATCTCGTCGAGCATCAGTAGCGACGGGGCGTTGGAGAGTGCCCGGGCCAGGTCGAGCAGGCGAAGCAAGGGCAGGGGGAGCTCCCGGATCAACGCTTCGGTGTCGAGATCGGTGACTTCCATGCTCTGCAGCCAGCCACGGACCGAATCCTCATCGATCCCGGTCAACTGCAGGTTCTGGCGCACTGTGAGATCCGGAATGAGGGCGGGATCCTGGAAGACCGTGGCCAGCCCGGCTTGCATGGCCGCTCTCGGGTCGGCGAGCTGTACCGGCTTGCCATTGACCTCGATCCCGGCCGAGTCTGCGGAGTAGACCCCGGAGAGGATCTTGACCAGGGTGCTCTTCCCGGCGCCGTTGGCGCCGAGCAAGGCATGGATCTCGCCAGGCTCGACATCCAGGTCGACGGAGCGGAGCGCCACCACGTTGCCAAAGCTCTTGGCCACGGCGCGCGCCGACAACAGGGTCATGGCTCCTTCGACCTCTTCAAATCGCGTGGGGCGGGCAGGGCCGGGGCCGAAGACCCCGGCCCTGCTCCTCATCCGATGTCTACTCGCCAGGGCCCGCGCAAGCGGAAACCTGGTCCGGGGTATAGGTCGTCCAGGGGTCGATCTCGACGTAGGTGCTCCACCCGACCTGCTGGTCCGGGTCGAAGAGCTCCTCGAGGGTCGCCTGGTCGTCGGAGGCGAAGACCTCCGGGGTCAGGGTCACGACCTCATCGGGTGACTCACCTTGGAGCGCCTGGATGGCGATCGCCGCGCCGACACCACCGATCGCCGGCGGGTTGGTCACAGCTGCGCCGACGAGGCCGTCGACATTGATCAGCTGGTCGATGAACCCGTTGTTGTCCGCGCCCACGATGGGAACGAACGGGGCACCGGCACTCTCGAACTGCTCGACCACGGTGTAGTCGATGCCCGAGGTCCAGATCCCGTCCACGTCACCGGCGCTGATGATCTGCAGCGCTTGCTCCGCTCCCACGGTTGGATCCCAACCGGTGAAGGTCTCCTGGGAGATCGTGATCCCCGGGAAGTCCTCCAGGGCAGTGGTGAAGCCGGTGTGGCGGTCGGTGTCTGCAGGCACGCCATCGATGCCGCGCATCTCAACCACATTGCCCTCGCCACCGAGCTCCTCGAACAGCCAGCGCGCTCCCAGCTCGCCATAGGCGACCTGGTCGTTGGTGGCGACATACGCACCCTCGGCGGTGACGGCCTGGTCGACCGCTACCACCACGATGTCCTGGCTGATTGCCTCTTCGATCACCGAGTTCAGACCCTCACGGTCGGTGGGGTTGAGAATGATCGCGTCGACACCCTGCGAGATCAGGTTCTCTAGCTGCCCGATTTGCTGCGTGGTGTCGGCGTTCTCGTTGACGACAACGACCTCGTCCACGACGCCACTCGCCAGTGCCTCGGCCTTGATCGAGCAGATCATCTGCTCGCGCCAACCGTTGCCCACCAGGGTGTTGCTCACCCCGAGCGTGAAGGTCTCGTCCTCGACGGCGTCGTCGCCTCCACAGGCGGCGGCCACGAGAGCCAGAGCTCCGACAAGGGCTGCAATCGTCAGCCCTCGATTTCCTCTCATCCTTCCTCCTCTTCTTGTCTCAACGGCCGCACGAGTGCGGCACCTTCATCTCGCCTGTTCGCGAGAAGCTCTCTCACCGTGCCGCCGCCACGGCCAGGTCGACGGCCCTCGGCGTGAGCACGTGCTCCAACGCCAGTGCCGCGGCCCCCACGACTCCGGCCTGGTCACCGAGCGTCGCCGTCGTGATCTGGAGATCGGTGGTGCTCAGCGTCGTCGAGCGTTGGTAGACGACTTCCCTGACGCCGGCCAGGAGTGGTTGATCGGCCATTGCCATGTCACCCCCGATCATGATCAGCGCCGGATTGAGCAAGTTGACCGTCGACGCCAGGACCTGGCCGATCAGACGGCCCGCCTCGCGCACGACCCGGGTGGCGTCTTTGTTGCCGGCCCGGAGCAACTGCACCACCTCCCGGCTTCCCGATGCATCGTGACCCATATCGCGGAGCCGGGCTGCGAGAGCGGCGCCGCCGGCAACCGCCTCCAAGCACCCCGTGTTACCGCACCGGCAGACGACTTCATCGGATGTGGCCCGCACATGGCCGATGTCACCGGCCGCACCATTGGCTCCGCGATGGAGATGGCCACCCATGATCAGACCCGAGCCGATCCCGGTGCCTACCTTCACCAGGATGAAATCGTCGATGCTCGCATCCATCGACCAGTACTCACCGAGAGCCATGATGTTGACGTCGTTGTCCACCAGCACCGGGACCCCGTATCGCTGCTCGAAGCGATCGGCGATCCGGTAGAGGTGCCATCCCGCCATGATCGGGGGGTTGACCGCCATCCCGTGAGAGAAGTCAACGGGCCCGGGGACTCCGATCCCCACCCCTCGGATCTCGCTCACCGGGCGGCCGATGTCGGCGAGCAGCTTCCCGAAGGTCTCCTCCAGCCAACCCAGGACGTGGGCGGGGCCGAGATCGATATCGATGTCGGCCACGACTTCGCTCAGGATCTCTGCATGGAGGTTGCAGACGGCGACCCGGGAGTGGGTGGCGCCGAGATCGGCGGCGAGGACCAAGCCGACATCTCCGTTGAAGCCGAGGAGTGAAGCCGGCCTTCCACCGGTCGATGGCGCACCACCGACCTCCACCACCAGCCCGGCGTTGATCAATGCGTCGACGCGTTGCGCGATCGTGGAGCGAGCGAGCCCGGTGACCTCGCCGAGCTCTCCCCTGGTACGGGCGCGTCCAGAGCGAATCAAAGTGAGAAGGTCCCCCGGTGAGTCGGATTCGGATGCAATCCGGATCGATTCGCCCACAGTTTCTCCACCATGCCAGAGACTTTCGACTGTGTCAAGAGCCTAAGTGGGGTACCTTATGCCTCTTGCTCGGACGGTGATTTCGGGTCCTGACGCAGCACCCGGGCCAGCCGGCGGCCATGGTCGGCGTAGGCGGCGTCGAAGAGGTCAGCCGACGTCTGCGCGCCGACGAGGCTCGAACTGGTGAGGACCGGGGGCATCTGTCCCCCTGCGACCAGCCGTCGCGCCACCCGAACCTTGATCTCATTGACGACTGCAGCGTTGGCCAGGGTCGATCCGGGCCCGATCGGGGATTCCAGGCCGGGGATGGCGACCAAGGCATCTCCCGGCGGGGTGCCGATGTCGATCACCACGTCGGCATGGTCGAGGAGACGTCCACCAGAGGAGTGCCGGACCGGCCCCGCCATCGACTCCTGCACCGAGGTCACCGCCACCACCCGCAATCCCCGGTCGCGAGCGCCGATGGCGATTTCGATTGGGACCGCGGATCGGCCGCTGGCGCTGAAAACGAGCATCACGTCCTGTTTGCCGAAGTCGAAGTTGGACAGGATCACCTCGGCAAGGCCTTCGACCTGCTCGATGAACATCGCCTGGCGCTGCCCGTTGGTGCCGACCACCTCGGTGTGAAATGTCATCGAGAGCTCGGCCATGGGATGAAACCCGGGAAATGAACCATATCGAGGGAACATCTCCTCGAGGGGGATGCGGGAATGGCCCGAGCCGAAGAGATGGACCATCCCGTCGGCGGCGATCGCCTCGGCGCACCAGCCGGCAACGATGTCGATGGCTTCGAGCTGGGTCGCCTCGATATGGTCGAGGAGCCCCCGAGCCTCGTGGATCCAGGCCGGCGGGCCGGTGTGAGTCGATGAGTCGGTCATCGTGATCGCGAAATGTATATACATCTTAGGAACCGAATTGCAGCGCTGCTTTACTTCCGCGCCAGAACGTGAGCAAGAAGCCCGCCCGCTACGAGGAGATCGCAGCCGACCTCCGGGCCCAGGTCGCGGCCTCCAAACCCGGCGACCGGCTCCCATCCGATGCCGAACTGTGTGATCGCTACGGAGTGAGCCGGATGACGGCCCGCCAGGCGGTGCAGCTGGTCTCCGGCGAGGGGTTGATCGAGCGGAAGAGGGGAGCGGGGACGTTTGTCCGACATCAGGCCGTGCCCCGAGAGCTTGGCTCTCCATTGTCTTTCACCGAGTCGATGAGACGAAGAGGGATGACCGCAACGTCGCGGATCTTGCAGTCGCGCCGGATCAAGCCGTCGGGAGCGGAGCGGCGAGCACTCGGCCTGGCGAACGGAGAGCAAGCCCGCGTCCTGGAGCGGCTGCGACTGGCGGACGGCGTGCCAATGGCCATCGAGCGCGCCGTGATGCCGATCGAGCTCGCCGAGAGCCTCGACGGCGATCTGGAAATCGGCTCCTTGCATGCGGCATTCGAAAGGCTCGACCGCTATCCCACCATGGCCCTGTCGGAAGTATCGGCCCGACATCCCACCAAGCGACAACGCGACCTGCTCGACCTTCCGGCGGCAGGGATCATCCTCTGTGAATCCCGGACCATCTCCGATCAGGACGGGCTGCCCCTCGAGCGGACGGAGACCTACTACGCGTCTAGCCGGTACACGTTCCGGGCCGTCTTGATGCGTGATGGAGGAGAGGGATGAGTCGAAATCTGGGGCTCGACCTCGGCGGCACATTCATCAAGACAGCAGTGATCGAGGGCGTCGACGATGGGTTCGCCACGCTTTCTCAAACGAAGCGGGACACAGAGGCCTCGGCGGGCCCCGACACGGTTGCCGCCAATGTGGCGGCCGCGGCCCTCGAGGCACTCGACTCGGACCCGGAGATCACAACTATCGGCCTCGGAGTTCCCGGGCTCTTCGACCGAGAGACCGGCGCGATCGAGCTCTTCCCCAACCTTCCCGGCGAGTGGCCCGGGTACCCGCTACAGGAGAAGGTCGAGGCAGCCGTGGGGCGCCAGGTCCGGATGATCAACGACGCTCGGGCGTTCACGTTGGCCGAGGGCATGCTCGGGGCCGGCGCCGGTTGTCACACGATCGTGTGCGTTGCACTCGGGACCGGGGTCGGTGGCGGGATCATGATCGGTGGCCGGCTGCACACCGGCGCCTTCGGAGTCGCCGGCGAGCTCGGGCACCAGACGATCGACCCCGACGGGCCCCTCTGTGGGTGCGGGAATCGCGGCTGTGTCGAGGCGCTGACCCGGGCCGAGGTCCTCACCGGGATTGCCGGGAGGGACACAGCCGAGGAGGTCTACTCGGGGGCGGCCCTAGGGGACGAGCGCTGTATCGCCGCGGTCCAACAAGTTGCCCGCTATCTCGGGATAGGGCTCGCCAACGTGGTCACACTGCTCGGCCCGGATCGGATCATCATCGGTGGCGGGATCGCCGACGCCGGCGACCGCGCACTCGATCCCATCCGGAAGGCCGTCAAGGAGCGAGTGACGCTGGTGCCAACGGAGAGGATCGAAGTCGTGCCGGCTGCCTTGGGCTCCACCGCCGGAGCGCTGGGCGCTGCCCTTGCCGGCGCCCTCAGCCCGTGACCCGGCTCCGGTAGTCGTCGAGCATGGCCGCTGTGGCCGTTGCCCCGCAACGATCGGCCCCCGCTTCGATCACTGCGAGCAGCGCATCGAGGGTGCGCACTCCATGTGCAGCTTTCACCTTGACGGAAGGTCCGACGCTGGCCCGCATCAGCCGCAGGTCCTCAAGGGTCGCTCCCGAGGGGGCATAGCCGGTCGAGGTCTTCACATAGTCGGCCCCCGCCGCCTCCACCAGCTGACACGCCTTCACCTTCTCCGAGTCGTCGAGGTAGGCGTTCTCCAGGATCACCTTGACGATGGCATCGCCGCCGGACTCCTCGACGACTGCCCTGATGTCGCTCTCCACATCCGCGTAGGCCCCGGAGAGGAGCCATCCGATATTGAGCACCATGTCCAGCTCCACGGCACCGTCATCGATGGCGCGGCGGGCCTCGACGATCTTGATCCCGGTCGCGCTGTCGCCATGCGGGAAAGCGACCACGGTGCCAACGGCCACCGCGGTCCCCGCGAGCTCCTTTGCAGCCAGCGGCACATCTGCGGGTCGCACACATACCGAAGCCACCTCGTAGCTCGCAGCAATCGCACATCCGGCAGAGACCTCACTCAGGGTCAGTTGCGGCTTGAGCAGGGAATGGTCGATAGTCCCCGCAAGTTGCTCGTAGGTGACATCGAACACTGTGAGGGCAGTGGGCTCCATCGGTCAAGTGTCGCCCGGATATCGAGATATGTCTAGACAAGTTGCACGAGTCTCGGAGCCGGACCCGCGGCCCCCGATCAGGCCCTGGCCTCGGTGACGCCCCAGCCCCCGTCGACCTCGAGCACTTGACCGGTGATACGCGACGAATCGTCTGAGAGCAGGAAAAGGGCGGCCCTGGCGACGTCGTCGGGATCGAGGAAGCCGCCGGCCAAGGGCTGCTTGACGCGGGCGTAGGCGACGGTATCGGGATCGTTGGCCGCCCTCTCCGACATCGGTGTCCGCACTAACCCCGGAGCGAGCACGTTTACCCGGATCCCGTCTGCGGCGTGGGCCGACGCCATGGCGCGGCTCAGGGCCACGATCCCACCCTTGGCCGCGGCATAGGCGTGGGTCTGGAACAGGTCCGACGGATGGCTGGCGAGCACACTCCCCAAGAGCACGATCGATCCGCCCTTGCCCCCGGCCCTAGGGGCCATGACCCGGACCGCCTCGCGCGCCGCGAGAAAGGGAGGGACGAGATTGGCTTCGACAGTCCGCTCCCATCCAGAACCCGGTATCTCCGCGGTCGTTCCGTCCCCAAATCTCCGGCCACTGGAGCCGGCCGCGGCGAGCACCCCGTCGATCCTCCCGAAACGCGACACGCACTCTGCGAACGCCGACTCGGCCTCGAGCTCCACGGTGAGATCGGCGACTGCGTACCCGGCTTCGGCACCAACAGCCTTGGATAGCGACCCCGCCAGGGTTGCGCACTGCGCCTCTTCGATGGCGACGATGAACACCGACGCCCCCTCGGTCGCGAACAGCCTGGCGCCGGCTCCGGCGATGCCCGAAGCGCCGGTGACGAGGATCACCCGGTCTCTGAGTCTCAATCTCCGGCGGTTGTAGCAGAGCGGCGACGATCGCGAGCCCGGGGCGAGACCTGGGAAGGAAGGCGTTCGCGCCACAATCAACGCTGATGTCCGAATACGACGCAGTTGTGGTCGGCGCCGGCCCCAACGGCCTTGCAGCTGCGGCAGAGTTGACCCGTGCCGGCCGCAAGGTCCTGGTGGTGGAACAGGGGCCGACTATCGGGGGCGGCACCAGAACCGAATCGCTGACGCTGCCGGGCTTTCTCCACGATGTCTGCTCCGCGATCCACCCGATGGGCATCTCATCCCCCTTCTTCAGAGACCTCCGGCTCGACGTGGAGTGGATCCAGCCCGATTTGCCCTTGTCTCACCCCCTGGACGGGGGGCGGTCTGCCGCTCTGTGGCGCGAGCTGGAGGAGACGGCCGCCGGCTTCGATGAAGACGGTGATCGCTATCTGCGAATCATGCGGCCCCTGGTCGAATCCGCCGATGCGGTGATCGAGGACTACCTGGCGCCCTTGTCACCCATCCCCAAGAACCCGAGGAGTTTCATCCGGCTCGCCACCAGGGGGGCGCTTCCCGCCTCGACCATTGCCTCCGGCTTCTCGAATGAGAGAGCGCGCGCTCTTCTCTCCGGTCTGGCCGGTCATGCCATCGCCCCGTTCAGTTCACCGTTGACCGGGGGGGTAGCTCTCCTATTCGGGGTCGTGGGGCACGCCTACGGTTGGCCGCTCGTAGCCGGGGGGTCACAGCGGGTGGCGGATGCGCTGGCGAAGGTCGTGACCGACGACGGCGGGACGATCGAAACCGATCGGCTGATCTCGTCCCTGGATCAGCTTCCTTCGACCCGAGCTGTCGTCCTCGATGTCATGCCCCCATCCGCGCTCCGAATCGCCGGTGAGCGGATCGACCCGCGGCACCGGCGCAGACTCCTGGCCTGGAAGGGCGGGCCGGCGGTCTTCAAGGTCGACTGGGCTCTCGACGGCCCGATTCCGTGGCTGGACGACACCAGCCCTCGGGCGGGGACGGTGCATGTCGGAGGCACCTGGGAGGAAGTGACGGCTGCCGAGGACGCCGTCCACCAGGGTCGGCATCCCGACCGCCCCTTTGTCCTCGTCTCCCAACCATCTGCATTCGATTCGAGCCGTGCTCCCAGCGGGAAACACACCGCATGGGGCTATACCCATGTCCCCAATGGCTCGACGATCGACATGACGGAAGCCATCGAGGCCCAGATCGAGCGCTTCGCTCCCGGGTTCAAGGATCTAGTCGTCAACCGGCACACGATGGACGCGAAGGGCCTCGAGGCCCACAACCCCAATTACGTCGGGGGTGACATCGCCGGTGGAGGGTTCGGGCCCCGAAGGGTGTTTCAGTTGGGGACGACCGGGCCCTATCGGATCGGAGAGGGGCTGTTCCTGTGCTCGTCGGCCACGCCTCCCGGTGCCGGGGTTCATGGGATGTGTGGTTTCTACGCGGCCCGCGCCGCCCTCGAAGACAGCCTCTAGGCCGTCGGCCCCATAAAGAAATCGCCAATTGCCGCCGATAACGCTGGGGTTATGACCACAGCGAACGCATTCGTCGAAGACTGGGCATCCCATCCGATCGGCAAGGTCACCCGTGCCCTTGTCGCCATGATCGGCCTGATGCTGGCCACCCTGGTCCTACTGCTGGCGAGCATGGGCACCGACGGCCTGTGGGTCTTCATACTCCTCGGAGTGGCGTTGGCCGCTACCTCGATCCGCGCCGCCCTCAAGCCGACCGTCATCAGACTCACCACTCTCGGAGCCGTCATGGTGGCGATTCCGGTCATCGGCCAAATCATCTGAATCTTCTTGCGACGGGCTCCAAGGGCTCGAAGCTGACAGGCACGGCCACCGGCTAACGGTGGCCGTGCTCCTTTTCCTCTCGGGACAGGGTCGGGGATGGGGGGAACATCCCCCATACCGGATTCCCGGGACCGACACGATGATGGCCAAGGGACTTCAGGGAAACCACGTCCCTCGAAGCGACAATGGGGATCCGCGGGGGGACCGTTTCGACGGTCCCCCTCGGCCTTCGTTTCGGGTCGAGGGTTCGGTCACACCATGCGAGAATTTGCGATCCCCGGTCCCCCACCCCCGCCTCAACCACTAGCTTCGACGCCAATGATCGCCGCCAGATTCCGACACCGGGGCAGTCCCGAATTGGAGACCACCCTGCGTCGAATGGTGGTCCTCTTCCGCTTCCTGGGCCTGATCTGGATGCTGATCCTGGTGGCGATAACCATCGCCGTCGACCCGCCGCCGACGATTTGGATCGTGTACGCCGCGGCCGGCTTGGCTGTCTCCTGGACCCTGCTCACGTGGTACATGGCACATGCCCATCCCCAGGCGATGTCGTCGATGGGGTGGTTCCTGCTCGACGCGGTCGCCATGCTCGCCATCGGGGCCGCCTCGGTGGCATCCGGCGCCGAAGAGCTGTTCCACGGCGGGCTTCCGCTCTCCTTGGTGTTCACCGGGGCGCTGGTGGGAGGCTTGCCCGGCTCGCTGCTTGCCGCCCTGGTGCTCGGTGTCGAACAGTTCCTGGTTCACGTCATCGCCGAACTCGGTGCTGTGAGGGCAGCGGGAAGCGTCATCTTCTTCGTCGTGGGAGCAATCGTGGGATGGACCTTCGACAAGCTGCGGGACTACGACATAGCCCGTCAGGAAGCACAGGCCCGTCTCGCCGAGGAGCAGGCCGTGGTTCTCCTCCACGAGCAGCGAGCTGTCCTCGCCGACCGTTTGCACGACTCGGTGTTGCAGACCCTCCACGCCATCCGGATGGGTGCCGACGACCCCGCCCAGTCGAGATACCTGGCCAGGCGCCAGGAACGCGAGCTCCGCCGCAACATCGAAGAATGGCGCTCCGAATTCCCCAATAGCTTCCGGGCATCCCTGTTGGCGGTGCGCGACGAGATCGAAGACACCCACCGGGTTGAGATCGAGGCGGTGATCCGGGATGACGCCCAGCTCAGCCCGAGTCTCGCTGCTGCAATCGAAGCCGCCCGAGAGGCATTGGCCAACGCTGCCAAGCACTCCGGGTCGCCCAATATCGCGCTCTACGCCGAGTTCAACAACGGCGACGCCCACATCCATGTCCGGGATCGTGGATCGGGCTTCATCAACGACGGGATGCGAGCCCGAGTCCACGAGCGCCTGGCGAAGAGAGTCGAAGGGGTTGGTGGCGTCGTGGACATCGATTCCAACCACGAAGCAGGAACCGAGATCAAGATCACCGTCGAGGTCTGACCAGTGGACGACCAGCTGCGCATCCTCCTCGTCGACGATCACGATGTGGTGCGAGCCGGGATGCGGGCGCTCCTCGACCAGTCCTTCGACATCGTCGGCGAGGCCGACAATGTGGACAGCGCCATCGAGCTCATCAGGGAGCGAGCACCACAACTGGTGGTCCTCGACGTGAAGCTCCCCGGAGGCGGCGGGGCCTCGGTGATCGACGCCGTGCGACCCGGACAGCCCGATGTCCGTTTCATGGCACTCACCGTCTCCACGTCGCGGGAGGACGTAGCCCGTCTCATGGAGGCAGGTGTCGACGGGTACATCACGAAGACGACGCTGGGCACCGACCTTCCCGCTCTGATCTACCAGACATATGAGGGGGCGCGCCCGGTTTCACCCGACGTCGCCGGCTACCTGCTCGACATCGACGAGGACATCGTGGCCGAGTCTTCGATCTCGCGGCTCACCCCACGGGAGCGGGAGGTGGTGAACCTGATCGCCCGGGGTTACACCTATCGAGAGACTGCGTCCCGAATGGGAATCCGGGTCAAGACCCTGGAGAACCACATGGCTCACATCTTCGAGAAGCTGAGCGTTGCATCACGCCACGAGTTGACGGCGCTGGCATATGACCAGGGCTACGTCAGACCCGACGACGAGCGCCCCCGAAATTGAGGGCAGGAGCATTCGTGACGAATGCTCCTGCCCTCAATTTGATATCGATCAGAACTGGAGTGCCGCCGACGCCCAGTGGAGGCCGGCTCCGAATGCCGTGAGCACCACCAGGTCACCTTCTCTGATGCGACCGCTGCCCATCGCCTCCGAGAGGGCGAAAGGCACAGTGGCCGACCCGGTGTTCCCGTATTCGTGGATGTTGACGTAGACCTGATCGTCCCGGAGCCCAAGGCGTTTCCGGATCGCCTCGATGATCCGCAAGTTGGCCTGGTGAGGGATCACCAGGGCGACCTCGTCGGTGGTGCGGCCGATTCGGCTCAGCAGGTCCTCAACCGACGAGCCCATTCGCTGCACTGCCTCGACGAACACCCGGCGACCGTCCATCACCAATCTCTTGTGGGCGCCGGTGGCCAGCGCCTCCGCGTTGAAAGGGTTGCGGGTGCCGCCCGTGGCCAGGGTCAGGATGTCGGCCAGGGCGCCATCCGTGCCCGACACCACGTCGAGCAGCTCGGCGCGACCCCGATCCGGTCCGAGCACCACAGCACCTGCGCCATCCCCGAAGAGGACCGCGGTGGCCCGGTCTGTCCAGTCGATGAGCCTGGTTATCAGCTCGACACCCACCACCAGGGTGTTCCTCGGAGCGAACGTGATGCGGGCCCTTGCGATGTCGAGCGCTTGAACGAACCCGGCACAGCCGCTGCCGCCGAGGTCATAGGCGGGCACGTGATCACAGCCCAGCCGGTCCTGGAGGAGCGCGGCAGTGTCCGGGGTGTACAGCTCGGGGGTGTCGGTGGCGACGATGATCTCGCCGATGTCGGCGGGAATCAGCCCCGCGTCCTTGATCGCCGACTCCGCGGCGTTGGCGGCGAGGGTGAGCGTGGTCTCGTCGGGCGCGGCCACCCGGCGACGCTTGATCCCGGTTCTCTGGGTGATCCACTCGTCGGACGTGTCGACCAACTCCGCCCATTCTTCGTTGGTCATGATCCGCGCCGGCACATACCCGCCGAACCCGATGATCGCCACCATTCGCAGAGCCTAGGAGCGAGCAAGCCCCGGCGCCCCGCGGCGGGCAGAGGGCCTAGATTTGCGTCGATCGTCGGTCAAGGGAGGATTCGCAATCATGTCCTGGCAACGTGAGCTGGCCCCGTGCGAGCACGTGGACATGATCCAGGAGGTAGAGGCGGCCGGTGAGGGTTGCGGAGAGTGCCTCGCCGTCGGTGACACCTGGGTCCATCTCCGTCTCTGCCTGGTATGTGGGAACGTCGGCTGCTGTGACCAGTCGAAGAACACACATGCCCGCAAGCACGCAGCGGCAACCGAGCACGCGATAGTGCGCAGTTTCGAGCCTGGCGAGGTCTGGAGATGGTGTTACCCGGACGACCGCTTCATCTGAGCAGATGCCCAAGCCCGTAATCCTCACCGTCGACGACGACCAAGAAGTGCTGCGCGCGGTACAGCGGGACCTACGTCGCCAGTACGGCGAGGACTATCGGGTGGTCGCCGCGGCATCTGGTGCCGAAGCCCTGGAGGCGGTGCGCGAGCTCAACCTGCGCAACGAGCCGATAGCGCTCCTCCTCGTCGACCAGCGAATGCCGGAGATGACAGGAATCCAATTCCTGGCTCAGACCATCGATCGGATCCCGGATGCCAAGCGGGCCCTGCTCACGGCCTACGCCGACACCGAGGCGGCCATCGCAGCGATCAACGAGGTCTCCCTCGACCACTACATCATGAAACCCTGGGACCCGCCCGAGGAGAGGTTGTACCCGATCGTCGACGACCTCCTCGAGGACTGGTGGTCCGGTTTCGTGCCCCGGTTCGAGGGGATAACCGTGATCGGGAACCGGTGGGGCCGGGCCACCCACGAGACAAGGGCATTTCTCGCCCGGAATCAGGTCCCCTATCGGTCCTTGGACGTCGGGACCGACGAGGAGGCGGAGGTCATCCTCGGAGACATCGGCGTGGGCACGGCCCTGCTCCCGGTTGTCTTGTTGCCGGACGGATCCTCCTTGATCCAGCCTTCGCTGTCGGACATCGCGGGAGCGATCGGTCTGAGGACCCAACCGGCCCAGCCTGCCTACGACCTTGTGATCGTGGGGGCCGGTCCCGCAGGTCTTGCCGCTGCGGTCTACGGGGCCTCGGAGGGTCTGACCACCCTGCTCGTCGAGAGCGAGGCTCCCGGCGGTCAGGCGGGACAGAGCTCGCGCATCGAGAACTACCTCGGGTTTCCGAAGGGGGTCAGCGGCAGCGATCTGGCTCGACGGGCCGTCACCCAGGCCACGCGATTCGGGGCTGAGATCCTCACCCCCTCTGAAGTGGTCTCGGTTACCAGGAACGACCCGTTCCGGACCGTCGGCTTCAGCGACGGCTCCGAGGTCAGCACCAAGGCGTTGCTGATCACCACCGGGGTCTCCTACACCAGGCTCGACGCCCCGGGAGTCGAGGACCTGACCGGAGCCGGGGTCTATTACGGGACCTCCCGGATCGAGGGTGCCGCCCACCGCGATGAGCCGATGTTCATCATCGGCGCCGGGAACTCCGCCGGACAGGCAGCCATGTTCCTCGGCCATTTCGGGTCCAGTGTCACCATCCTGGTCAGGGGCGACACCTTGGCCGATTTCATGTCGCAGTACCTGATCGATGCGATCGCGGCCGAGGACAACATCTTCGTCCGTTATCGGTCCCAACTCGTCGAGGCGCGTGGTGACACCCACCTCGAACAACTGGTCCTCAAGGACCTCGACAGCGGTGAGACCGAGGTCGTCCCCGCCGGGGCGGTGTTCATATTCATCGGCCAGTCGGCACGAACCGATTGGATTGGCGCCGACGTCGACCGTGACGATCGAGGATTCATCCTTTCCGGCTCCGATTGCGGTCCCCACCCCAAGGGCTGGAACATCCAGAGGTCCCCGCTGCCCTTCGAAACCTCGGTCCCGGGGATCTTCGTGGCCGGCGACGTCCGTCATGGCTCCGTGAAGCGGGTCGCCTCCTCGACCGGCGAAGGGGCGATGGCGGTCCGCTTCATCCACGAGCACCTGGCCGGCTTGTGAACGACATCTCGATCTTCGATCAGCTGAAGAAGCTGCCCTACTTCGCCGACCTTCCTGAGCGCCTGCTCCTGAGGGTTTGCATCGCCTCCGAACAGCTGCATGCCGCGCCCGGCGAGGTCATCATCGAAGAGGGGTCACGAAGCGATGGTCTCTACGTGGTAACCGACGGCGAGTTGGAAGTGACCAAGCTCAGCGGGGGTCGGGTGATCTCTGTGGCCAGGGTTGGCGCGGGGCAGGTACTGGGCGAGATCTCTCTGCTCGACGACGTGCCCCGGATCGCCAGTGTCACCGCTCTCACCGACGTCGAATACATCAAAGTCCCCTCCGAGACCTTTGGTGAGCTCCTGGAGAACCCGACACTGGTCCTGAAGATGTTGAGGATGGTCACCTCCCGGCTCAGGGAGACGGAGACCCTGGTCCGGAGCGAGGAGCGGATGGCCGGCCTGGGCCGGATGGCAGCCGGCTTGATGCACGAGCTCAACAACCCGATGGCTGCCGTACGCCATGGCACCAACGCCAGCGGCGCGATCATCGAACACCTCGGGGACACCGCCCGCAGGTTGTCGGCGAAGGGGATCCCTCTCCCCGAAGAGCTCCCCCCGGAGGCAGCCGATGCGGAGATGAGTGCCGTGGCCCGCGCCGACGCAGAGGACACACTTGGAGATTGGCTTTCCGAGCAGGGAGTCAAGGACGCTTGGGAGCTGGCGCCGCCACTGCTCGACGCCGGGTGGACAGCGGAGTCTCTAGCCGAGGTTGCAGGAGGCACCGATCCCGAGAGCCGCGCCGATCTCCTCCGCTGGCTGGGGCTCCGGCTTCTGGGGATCCAGGTCTCCAAGGAGGTGAAGATCGGGGCCGATCGGGTCTCGGAGCTGATCCAGGCGGTCAAGGAGTTCTCCTACCTCGACCAGGGCTCGGTGCAGTCGGTTGATGTGAGGGCGTCGATCGACAATGCGCTGGTTCTCGTCAAGCACAAGTTGAAGACGGGGACCAAGCTGGAAAAGGACTACGACCCGGACCTGCCCTCCATCGAGGCATATGGGGCAGAGTTGAGTCAGGTATGGATCAACCTGATCGACAACGCCATATTCGCAATGGGTGGGGCAGGCACCTTGAGGATCACCGCCAAGGGAGATGGTGACGGGGTCGTGGTCACCATCGGCGACACCGGCTCCGGGATACCTGACGAAGTCGCCTCGAGGATCTTCGACCCGTTCTTCACCACCAAGGAGCCGGGGCAGGGAACCGGCCTCGGCCTGGCCACCGTGCACTCCATCGTGGCCCGCCACGGGGGACAGCTCGACTTCGAGACCGGTGCCGACGGGACCACATTCCGTGCCCGGCTCCCCAGCCATCTGCCGACCTCGACGGCGGCCGAAGACCAATCCGCCTGAACCGATCGGTTGATCAGGGCAGGGTCGCGCTGCCCAGGATCTCCCGTACTCGCTCCAGCGGAATGGCGTGGGCGACCCGACCCAAATGCCCGGTCATCGTCTCCGCGGCGAGCAGGGCATTCACGATCGACTCTTCGGTGGCGTCGGCGACGGCATGGATCAACGGGTCCATCGACTCGTTTGGCAGCGAACTGACCTCCCGCAACCTGCCCGGCCGCTCTTCCAGGTGGTTGCCCGTCGAGAACGCCAGGAACATGTCCCCGCTCGAATCGTGACCGTAACCCCCGGTGCGGGCCAGCCCGACGGTGGCCCGCCTCGCCAACCTCTTGCACTGGCCGGGGAGGAGCGGAGCATCGGTTGCGATGATCGCGATGATCGAGCCCCCGGCTGGGGCCTCATCCCAGGGAGACGGGACCATCGCGGTGTCGATCAACCGTCCGACCGGAATCCCCCGTATGCGCAGGTCTTCCCTGCTCCCGTAGTTGGACTGGACCAGGATCCCGACCGTGTACTCGCGCCCCAAGAGGTCGACAACCCGCGAAGAGGTCCCGATCCCTGACTTGAACTCGTGACAGATCATCCCGGTGCCGCCACCAACGGCACCCTCGACCACCACGTCGCCTGCCGCCGACCGGAGAGCTTGCTCGGCGTCGCCGTCGGTGAGGGGGAAGGCCGCGCCGTCACTGAGCCAGCCGTCCCAGGTCTCGCCGACCACCGGGAGCATGAAGTCGTCGACGACCCCGACCCTGACCGACTCCTTGGCAAGGAAGTCGCGGACCAGACCCACCTGGAAAGTGCTGGTCAAGCCGATCGGAGAGCCGAGCATGCCCGATTCCTCGACCCAGGGGAGCCCGGTCATCTCACCATTTCCGTTGAAGACGAATGAGCCGGCGTATGCGTAATCGGTCCAAATCCCTCCTTCACGGGGGACGACCATGGTGACCCCGGTGCGGATCACAGAGGGCTCATCGCGGACAACCGTTTGATGCCCGACGAGGACTCCGGGCACGTCGGTGATGCCATTGGTTTGGCCCGTTCGGAGGGTGCCGATACCGGCACCGATATCCCTGAGCCTGGCCACTTCGTCACCACCTTTCGGATCGGCACGGTACCTCGGGGCCTATCGTGCCCAACCCGATGATCCCGCCCCAGCCACGATGAGCTCGGTGTTTTCCCGCGGCGTGGGATTGCCGACGGCTGTCTCCGCCAGTGGTGCCTGGATTACCGACCGCGACGGAAAGCAATACCTGGACGCGGCCGGTGGGGCGATCGTCGTCGGGATCGGACACGGCGATGCAGGCATCGCCGAGGCGGTCTCAGCACAGATGGCGAAACTGTCCTACGTCCATGGCTCGGCCTTCACCACCGATGCGATGGAGGCATACGCCGCCGAGGTCGTCGCATTGGTGCCGATGGGAGAGGCGAGGGTCTACCCGGTGTCCGGGGGCTCGGAAGCGATGGAAACCGCTCTCAAGATGGCGCGGGCCTATCACCTCGCCGCGGGACGTCCCGAGCGCTCGGTGATCATCGCTCGCGGCTCTTCGTATCACGGCAACACCCGGGGCGCCCTCGACGTGTCGGGGCGTGAGGCGTTGCGCAGTCCCTATCTCCCCTGGCTCGGTCAAACGGTACGGGTGCCTGGTGTCGGCGAATACCGGTGCCCGAACCCCGATCATCCCCAGGAGTGTGCGGCGTGGCATGCCGCCGCCTTGGAGTCGACGATCCATGAGGTCGGGCCCCATCGGGTCGCCGCCTTCGTGGTGGAGCCGATAGGAGGCGCCGCCAGTGGAGCCGCGCTTCCACCAGATGGCTACTGGGCCATGATTGCCGATATCTGCCGTCGCCACGGGGTCCTCATCATCGCCGACGAGGTGATGACCGGCTTCGGGAGGACCGGTGAATGGTTCGCCAGTGATCACTACGACCTCGAGCCGGACCTCCTGGTGGCGGGAAAAGGTGCTTCCAGCGGTTACTGGCCGATTGGTCTGGCGGTGAGCTCCGGAGGAGTCCACGACACCATCAGCGAGGGTGGTGGCCTCATCCACGGTTTCACCTGGTCCCATCACCCGGTGGGGGCGGCTGTAGGGCTGGCGGTTCTCGACCGTATCAAAAGCCTTCGATTGATCGACAGGTCACGCACTCAGGGGGAACGCCTCCTCCAAGGACTGCGGCGAGCCATCGGCGACCACCCCCGGGTGGGTGACGTTCGGGGGAAGGGGCTCTTCGCGTGCGTCGAGTTGGTCGCGGACCGGGCAAGCAAGAGCCCGTACCAGAGGTCGGAGCGGGTGGCGGAGAGAATCGTTGGCCGGGCAAAGGAGAACGGGCTGCTCCTCTATCCCTCCATCGGGAATGCCGACGGCACCAACGGTGATTTCCTGCTTATCGGCCCTCCGCTCACACTCCTCGATGATGAGGTCGACTTGATAGTCGACCGGCTCAGCCTCTCCCTGGAAGCACTGCCTTGACGCTCACCGCTGTGTGGTCTGAGGGCTATCTGGCCCACGACGCCAACTGGCTGGTGTGGGTCGGTGCCCGACTGCCCGGCGACGAGGAAGCCGATCGGGCTCTGATTCTCAAGGGTGCGTTGGAGGAGCACGGCGTCCCGATCGTCGAGGCCGAGGCCCAGGATCGGCGTGATATCGAGGCAGTGCACGACAAAGGGATGATCGACTACCTGGAGACGGCTCATGCCCGGTGGATCGAGGCCGGGTACCACGAGGACCCCGGCGTCGACCGGGTGGTGGCCTATGCCTTTCCCCACCCGGCGGCGGTGCGTCATTACCCGGTGCGACTGCCAACGAGCCGGGCGGCCATGGCCGGCGTGTATTGCATGGACACCGCAACAGTCATCGGTCCCGGGACCTACCAGGGCGCCCGCGCCGCGGTCGACGGCGCCCTCACCGCGGCAGGCCTGGTCCGCGCCGGCGCCCGTGCCGCCTATGCGCCGGTCAGGCCACCGGGGCACCATGCCGGGAGCAGGTATTTCGGCGGATCCTGCTACCTGAACAGTGCCGCGGTGTCCGCGCAGTGGCTGATCCGGAATGGGGTGGAGCGAGTGGCCATCCTCGACATCGACGCCCATCATGGGAACGGGACCCAGGAGATCTTCTACGAGCGATCCGAGGTCGCCTACGTGTCGACACATGTCGATCCCGGAGCGGGCTGGTTCCCCCACTGGTGCGGGTTCGACGACGAGATCGGTCTGGGACCGGGCCGAGGCGCCAACCTCAACCTGCCGATGGCCCCCGGTTCGGGCGATGGCGTGTTCACCGACAACCTGGCTCGGGCTTGCGAGTGGGTGGACGGGCTGGGCGCCGAGGTCCTGGTGGTCTCCCTGGGCGTTGATGCAGGTGCGTCCGATCCCGAGAGCCCGCTCCGGGTGACCAACCAAGGTTTCGCGATGGCGGGCCATGCCATCGTCTCGCTCGGCCTCCCCACGGTCCTCATCCAGGAAGGCGGCTATCACCTCGAGTCGTTGGGCCAGGACGTGATGGCTATCTTGTCCGCCTTCGAGACCTGAGGAGGGGCAGGTGTCCGATGCGATCTGGATAGGCCGTGAGGTGCTCGGCGGCGAGCCGAGCAAGGAGCTGACCGGATCCGAAAGGCCCGAGCGGTGGGGTCTCGAGGCGATCTGGGCCATGGCTCGCCCTCATGACCTGGCTGCCTCGCCGGATGGCTCGAGCGTTGCCTTCGTGCTCGACCTGGACGGGACCTTCGATGTGTGGTCCATCGATATCGACGGCAACCGGCAGCGGATCAGCAGGGGTCGGGCACCGACTGCCTATTGGGACGACGCAGCACCGGTCTTCTCCCCTGATGGCTCCAGGTTGGCCTATGCCGACGAAGGTGGGGTCCGTGTCGTCGACGCGGACGCCGGACCGGATCTCAACCTGATCAAAGGGTCGCTTGGCACGTGGGTCGACAACAGCCGAATGGTGATCATCGCCGAGGTCGGCCTTCGGTCTCGACTCGCAATCGTGGATGCGGACGGGACGCAACAGGAGATGGTTGGGCCCGAAGAAGGCCAGGTGACTGACCCGATCGTCACCGACAACGGGACGTTTCTCACCACCTATTACCCCAACTCGGACATGAATCGTTCCGACATCGTCCAGGTCGAGCCCGATGGAACATGGAAGGTGATCGTTGGCCACCCCGATCGCCGCGCCCACTCGGCGCGAGCCCATGGCAGCCGGGTTGCATACCTCCGGGAGACCGAGGATCGGTCAGCCCTCTTTCTCGCCGATCTCGAGACCGGCGAGCATCGCCTCCTCGCCGAGGGTGACTTCGACCTCGGCTCCCCCACATGGTCCTTCGACGGGACCTTCCTCGTTGCCACCGCTGCCAACCGGGGTGCGATCGATCTGGTGAGGGTCGATCTCCACGGCGAGATCACGGTCATCGCTCGCGGCGGGGTTTGGAGCGAGCCGGTTGCAATTCGCGACGGGATCATCGCCGCCCACGAGTCGTGGGAGACCTCGCCCCGCCTGGTTCATCTCGACGCGGACGGCAGGCATCGGACTCTGCTCGACGGGACGCCGCAGGGGTTGGCGTCTGTCGAGCCGGCCGGATTCGACCGAGTCACATTCCGATCGCTGGACGGCCTCGAGATCGAAGGCTTCATAACACGACCGGCGAACGCCAGGACCCCGGCTCCAGTGATCCTCTACGCCCACGGGGGGCCTACCTCCTTCTATGGCGAAGAATGGGACGGCCATGCTCAACACTTCATCGAGAAGGGATATGGATGGATGGGGATCAACTTCCGGGGATCCACCACGTACGGTCTCGGGTTCGAAAGGGCCAACCATCGCCGACTCGGGGTTGCTGACACCGACGATTGCATCGCCGCCGCCCGGTACCTGGCGAGCCTCGACTGGGTCGACCCCCGCCGGATTGTCATCTTCGGGGCCTCTTACGGGGCCTATCTCACCGTGGCCGCCCTCTGCCGAGCCGACAATCCGTTTGTGTGCGGTGTCGCCAAGTACGGCGACTACAACATGTTCACTTCGTGGGAACAGACCGACGTGGTCGGGCACGACGAGTTCCTCAGGCTCCTTGGGCACCCGGAGGACGAACCCGAGGCCTATCGAGCCGCCTCACCGATCTTCGACGTGGCCAATATCGAGGTTCCTCTCCTCTTCGTCCACGGGGAGAAAGACCCGCGGACCCATTACAAGCAGGCCGAGGAGCTGCTGGAAGCGCTTCAGCTCCACGGCAAGCAATTCGAATTCGTCAGCTACCCGGCCGAAGCGCACGGTCTGCTGCATCGAGAGCCGCAGATCGATTTCTACCGGCGGATGGGGCGTTTTGTCGATTGGCACACCTCCACCCAGCGCACATGAGGGCCCACCCGGGCGGTTCCTGACTCAAGAGATGGTGCCCAAGCGCCGATTTTCTCCCCATGGCGCCACGCAGCTCGCATGGGACGCGCCCGTCCCGATGGTGGATCGCGTTGACCGCGGTTTTCGGGGTCATCTCGATCGTGCTGGTCATAGCTGCCGTCGCATATCAGCGTGAGGCGACTCGACCAATTGGTGAGGGGCAGCTCTTCTATGACGAGGCGCGGACAGGCCTGAACCAGATCGAGGCATGGATCGACGATGGAGACTCCGAAGCGGACGCAGTGCGCCGGCTTCGCAACTCGCTCGATATCGAAAGCGTGGCCCTTGTCGATGCCGGGGGGACGATCACAGCGGCCACGTCGGACCCATCCGTCGGCTCTTCAGTTGAGAACCCTGTGCTCCTATATGCCCTGACCTCAGGTCGATTCGCGGCCGTTGCCGCTCCGGTCGACCAGCCGGTGGACATCGACGGCGTCACGGAATGGGACGCGGGCGAAGTGGTCTACATGGCATTGCTGCCCGACGACGACGGCACGGCGCTGCTCATGGAGTACGACATCTCGGCACTCCTCTCGCGTCGATCCGGGGCGCTCGGCATCCAGACCCCGACAATTCAAATGGCGGTGGGTGCGGTGTTGTTCGCCCTCGCCACACTCTTGGTCATGATCGGAAGATCCCACTCGATCCAGCGTTACCGGGAAATGGCTCTCGAATCGGATTTCCTACGCAAGGAGTCCGAATCGCTGCAGACCCACAACTCGGAGCTGGAGATTGCCCGACGCAGCGCCGAGGCGGCGCTTGCTCTCGCCGAGGAGAAGAACCGGATCCGCGCCGAGTTCGTGCTGATGATCAACCACGAGTTGAGGACCCCCCTCACCAGCGTCGTCACCGGAGCCGAGCTGCTGATGATGAGCGACCACGACAGCGTGGACAGGGACGAGATCCTGGAGGCATTGGTTCACGACGGGCGAAGGCTGCAGTCAATGATCGACCAGCTGTTGGCCGTCGCCAGGGTGGAGAACCGTGGGCTCTCCTTCAGCCCGCAGCGAGTGCCGTTTTCCGAGGTATGCGAGGCAGTGGCCATTTCTCACGCCAAGGTGATCTCGAGCCATGGGTCCGATTGCCACGGCGACGGTGACGAGCCGGTGGTGATGACCGACCTGCAGACCTTGCGCAACCTGTGCTCGTCACTTGCGGACAACGCCTTCACCCATGGGGCGCGCAATGTTCGAATTCACTGCAGCACCGCGGAGATCCACGAGTCGCTGATCACTGTCGGTTCCCCGCCTGACCCGGCGATCTACATATCGGTCTCCGACGACGGGCCCGGAATCCGGGAAGAGTTCCTGCCCCGCGCCTTCGAGAAGTTCGAAAAGGACAGTCGCAGCTCTGGCACCGGGCTCGGGCTCTACATGGCAAAGCTGATGACCGAGGCGATGAGCGCTTCGCTCATGGTGTGGACCTCGTCGGAAGGCACCACGTTCACCCTCGCCCTCCCGGTGGTCAACGTGCGCGAAGTGGTGGTGACGGCGTGAGAAGGCTCGCCCTCCTCCTACTCGCGCTCGCAGCCTGCCAGACGGTGGCCGCCTCCTCCACCGACGTGGAGCTCTACGAATTCGGGCTCGATCCCGGCGTGACCACGCTCCAGGCGGGGACTGTCGTCCTGACGGTGACGAACGGAGGGGAGTATCCCCACACGCTGGTCATCACCGACTCCGGCGGCCATGTCGTCTCGGCGGGTGACGTGGTCGCCCCAGGCGAGACCACCTCGCTATCCGTCGATATGGGCCCGGGCGACTATTCGTTCACCTGCCGGATCGTGGCCCAGGATGATGACGGGAACGTGATCGATCATTTCGAAGAGGGAATGTCGACCGGGGTGACCGTTTCCTAAAGCGTGGCACACCCGCGGGGCGAGGATCATCGGTACCTTCGACCCGTGACATCGCCACCCAGGGTCGCTTCACGCCTCTTTCATCCGATCGCGGTTGATTACGAGCGCTGGGCAGCGACTCTCAGCCTTGGCCAGGACCGACGTTGGCGGCAGGCATTGGTGCTGGGCCTTGGGCTTCAGCCGGGCTCTCTGGTTCTCGACGTCGCTGCCGGAACCGGATCGATCTCCAGGTCGCTACGCGCCGCGGGCCATCGGGTAGTTGCGCTGGATCAGTGCCCCGACATGTTGGCTCGATTCGACGAACCGGGTGGCCTTCGAGTCCTGGCGACGGCGGAGCAACTCCCGCTCCCCGACGGATCTGTGGACGGGGTCACCTCCGGGTACCTGCTCCGATACGTTGAGGACCTCCCAGGTGCGATAGCCGAACTTGCGAGGGTGGTGCGACCCGGCGGCGTCGTCGCCGCCCTCGACTTCGGACGCCCACGCGGGCTATGGGGGCCGTTGTGGTGGCTCTACACGCGGCTCGGGCTTCCACTAGCCGGGGCGGCCATCGGCCATGGATGGTGGGAGGTTGGCCGATTCCTCGGGCCCAGCATCGACCGATTCTGGTCCGGACGCACCCCTGAACAGCTGGCCGCGATCTGGGGGCGGGTCGGTCTCGACGACGTTCGATGGCGCTCGATGTCTCTCGGCGGCGGGTTCTTGATATGGGGGAGGCGGACATGACCGAGCGAGCCTTCTATGCCCGCTCCGGGTCCTCATGGCGCGACCTGGTCACCCTGCTCCACCCTCCCTACACCCTGTGGCACATCTCATATGTCGCTCTGGGCGCAGCATTGGCACCGGACCTGGACTGGATGATCCTCGCCGGTGCCCTCCTCGCCTTCTTCTTCGGGCTCGGCATCGGAGCACATGCACTCGACGAGGCCCATGACCGCCCGCTCCGTACCGGGCTCAGCGATCGCGCGCTCTGGGCTGTGGGAATCGGAGGGGTAGTCGCCGGTGCGGCGGTCGGCGTCGTAGGAGCGTTCGTCGTCGACCCGCTGGTCCTGGCCTGGGCGGCTGTCGGGGTCCTGCTGGCCGCGGGTTACGCCCTGGAATGGTCCCCGATCCTCCACTCCAACTGGGGATTCGCGGTCGCCTGGGGGGCATTCCCGGCCCTGGTCGGCTATTGGTCGCAGACGCTCAGCCTCTCCTGGGGTGCACTGCTCATCGCGGCCACGGCCACGATGCTGAGTCGGGTGCAGCGTGAGCTGAGCACACCGGCAAGGCGGTTGCGGCGCACCGACGAACGTTTGGAGGTCACAGGATGGGAGCGTTCCGACCTCCTCGGCACCTGGGAACGCCCGCTTCGCCTTCTCTCCATCGCCGTGCCCCTCCTTGCGATCTCGATGTTGGCCACTCATCTCTGAGCATGTGCAGATGAACGAACACAGGAACGACGGATTTCCTACTGAGAAAGCCGAGCGGGTAGATTCGCCGTCCGTTGTGGGTATCGAGGCTCCCGGAAACCGATTTTCCGGCCGGCGCAACGGGTTTCGACCTGTACCACCGATGATCCGCGTCTGCGACTGAAAGGACCGTGACAGTGCCCGTCGTCCTCGCCGCCGAAGGCGGCTACCAGGAGTTCACCCTCGGCACCACCGAATGGATCTGGCTGGTGTTTGCCCTGGCGACTTCGCTGCTGGCGATCCTCGTCGGTCTCCTGCTGGCGCGTGGTGTTCGCCGCGCCGACCAAGGCACCGAGAAGATGCAGGAGATTGCGGGCGCAATCCAGGAAGGGGCGATGGCCTATCTGAAGAGGCAGTTCCGGACGATCGCGCTGATCTTGATCCCTCTCATCGCCGTGGTCTTTCTCACCTCGACCGAGGTGATGAAAGCCGACGGGTCCGAGGCGCTCAGCTTCTTCCAGTCGGGAAGCTCCCGGACTGTCGCGTTCGTTGCCGGGTGCATCATGTCGGGTTTGACCGGGTTCATCGGGATGCGTCTCGCGGTTCAAGGGAATGTCCGCACCGCGGCTGCAGCCCGAAGCGGGTCGCTCCCGGCGGCCCTCGGAATCGCATTCCGGACCGGTGGCGTGGCCGGGATGTTCACGGTCGGCCTCGGCCTGCTCGGTGCGACCGCGATCATCATGATCTTCCAGAACACCTCCTCGGCGATCCTGATCGGGTTCGGATTCGGCGGATCGCTGATCGCCCTCTTCATGCGAGTGGGTGGCGGCATCTTCACCAAAGCGGCGGATGTCGGGGCCGATCTCGTGGGCAAGATCGAGCAGGGAATCCCAGAGGACGACCCCCGCAACCCGGCCACCATCGCCGACAACGTGGGGGACAACGTTGGGGACTGCGCGGGGATGGCCGCCGACCTTTTCGAGTCCTACGAGGTGACTCTGGTGGCTTCCATCATCTTGGGGGTCGCGGCTTTCGCCTCGATTGGGGCCAACCCGGCCTTGGGCCTGGTCTTCCCGGTGATCGTCCGTGCCATCGGCGTCCTGGCATCGATTGTCGGCGTCTTCCGGGTCCGGGCGACCGAGAAGGACACCTCGGCACTGGCGCCGATCAACCGCGGCTTCTTGACCGCTGGGATCCTCACCGTGCTCGGGACCGCCGCGGTCGCCTTCTTCTACGTGGGAAACGAGAACGGTGGTGAGGGCTGGCGAGTCCTGGCCGCGGTCGTGGCCGGCCTGGTCCTCGCCCAGGTGGTGAGCCGGCTCACCGAGTATTTCACCTCCACCGAGGACAAGCCGGTTCAGGAGATCGCCGATGCCACCAGGACAGGACCGGCGACGACGATCCTCTCCGGGGTCTCCGCCGGCTTGGAGTCGTCGGTGTGGGCCATCGTCGCCATCGCCGGCGCCATAGCAGTGGCCATCGGCCTCGGGGACGGCAACATCCAGTTCTCGCTCTATCTGGTGGCTCTGACCGGAATGGGAATGCTGGCCACTACCGGTGTCATCGTCTCCGAGGACACCTTTGGCCCGGTCGCCGACAACGCAGCCGGTATCGCCGAGATGTCTGGGGAGTTCCACGGCGACGCCCAGAAGGTCATGGTCAGCCTGGATGCGGTGGGCAACACCACAAAGGCGGTGACCAAGGGTTTTGCCATCGGCTCCGCGGTGATTGCTGCCGTCGCCCTCTTCGCATCCTTCATCGAGACCATCGGCGGTGAGCTCGGGCTGGGCCTCGAAGGCTCTGAGGTGTTCCAGGCACCGGAGACCTCGATCAACGTCGCCGACCCCTCTACCTTCATCGGCCTCCTCATCGGAGGGTCCGTTGCGTTCCTGTTCTCCGCCCTCGCCATCAGAGCCGTCGGGCGCACTGCCGGAGTCGTGGTCGAGGAGGTCAGGCGTCAGTTCGCCGACGGCAAGATCATGGCCGGACTTCGCCGACCCGACTACGGGCCGGTGATCGACATCTGCACCAAGGCCTCACTGCGGGAGCTGACCACCCCGGCACTACTCGCGGTGCTGACTCCCGTGATCGTCGGCTTCGGGATCGGATACCTGGCGCTGGGTGGGTTCCTCGCCGCTGCCATCCTCACCGGGCAGTTGATGGCCAACTTCCTCTCCAACTCGGGTGGGGCGTGGGACAACGCCAAGAAGTACATCGAGGACGGCCATTACGGTGGCAAGGGGTCGGAGAGCCACAAGGCGGCGGTCATCGGCGACACGGTCGGTGATCCTTTCAAGGACACCGCCGGGCCGGCCCTCAACCCGTTGATCAAAGTGATGAACCTGGTGTCTTTGCTGGTGCTGCCGGCGGTGATCGCCCTCCGGGACAACACCACTGCCCGCCTCGTCATCGCCGGAGTCTCGCTGGTTGTCCTCCTGATCTCGATCGCCTATTCGAAGCGTGAGGCCTCCGTCGGCGGTTCCTCAACCGAGCCGGTAGCCGCCGAGGTCTGAATCAGCTGAGTCTCCCCTGTGACTGAAGGCAGCCGCCAATTCGACGTGATCGTGGTCGGCGGGGGGATCATGGGATGCTCGACGGCTTTTCACCTGCTCCGCGCCCATCCCCGGCAACGAGTTGCAGTCATCGAGAGAGACCCCGGATACCGCTTCGCCTCGACGGTCCTCTCGGACGGCAACGTCCGCATCCAATTCAACCTCGAGGAGAACATCCGGATCTCCCAACACACCATGGAGGTGCTGGAGACGTTCGCCGACGACATGGCGACACCGAGCTTCAGACCTGAAGTCGGCGCCCGGCAGCAAGGCAACCTGTTCCTCGTCGACGAAGCCAACCGGGCGGCGGCGCTCGCCGGGATGGAGTTGCAACGCGATCTGGGCTGCGAGGTCGATTGGCTGGAGATCGCCGAAATCGAACGTCGGTTCTCGGGCTACGGGTCGGAGACGATGGTCGGCGGGACCCTGGGGCCGAGGGACGGCTCGGTTGATCCAAGTGCGATTCTCCGCGGGTATCGGGCAAAGGCGGCGGAGCTAGGCGCCGAGTTCATCGAATCCGAGGTCACCGAGCTGATCGCCGACGGGAACGAGATGCGCGGTGTGAAGCTCGGCGATGGGACCGTGATGGAGTCGACCGCGGTCGTCAACAGCGCCGGGGCCTGGGCGCCCGCCCTCGCCAAGGAGATCGGGGTCGACCTTCCGGTGATCCCGGTGATGCGGACCGTGTATGTGGTGTCGACCACCGTCCCCGCCCCCGGGATGCCAAGCGTCTTCCTGCCCTCGGGTGTCTACGCCCTCCCCGAATCCGACACCACCTGGCTCATCGCATGGTCCCGACCCGAAGACCCGGTTGGCTTCGATTTCACACCCGCCGGCCAGGGTCGTTTCACCGACCTGATATGGCCAGAGCTCGTCGAACACCTGCCTGCCTTCGACCAGCTACATGTCGGAAGGAGTTGGGCGGGGCTCTACGACGTCAACACCCTCGACGGCAATGCGATCATCGGCGAATGGCCGACGCTCGCCGGCCTGTTCGTCGCATCAGGTTTCTCCGGTCACGGCTTCCAGCAGGCCCCGGCCATCGGGCGATACCTCGCGGAGTCCATCCTCGGGCTGACCCACGCCCTCGACCTCGGTCGCCTCGGCCCACAACGCTGCATCGACGGAGTGCCGCTCTATGAGCACGCCGGTCGGCTTATCTGAGCGACAGTGACCAGGCCGATACCCGACTACCAGGTTCTCAGCTTCGATTGCTACGGGACTCTCATCGATTGGGAGACCGGGATTTGGGAGGCTTTGCAGCCGCTGCTGGTCGCCAACGGGCAACCCGACCTGGATCGGTCACGGGTTCTCGGGGTCTTCGCCCTCTCCGAGAGCGATCAGGAGGCGAGGAACCCGACGTTGGCGTATCCCGGGATCCTCAACAGGGTTCACCGCGACCTCGCGGCCCAACTCGGGCTGGAGACAAACCGTGATTTGGACGAGGCATTCGGATCATCGGTTCCGGCATGGCCCGCCTTCGACGACAGTTCCCTCGCACTTGCCGCGTTAGCCGAGGATTACCGGATGGTGATCCTGTCCAACGTGGATCGCGCCGGGTTCGCCGCCTCACAGAGGGCCCTGGGAATCGAATTCGACGCGGTGTACACCGCCGAGGACATCGGCTCCTACAAGCCGAACCGGCGCAACTTCGAATACCTCCTGGAGCATCTCGACAGGGATTTCGGTGTCGGCGCCGATGATCTGCTCCACGTAGCCCAGAGCCTGTTCCACGATCACATTCCCGCCCGGGGGATGGGCCTGGCCACCGTTTGGATCGACCGGCAGCGGTTGTCGGAGGGCGGCAGGTGGGGAGCGACCGCCCGGGTCGATGAATTGCCCGTCCCCGACCACCGCTTCTACTCGATGGCGGAGTTCGCCAATGAGGCGCTCAACTCAGCCTCGTCGTGATCCACTCCACGGTCTTTCGAACCGCCGTCTTCGATTCGACGGAGTCGGGGAGCTTGCCCTGAAAGACGTGGGGCATCCCCTCGTAGAGGTCGAGCTCGACCTCGATCCCGGCGTCATCCAGAGCCCGGTAGTGACGAACGAAGTTGCTGAGGAAGATCTCCCGGGTGCCGCCCTGGATCAGCGTCGGTGGGAACCCCTGCGTGTAATCGCCGTATACCGGTGAGACATAGGGATGGATGTGGTCCGTCGGGTCGGCGTACGCGTTGGCTGCGGGCTGGAGGTGGAGCTCGTACACATAGCTCCCCTCGACGTGGGCCAGCGTGCGATAGGTGTCGCCGACATTGCTGATGTCGGACCATGGCGACCACATGACGAGAGCGGCAGGCATCCCCAAGCCGCGATCGCGCATTTTGAGCACTGACCCGGCCACCAGCGAGCCGCCGGCCGACTCGCCGTAGATCGCAAGTTTTTCCATCGGGATCCCTGCTTCGACCACGGCGCCGAACACCGCCAGGACCTGATCGGTGGTCGCCTCCCATCGGGAGAACGGAGCGAGCGTGTAGTCGATGGACAACACACGGAGACCCGATGCCCTGGCCACCAGGGCTGCCTTCCCGATCGTCGACCGCGAGGTGAAAGCCACGTACCCGCCCCCGTGGGCGTAGAGAACGGCACGTCCATCTTCCTCCCAACCGTCGGGACGCACCTCCAGCACCGGGACACCCCCCAACTCCGACTCGATGACCTCGACCCCTGGTCCCGGGTCGCCATACCCCATTGCTAACCGTTCCGCTTCCAGTACTCGATTTCGCTCGCGCCACGCCTCGAGGTCATCAGGGTCGGGAAGCGATGGTTGGGTCGAGGGGTCGGGAACCGACTCGAAGAAGGAGTGCCAGCTCTCCGAAACCGTGGTCGGCATTTCGCGGAATGAAGATTCTCCGGTGGTCAACCGTTTGAGACCTCGGCGCCACCGCTGGTCTCGATGCTTTGCTGCGGCGGGTCACCGTCGACGATGACATCGGCGCCGCCCGAGGCCTCACCGGTGATGGCATCGGTCACGTTGACATTGACACTCGCACCGCCGGATGCCTGAAGGCCCATCTCTTCCACAATGAGAGTCGCCAGGTCCAGGTCCGCTCCCCCGCTGGCCGCGACCTCGAGCGTGGTGGTCTCACCCTGGCCGATCACACTCGATCCCCCCGAGGCCTCGAGGCCGAGGAGACCGCCGACCGTCACCTCGACGAATCGCTCCCCGCCACCGAGGGTGTTGTACGAGCCTTCGTTGTAAATGCGGAGCGTGTCACCGTCGACTTCAGTCTGGATGCGGGCGATGAGGTTGTCGTCGTAGGTGACAAACACACCGTTGAGGGCGCGAGTCCCGACTGTCAGCCTGAGGTCGATCCCGCCGGAGACCTCGATCCGGTCGAACTCACCGGGGGTCCGCTCCTCGGTGACGATGTCTCCCGACCCAGTCAGCCCGCACGCGCTAACGAGCACCAGGGAGACCAATGGCAACCAGGTCCGGCGCGTCATAACAGCGAAACCTACCCATGGCGCAGGTCAGGGCTGGGTGCGGCCCGAGTTGGGGTCGACCATCAGCGACGAGACGTCCACGGCCTCGAAGGCCGACCCCGGGATCTCATGCAGCTCATGGAGGGCGTCGTTGTCCCAGCGGGAATCAGGCGCACCTGAGACGTACCAGGGCGATCCGTTGTCGGCCAGTACCAGCCCGTACTCCTTCATCGCACGGAGGATCACACGGACCTGTGGGGAGAACCCCGAGATGTCGAAGCTGGCCTTGAGTCGGAATCGCTGACCCATCGAGGGATATTCGACGCCGGTGTTGTCCGAGGCGTGGTGACGAGCCGGCCACACGTGGGCTGCTCGGGTCTCCGGTGCGGTGAATCGGATCGCGTGAGTGATCCGTCCCGACGCCACCTCCGGATACCTGACCAGGCCCGGGAAGATGGGGAGACCTGCGGCGTCGGCGGAGGTCCAACCGTTGGGACGGAGATCGGACGAGTCGAGCTCGTAGCGCGCTCCGGAAGCCGCCCGCCAGCGATTGCCGGGGCCGGGGAAGGCGTAGAACAGCTCGAAGAGCTCGCAGCGGAAGCGGTCGACGACGATGACATGCCGATCGCCATCGGCATCAGGCCCTCCCTCGACCGGCGTCGAGAGCGGAATAGGGAACGGGCCGGGGTCGGATTCGTCTCCGTAGGCGGTGTACTGGATCGTCACCCCAGGGGTTCCCTCCGGAATCTCGATATAGGGGATCCCGATCGGACTGGTCGATCCCGGAGGCCAAACCCCGGAACCGAAATCGGCGTGCATCGTCGCCGACGACCCGATGGTGGCGACATATTGCGCCGATCGGGCATGGACCGGGAGCGAGTCGATCCTGGTGTTCCAGATGTCGTCGGCGGGAAGGATCGGGCAGCGGGCTGGGGGTTTGTTGGGGGTGAGGTGGAGGGCTCGGGTGAGGAACGTGGCCATCTGGTCCCGTTTGATCTGCTGGTCGGGACAGAACCTGGTATTCGCCGGAGGGTTACACCCTGTGGTCACTCCCGCCGCCGCCAACCGGTTGATCGCCCCCTCGAACACATGCCCGTTGTCATCGGAGAACCGGTTCACCGACGACACCGGATACCCGAACGCCCGGGTCAACATGGCCGCCATCTCCCCCCGGGTCATCGCCCGATCCGGGCAGAACCGACTGTTCGCCGGAGGATTACACCCCTGGGTGATCCCCGCCGCCGCCAAACGGTTGATCCCCCCCTCGAAAACATGACCCTCATCATCGGAGAAGTAATCCCGGCTCGGAGCCGCCAACCCCAAAGCCCGGGACAAGAACACCGCCATCTCCCCCCGGGTCACCGACCGATCCGGGCAGTAACGGTCATTCACCGGAGGGCTACAACCCCGGGTTATCCCCTCCGCCGCAATCGCCTCGATCCCACCCTCATGAACATTCCCATCGTCATCGACAAACGACCCCCCAGGAGGCAACACCGCCAACACCAACCCCACCACGAGCGCGGTGAACCACACCATGCTTTAGAAGATCGGCTCTGGCGGAAAGAGACCTGAGTCAAAAGCGGGGAAGAGAGGGTGAGGCACGACCCACCCTCCCTTCCCGCCCTGGCACCGATTCAGACCAGGTCAGCCGATCCCAACAGGTTCTTTGCCCTTGTCGACCACCTTGACGTCGACGTATTCGATGTCGAGGAAGTCCGGATAGGCATGAACCCCCATCTCCGGTTGGTCGATGCCCAACCGCTCTGCAGTCTCGGAGAGGCGAATTCCGCCCTTGGTGATCCGGTCCTGGATCTTGAAGAACGCATAAGCCAGCCCGAACATGACCGTCCAGATCACGACGACGCCGGCCAGTTGGGCCAGGATCTGGGTGGTGCCCCCGTAGATGAGTCCTTTCAACTCGACCGGGTTGCCGGCCGAGTCGACCGCCAGGTTCCAACCGGCTCCATAGCTCCCGTCGGGGAAAATGCCCACCGCCAGAACCCCAAAGGTGCCGCACACACCGTGGACCGAGATGGCACCCACCACGTCGTCGATACCCCGCCTCTCGATGAAGCGGATCGACTCCACAACGAGCACGCCGGCGACGATGCCGATGACCGCCGACCAGCCGGGAGTCACGAAGGCACAAGGCGCGGTGATCGCCACCAGACCGCCAAGCATCCCGTTCATCATCATCCCCGGATCGGGCCTACGGCCCCGGAAGTACATGCAATAGAGCATGGAGGCCACAGCACCGAAGGCAGCAGCTATGGCTGTATTGGCCGCCACGGTGGCGAACCGGACATCGGTTGCGGCGAAGGTCGACGCCGCGTTGAAACCGAACCATCCGAAGAGCAGGATGAACGTCCCCAGTGCCGCCATAGGGATGTGATGGCCTGGGATGGTGTTGGGCGTCCCATCCGACTTGTACTTCCCGAGTCGTGGCCCGAGGGCGATTGCTCCCGCCAGGGCAGCCGCCCCACCCATGGCATGGACCACTCCCGAGCCCGCGAAGTCGGCATATCCCACGCCCCAGCCCATGGAGCTCCACAAGCGGTTCAGCCAACCTCCTCCCCAAGTCCAGGCACCGAACAACGGGTAGAAGATCGCCCCACAGAACAGCCCCCAACCGACGAAGCTCTTCCACCTCCAACGCTCCGCCATCGAGCCGGTGGGGATGGTCGCGGTGGTGTCCATGAAGGCAACCATGTACAGGAAGAACCCGAGCACGGCAGGGGTAATCAGCTCTCCCTGGAGCAAGAAGCCACCTTGCCACAGGAAGATCCAATCCCCGGAGCCGATCAAGGGCCCGCCTAGCGCGGCGTCGTAGCCGAAGTCGAATCCCGGGAGCACGTAGGAGAACCCCCCGAACATGAAGGCGTAGCCCACCAAGAAGAAGGCAACGAAGCCGAGGCCGAAGATTGCGAAGTTGGTCGAGACGACGTGTGCAGCATGTTTGGCTCGGGAGAACCCGGTCTCCACCAAGGCGAATCCGGCCTGCATGAATATCACCAGCACTGCCCCGATCACGATCCAGAGGAGGTTCAATTCCTGACTTCCCGCCGGGATCACCTCTGTCTCCTGTGCCATCGCCGGGGTTGCCGCGAGGACGACGAACAGTCCAATCAGGTTGATGATGAATGCCGCTCTGCGGCCTCGTGTCACCGGTCTCATCTACATGCCTCCTTCCGGGTCGTGGTGCTCAGCACAGACCGTATGGAGGGGTCTGTGAAGGGATTCGAAACGTGGTGTTACGAGTCCTGATCGGTTGGATGACGGCTTTCTTACAGGCCGGCGGAGCCTGCCTTCTCCAAGAGATAGCCCCTAGACCGCACGGTGCGGATCGTCAACCCCACCGAGGGCAGCCGATGACGGAGGCGGAGGATGTGGGCGTCGAGGACGTTGCGGTGGGGGTCGGCCCGCGCTCCGTCTACAGATGGCCAGCCGGCCTCGGTCAGGGTTTGTCGCGTCACCACCGCTCCAGCTCGTGCCAGGAGGGCGTCTACCAACCTGGCTTCGAGTGGTGACAGCGAGACCCATCCTGCGCCGAAGCGCAGAATGCCGCTCTCCTCGAGAACCGGCACCGGGAATTCCTGGTAGAGGTCTCCGACAACTGCGAGGTGCTGTGACCGCCGCCGAAGTGTTTCGACCCTGGCTTCGAGGTCGGCCTCGGTTGCCGGGATCCTGATCCAGTCCTCAATGAGGGAGACGCTCAGTGGTGCCGGCCCGGACTCGACGAGCAGCAGACGAGGACGACGAGCCACCACGAACTCGGCCCGCTTCGCCTGCTCCTGGGGCCAATGGATCAGGGCCACGTCGGCGTCCACGAGGTGACTCAACCGAGATCGTGTTTCACCCTTGTTTCACCGATGTGAAGCGTCGTCGACGAGGAGAGCGTGGAACGGGGGTTAGCCTCGGTGGCTCACTCTCGTCCCGTGCACCTACTCGCCACCACGCTCATCCTCCTGCTCGCGGTGCTCCCACCCGGTGGCACGTTCATCGACGACGACGGGAACACCCACGAGGGTGGGATAGAAGCCATCGCCGCCGCGGGGATGACCACGGGGTGCAACCCGCCGGGCAACACCCGATTCTGCCCGGCTCGGGCGGTGACCAGGGGCCAAATGGCGGCATTCCTTGCCCGGGCGCTCGGGCTTCCGGAGGCCGCCGTCGATCGGTTCGATGACGACCAAGGGCACCTGTTCGAAGGGGCCATCAACCGGATCGCTGCCGCCGGGATCACTGTCGGGTGCAACCCCCCACGCAACGATAGGTTCTGCCCCGACCAGGCAATGAGCCGGGGTGAGATGGCGGCGATGCTGGCCCGGGCTTTCGGATACCCCGCGACCCAGGATGACCACTTCGTCGACGACGACGGCCTCGCTTTCGAGGAAGCCATCAACCGGATCGCGGCCGCCGGGATCACAGTCGGGTGCAACCCCCCGCTGAACGATCGATTCTGTGCCCAGGGTCAGGTCACACGCGACCAGATGGCGACATTCCTCACCCGCGCCCTAGGGCTCACCGCGACAAGGCCACCCCCCCGCCCCCATCCGGTTGTCGCGGTGGTCGCCAGGGAGGAATGGGGAGCGCGGCCGGCCGAGACGAGCCGCATGGTGGCCCACACCATCGACCGGTTGACCGTCCACCACGCCGGGATCGGCCCGACCGCCAGCGGGTCGGCACTCATGCGGATTCATCAGGCCTCGCACATGGATGGGCAGGGGTGGCCAGATCTGGCCTATCACATCGTGATCGGAGTCGATGGCACTGTCTACGAGGGGCGAGACCCTCGCTACCGGGGAGACACGGCGACGACCTACGACACCGACGGGCATTTCCAGGTGATGCTGGAGGGCAACTTCGAGCTCGAAGCGCCAACTTCGGCCCAGATCGAGTCGTTGACTGCGGTCCTGGCGTGGGCCTCCGAGCACTACGGGGTCAGCCCTTCGACGATCGCGGGACACGGCGACCACGCGGCCACTGCCTGCCCCGGCCGGTATCTCGAGGACGACATCCATTCCGGCGCCTTGGAGCGGGCGGTCACCGACCTGATCACGAGCGGCGGGGTGGACCTGGTCTGGCCGTGACCGGTCAGGCCTCGCGTTCGTAATAGACGCTGTTGGGATCGACCACATAGGGACCGAACGGAGGTATCTCGTAGAAGCCCATGCCCTGGTAGAGGCGGATGGCATCGGTCTGGTAGATCCCGGTCTCCAGACGAAGGAGGTGCGCACCCTGTTCCCTGGCGTGAGCTGCGAGACGATCCACGAGCAGGCGAGCGAGTCCCCGACCCCGGAATTCGGGACGGATGTACATCCGCTTCAGCTCGCCGTAGTCGCCAAAGATCTGGACACCACCACATCCGGCTGCCTCGCCCTCTACGCGAACCATGTAAAAGGCGACTCCTTCGGTAATCAGCTTGTCGATGCTGTATCCGTGCTGGCTCTCCGGCGGGTAGATGTCCCCACCCAGCTCCTCTTCGAGCTCGTCTATCAGCCCACGGGCATCTCGGGTGTGGGGCACCTCTGGGGTGATGGTGACCACCATGACCGGGGCAGGCTAGGGCGACCGGTCCCGCTTCCCATCGGAAGTGGGCGGATCATTCAGACTCGCTCGACTCGAATGTCCAACGACCGCCCCACGATCTGGCCCAGCCTTTCCACCTCCTCCTCGAGGCGTTGTCGAGGGAGTCGCGACTCTTTGAACCAGGAAACCGCAACCTGGTTATCTCTCATCTCCCAGGTGCCGGAGACCGCGCCGCCCGAAACCACCACGGGGGAGATCCACCCGCTCTGCTTGCTCACCGAGGGGCGTCGTTTTGCGAGAACGACATGGGTGTCGCCCGTACCCGGCGCCAACACGAACTGATCGAACCCCCCGAGCAGACGCACGGTCTTCGTGGGTTTCGTCGACCCGAGCTCGTCCAGATCCTCGGCCATCAAATAGGCGGGCTCCCCTTCGACGTCCACCTCGGCCAACTGATCACCGAGTTCGGCGAACCAGGCGCGGAGCTGCCTCTTTCCGAACCAGCCGCCGGCCAGCCAGTTGCCGAAGGCGTCGGCGGTGGAGGGGCCGTGTGCGGAAAGGTAAGCGAGGATGGCAAGGGGAGCCGCCTCCTCGGTAGTCAAGACGCCGGGCCACCGCTTGCTCGCCGCCTCGGGAAGGGTGAAGGTGACTCGGTTGCCCTTGCTGGGGCCGAAACAGAGGTCCCCCTGCCAAGCGAGCGGTTTGAGCAGGGTGCCCCAACCCGAGCCGAGGGCGTCACCGATGTGGCCCAGACCTCGGGTCTTGGTGACTGCCTTGATCAACTCCTCCCTGGTCATTGGTCCGTTGCTCAGAGCCTCACGCGTTGCTCCACGGAGCCCTTGGATCTGGTCGGGAGACACCCCGAAGTACTTCTGCCAGCTCGGCCGCTCCCACGAGCGACCGGAGGCGATCAGCGAGAGGAAGGCAGGACCGATCTCCGGGGTGAGCAAGTGGAGTGTCCCCCGCATCGCCCATGTCTTCACCAGACTCCCCCGGGAGAGTGCGCGCCCCACCTCCCCCGGGCTCGATTTCGAGCGACGAAGCCGGACCGCGAGCTCGGCGGATGAGGCCACCTGGGCCTGCACCCCGCAAAGGCGGGCCACGACGTTGGGGACCGAGGTGTCACCGACCGGGTCCAGCAAATGCCGCTTCATTCTCCAGGCAAGGGCCTGCTTCCAGGTGACCTTCACCAAGCGGTCACCCCCGCGGGGTGAGGAGAGCGATCGGGATCTGGCGTTGGCCCGATTTCTCCTCATATCCGGCGAAGGATGGGGCGCGGCTGATTATCACATCGCGCCACAACTGATCGCGCTCTGCACCCTCGGCGATGCGAACGTCGACCAAATGCTTCTTCTCGCCGACCTGGACCTCGGCCCGATCCACCGCCGAGAGGTTGCGGATCCATTGCGGATCTCTCTTGGAGCCGCCCGCGGTGGCCGCCACCAGATAGGCGCCTTCATGATCGAAGTAGGCCACGGGAACGGTCCTCGGAGTTCCGGTGGTTCGACCGGGCACCGTCAGGAGGAGGACGGGAACACCTCGGGCGCTCCCCCCGACGCGACCGCCGCTCCGCTTGTACAGCCAGGCGGCGACCTTGTTGCCCGTCGCCATCACTTTCATGGCCACCGGGTTCAATAGCGGCGCTCTTCCATCATGACGACTCCTGACTAGTCACTTTGTGTGTGATGATTCTGGTCCTTCGCGAGATGGCCAGTTTCTGCCGATGTTCTAAACGTGAACACCACCCCCACGGTAAGCACTAGCTCGGGACGACCGACCTGCATGGATTGCCGCAAACCCGCCAGGTTCATCATCTCCAAGGGGCTCGCCTGCGGCACCCACGCATATGAGTACCTGGAGCAGGATGGTCCGATCTCGGGCCCGATGCCGGCGCAGATCAGGTCACAGTCGAGCAAGCACCAGCGGAGCCGTATGCGTCCCGACCTCCGAGCGGTGGTCTTCCGGTTGCCCTCCGTCGGCTGAGTCCCCGGCAGGACGATCCCCACTACGGGCCACCGCTGACTTCTGGCCCGGCCTCCGAACGCAACCCGAGGTCCGATCGCGTAGAGTCCCCTCCTGGCTAAAAAGATGAGATCGCCGCGACCCGGCGCTCCTTGTTTCAGCCTGACGAGAAATCTCGCCAACTGCCCCTGGGCATGAGATAGGAGAAAAACGATGCCCTTGCTCGACCTGTTCTGGGCGATGCTCTGGTTCTTCCTGTTCTTTGTGTGGATCTGGCTGTTGATCAGCCTGTTCACCGACATCTTCCGCAGCCCGGACCTGGGGGGTTGGGCCAAGGCGGGGTGGACGCTGTTCCTGATCTTCCTTCCCTTCCTGGGTGCCCTCGTCTACCTGATCGCCCGTGGCGGGTCGATGCAGGAGCGTGCTGCCGCCGACATGGCGACCCGGGAGAAGATGACCCGGCAATACATCCAGGACGTGGCAGGGTCCGACTCCACGGCCGACGAGTTGGCCAAATTGGCAGCCTTGAAGGAGAAGGGCGTGCTCACCGAGGAGGAGTTCGCCTCCCAGAAGAAGGCGCTGCTCGGAGCCTGAGCCGAAACATCCGAAAAGAATCGATCCGGGCGCCGCGCAAAGTGCGCCCGGATCCGCGTTCAGGCCTCGGCCTTGAAGACACCCGTGGCGTGCGCCCGAGTGAACTCAAGGATTGCCCGGTTGAACTCGGTAGGGCGTTCCATGCTCGACATGTGGCCCGCGCCAGAGATCAGCCGTAGCTCCGCGCCAGGGATCGCATCGTGGAACTGCTTGGCCACGCTCACCACCGGAGAGCGGGCGTCCTCCTCGCCCCAGATAAGGAGGGTCGGCACCGCGATCCGCGGGAGCAGGTCGCGCAGGTCACACTCGGCGATCGCAGTCACCAGTCGACGGAAGCTCTGGGGGCGAGCGTCGGCCTCGATCCGGGCGAGCTCGGCGACAACCTCGGGACCCGGGGCTGCGGCGAACAGCCCCGGGATCACGGGCCGGAACTGGTCTTCAGGAGCGTCCAGGCTCTCCAGCACGCCCGCTAGGCGCGCCTCCACCTCCTCAGCTGGCAGTGATCCCTTCCAGCCCGCGTACGTGTCGCAGAGGATCAGCGTCCGTACTACGTCTGCGTGGCGGCGGTAGGTCTCCTGGGCGACCACCCCGCCCCAGGAGAGCCCGCCTATGTGCGCGGGGGCGAGGTCGAGCGTCTCGATCAAGCCGGCGAAAGCATCCGCATAATCGGCGAGACCAAAGTCGTTCGACGGGTCTTCGGAGCCACCTGAGCCGGGCTCGTCCCAAGCGACCACTGTGAGCTCACCGGCCAGGCCCTCAAGCTGCGCTCGCCATTCGCGCCCGTCCGAACCCCCGCCGTGGGCAAGGACGAGCGGAGGCCCCGAGCCGGCGCGTCGGTAAGCGATCTCGAGCCCGTTGACGTCGACGCTCGGCATCCGGCTGACGGTATCACCCTGCCTGTCGGCTCTACCTGGCGCGCTCGGAGCGACTCGAACACCCAACCTCCTGATCCGTAGATGGCCAAGCGCCGTCCATGGGCGTCCACGGCGGTCCACCTGCGCTTGGCGCTACAGGACTCTGGGTCCGCCGAAGTCCACCGGCGTCCACACGATTCCACAAGTAATGGCTCCCAACTTGGCTCCCAGCGGAGAGGGCGACATGCGCGCTCGTGCGGGGCTGCGTATCAGAGACGTCGGCGGGCCCGAAGAACGGTGTCGTGGCTGACGGGCGAGCCGATGCCGGCTGGTGTGATGCGCGGACGGGTCTCGTGGGTCTCGACGATCCAGTTGTCGTCGAGGAGGGCGACTACGTCAGCGGGCTCGAGGTAATCGGTGGGTTCAAAGCCTTGGGTCCGTGCGTATTCGTGGCTTTCGGGGCCATGGCCAACGAACAGGATCGTGCCTCCTCTGACCACCGCATCAAGGAGCGAACGAATCACGCCGTTGCCAGGGTCATGCCGCAGTGCGGGATATTGGACCGAGACGAGGTCATATTCTTCTGCTGCGGGTGGAGCCGTCGAGATATCGGCGCATGCCCAGTCGACGGTGACATTGGCGTCGTCTGCAGCGCTGGCGGCAAGATCGAGCGCCGCCTGCGAAATATCGACTGCTGTCACCTTCCAGCCCTGCGAAGCCAGCCAGATCGCATCGTTGCCCACCCCGCACCCAACGTCCAGCGCACGACCTGGAGGCTCTCCGGCCATCTCAGCCACAACCACCTCGTTGGGCTTACCGCTCGACCTCTGGTGGTCGTGGTTTCGGTAGTGCTCGTCCCAGTCGCCCGGCCGCATGTGGTTCTTCATAGCTGCGACGCTACGGCGGCATCCCCATTACGGGCAAGATGGTTTGCGGGATTCGCAAGCCAAGGCAATCATGGCGGCATCACCGGATTCGACGATGTTGAAACCACCGCTCGCGCCCGTCTGCGAAGCCTGCGCCGGACACGTGGTTGGTCCCTTGACGACCTTGCAGAACGCAGCCATCTCAGCGCGTCCACGATCAGTCGCCTCGAGACCGGCAAACGATCCATCAGCCTCGACATCCTGATCGCCCTCGCCGAAGCACTCGACGTAGACGTGAGCTCCCTCCTCGACGTGGCTGAGAACCACGACATAATCATCCGCCCCGCTCCCAGTGGATGGACCGGCGTAACCATCTGGCCGCTCAGCCGACCAACCAGCAGCACCGCCGCCATCAAGATGCGACTCGAACCAACAGCCCAGCGACCTGAACCGCGCATCCATCCTGGTCACGACTGGCTGTTCGTACTTTCCGGACGGCTCGAGCTCACCCTCGGCGAAAGACTCGTGATCGTCGACACCGGGGAAGCGGCCGAGTTCTCAACCATGACTCCCCACTCCATCAATGCGATCGATACACCAGCAGAGTTCATCATGGTTTTCGACCGAGACGGGCAGATCGCCCATCTGCACAGACTTCACGAGAGCTGAGCCGCAAGACACACCCATCGGGGGTGTCAACAGCCGGGTGATCTCCCGAATCGACGACGTCCGATCGGACGAATGGCTCCCAAAGGTCGGCCCGCTCGGGGCCTTCAACGAGCACGGGACACGTCAAATCCCCTGCCACCGCATGGGATTTCGCCAGCGCGCCCGGGGCGACTCGAACACCCAACCTCCTGATCCGTAGTCAGACGCTCTATCCAATTGAGCTACGGGCGCGGGAATCGTCAATTATCGCAGGGGTGTCCGGCGAAGACCAGCCGATACAGAGCATGCTAGGCCATATCAGACGCTCAATCCCGTCGGTTGCCAGATCAGACGAATTTCCAACAGTCACTTGGCTTTCAGGATCTGACACAGTGACTTGGAGATCTGCACAGCGCTGATCCAGCGTCTGATTCGTGGTCCCGGGACGGTTCAGCGGCAAGGTCTGAAAACTGGCCGCCGGGCCAGCGGTGATTATCGAGGGCGCCTATCTCTCCAACCCGACCGAGGAGGCCCTGGCCATGTCCGACGAGTTTCGCCAGGCTTACGCCGAGGGCGTGTACCGGGCCGTGGTGCGCTTCGTGACCACCGACGACAACCCGATTCCTGCTCCGGAACCCGAGCTGTGGGAGGTCGAGGGCAGCGCTCGTTCCATGGACGACTGTCAGGTGCCAGCACCCTGAGCGGCCTTGGACCTGGTGGTCAAGGTGATTGTCTCCGTTGGAGCCATATGTAGAGGGCGTCGAAGAGCCGGTGGGTCAGGGTGAGGATCTCAGGATCGGTTTCAGTGAGGGAGAGACCGCGGATCAGTGCGTCGAGGCCGGCTGCTTCGGGGGCGTCGTAGAGGTCGTCGGCGACATCGGCTTCGTGGATGATCTGACCCAGTAGGTGGAGGACCGGATCGTCGAGGTGGTGGCGGTCGAGGATGGTTTCGAAGGTGACATGGTCGTCATGGTGGGTGAGTTCTACGCCGATCATGTCGAAAGGGGTTGCGTCGGCGGGGACATCGTCGGGGTCGTCAACGAACACGAACTCGGCGTCGGGGTCGATGAATCGGCGGATCAGCCAGGCCGAGGAGGCCCGGTCGACATGGACCCCGGTCCGGGTGGCCCACCTCAAGGCGTCGGTACCGGTTCGAGACTGGTGGCCATCCGCCCCAGGGCCGCCCTGGCCTCGTCCTTCTCGGGCGGCGGGAAGTAGTCCCGACGTTCGATGCGCCGATACTCGGCGCGGAGGCGTCGCAGGGCCCGGATCCGCTCGCCGTGTCCGGCCCCCAAACCGGCTTCGGCCTGTTCGAGAACCGCTCGGTACTCTGCCGCCCGCTCGTCGGCCAATCCTTGAGCGAGGCCGCGGCCGAACTTTCGCACCGTGGGAGTGGTGATCCAGATCGTCGCTTCACCACCGGCTTCCATGACGTGGTGGGCGACCCATTCGAGCTGCTCCTTGGTCGAAGCGTCGTAGGGCAGGGCGACCAGACCATCGCCGAGTTGAGCCACACCGATACGTTTCAGCTTGCGCCAAACCGAGATGCGGGGGGTGGAAGGCTCTCGGGGAAGCTGATAGACGAGGAATACCCAGTTCTCTGTTGCAACCACGGTTACATGCTACTACCTTCGAACGGGCATGCTCAGCGCAACCACGCTTACGGTCCTGAGATGTGACGTGAAGCTCTCAGCGAGCCAACGGTGAGACTTTCGGAGCCCGACGTTCGCCTGGTGCTGAGCTCGCAGGCGGTGCGTGCTTTCGGCTATGGGTTGGGGTCGGTGCTGTTGGCCTCAACCCTGGCCGAACGTGGCCTCTCAGCGATCAACGTCGGCGTGGTGCTGGGAGCGCTGGTCGCAGGCAGCGTCATCGCCCAACTGGCCATCGCCCGCTGGGCCGACGGCTGGGGCCGTCGTCGCAGCTATCTGACCTTGTATCTGTTGCTTGGTCTGTCGGGGCTGGTCTATGCGAGCACGGCCCCGCTCTGGGTGTTGGTGGCGGTGGCGCTGACGGGCGCTCTCTCAGCCGAGGTGATCGAGTCCGGTCCGTTCACCACGCTCGAGCTGTCGATGCTCTCCGGACGGCTCGACTCCAACGCCCTCGCGACCGGGTTCGGCTGGTACAACGCCATCGCCGCCGCCGCCGGTGCATTCGGAGCACTCTCCGCGGCTGTCCCCCAACTCACCCGCGCCCTGTTCGTCGGAGCCCCCGCCGACCGGCCGTGGTTCCTTCTGCTGGTGCCGATCGCCGCCTGCGGGGTGATCATCGCCCGCCGCCTCAGCCAGTCGGTCGAGTTGACGGACGGGCGTCGCAAGCCTGCACGGCTAGACCGGTCACGACGTGCTGTCACCCTTCTCGCCGGTCTCTTCGGCCTCGACGCCTTCGCCGGTGGGTTCGTAGTCCAGACGTTCATCGCCTTCTGGCTCATCGACCGTCATGGCGCAACCACCGGCGCAATCGGAATCCTGTTCGCGGCCATCGGTGTGGTCCAGACCGCCTCATTCCTGGCGGCACCGGTGATCGCCCGCCACTGGGGTCTGCTCAACACCATGGTCTTCACCCACCTGCCCTCCAACCTGTTACTCGCCGCCGTCGCCTTCGCCCCCAACCTTCCTGTCGCCGCCGGACTCCTACTCGCCCGATCGGCTCTCTCCCAGATGGACATCCCCACCCGTCAGGCCTACGTGATGACTCTCGTCGAGCCCGAAGAACGAACTGCCGCCACCGCCTACACCAACACCACACGCTATCTGGTCCGGCCCTTCGGACCGCTGCTCGCCGGAGCCCTCTTCACCGTGTCCACCGCCGGGGCACCATTTCTCATCGCCGGTCTCCTCAAAAGCGTCTACGACCTCACCCTGTGGACCTGGTTCCGCACCATCCCCCTACCTACGAGACAGGAAACCGCCCAATGAAATGGGTCACACGCGCCCGCCCCAAGACCGACCGCATCGCCTGCCCCTGGCTGATCCGCCGTTTCATCGATCCCGACGCCGAGATCATCTACGTCGCCCGCGACCAGGTGCTAGCCGCCGCCGCCAGGATCGACGGACGGTCCTTTGACGCCCCCGGAGCCGAGTTCACCCACCGCGACGGCAAATGCACATTCGAAGTCCTCATCGGCGAGTTCGAACTTGGAGAAGATCCGGCATTGGACCGGCTCGCCCGGATCGTCCACGCCGCCGACATCTCAGAGGACCACGACACCGACCCCCTCGGCCCCGAATTGTTAGCGATCGGGATCGGAGGCCTCGAGGTGGAATCCGACGACCACGCCCTCCTCGACAAGGGGATGTTCGTGTACGAAGCCCTCTAGATGTGGCTAGGCAGCCAGTGATGCTTCGATCATTCGGTACTGCTCATACACCGTTCGATAGTCCGACAGCGGAATGTCGTGCCCGCCTGTGAACACGGTCGCGCCGACAAGCTCCACGAGCTCGTTACCTGCAAGCGACTTCGTGAAACACTCCCGTCCTCGAGGGTCGTCGCGGAAGCCCCGTTCGATCATCACGGCCATCGCCGCTCGGATACGAGCCCGTTCGAGCCGCTCCGAGCGCTCGTGACCGTAGGAGCGCAAGGCGCCGGATGACCAATCTCCGGCCCGAAGTCGATCGGCGAGCTCTGCTGCGTCACGCATGGCCAACGAAAGACCCTGCCCGATCAGGAAGTTGTTGTAACCGCCGGCATCACCAATCAGGGCCACCCCGTTTCGCACTGGCTCATCAATCCATGTGTCGCCGCAAGGGAATGTTCCGAGAGGCTGCAACAACTCAGCACCTGCCCACGCCTCGCTACCCGGGAGACACTCGAGCGCACAGTCGGCGAGGAACTGGTCTTCACCGGCAGGTCCGATGTATCTGCCCTTCGCCTCAGTGGAGAACACGAGGTAGGTCCGATGCATCCCGTGGCCTTGGGGGAATGAGATGAGCATCTTGTCTCCCTCGCGTGCCACCGTATTCACGTCTTCGGGTATGTCGGCCCCTCGGATGAGCGCACCGGCCGAGTAGTGCTCGATGGGCGCGCGTCTCGGCACGAAACCAGCCTGCCGTTGGACCACCGATCGGCGGCCGTCGGCGCCCACTATGAAACTTGCCGACAGTCGGTGCTCTCCCTCCTCGTCGGTCCAACTTACGGAGGGCCGTGCTCCGATGTCGACCGAAACCGTCGAGACGCTCCTCCGAATCACCGCTCCACCAGCTTCGGCCGCATCCATAAGGGCTTGACGGGCAACGGGATGACGAATGTTGAGGCTGCCATCGATGCCATCAACGCAGCCCCGAAGGGTCACCTGCACTTCCTCAGAGATTTCGTCGAATTCGGCAACAGTCGGGATTGTTCGCGCACCCGCCGCGACGAGGATTTCGAACACGTCCAGCCGCTTCGCTTCGGCCACCCCCCAGGGCCACATCAGCTCCCCGCGGTTCTCATCAGCAAATTCGCGTGTCTTCTCCAGGATCAGTACATCGATGCCTGAGGTGGCCAGAGCGCGACCGAGTGCGGAACCCGCGATCCCACCACCGACCAAGACAACCTCAACGTCACGACTCTGCACGGCGCCTTTCAGGTGAGAGCCTTCTTGGCGTGCTCGCTGAACTGGCGCATCGGGGCCACCGGGCCGACCTCGATGAACACGACGGCCTGGTCGGTCCAGGCGGTATGTCCCTCGGGCCAGTAGTAGACTTCGCCGACGTCGACTCGCTCCCCCGTCCCATCGGCGTGCTCGAGGTGGATCGAGCCCTCCAGCACTATTCCCCAGTGGGGGCTGGGGCACCTGTCACCCGGCAAGCCCTTCAGAACCGGTGCGAGGTCAGCGCCTGCGGGCACCTCTGCGTAGCGGATCGCCATGTCTCCAAACTCGCGGTAGCGCGTGACCAGGTCCCCCTGCTGGACCTCGATCGGTAGCTCATCGACCTTGAACCCCATCTCGTCCTCCTTCAACTGCGAATCGACCCAAAGGACTCCACCGCCCTATACTCGCAATATGAGTATGATACTCGCACCGATAGCAGATGTCAAGATGTCGACTTGGGGCCACAGGCCGCGCTGGGCGGCGGGTGGGTTGGTAATGCTCAAATGGGAAGGTGTCTGTCTCTAATCGCTTCGAGTCGTGCGCGTGTGGCAGCGGTCAGCGAAGCATCCCTGGTTGAGGGCCAGGAGGCGACCTCGTCGGCGGCCGATGCGCAGAAGGTCTCGAGATCACCCAGAAGACGAGTGATTGCATCTTGGACCAGAGCAACAACATGGAGTCGCTCGGGAAACATGGCTCGGCCATGGAACTCGAGGCGCTCTTGGCCGGATCCCCCAACACCGTGCTCGAGCATCCACAAAGGCCCCCCTGGCTCCAGGTATTCGTCGACGAAGCTGAGAAGCTCGCTGAGCATCGCTCGAGCCGATTCTGCGGTCGTTCTCAGGGACGAACCAAGTTCGTCCGTGGTGCCACGATCACCGTAGAAGGCCCGGAGAAGCCCTTCGATCTCGAAATGGGGCTCTTCGGGTGGGGTGCTCAACCAGTCGCGTAATGCCGCCTCCCCAGCCGGAGTGATCGTGTATCGGTTTCGCTTTCTCCCACCCGACAGTTCTCGCTCGAGACGTGCCCATCCCAGGTCGACCAGTCGCTTCTGTTCGCGGTAGAGATGGCCCTCCGATGATGACCAGACGAAACGGAGGGATCTGCGGAGCTGCTGGGTCAACTCGTAACCCGTCCACGATCGAACGGCGAGCATGCCTAACAGCCCGTAGGTCGTCAGTGATGCCTTGGCCATACTCTGTGATCACAGATTACTCACAATGCGAGCAGCTTGGCGAGTACTCTTCTGACGTGATCGTCGAGGGCCCGGGAAAGGGATCGAGGACGATCCGAGCCCACGTCATCGGCGTCGACGACCTATCCCAGACCAGGCTCGTTCGAATGGAAGGTGACTGTGATCGGATTCAAGTGCTGGAGCACGCCGCTGGCCGCAGCCGACGGAGAAAATCAGCCTCGATGCAGCCAGGGATCACCGGGTTGAGACTGGGACGATTGATTGGGTGACCCGATGGTCGAAGATCCGCAAGTACTCATATTCGATGTAAACGAGACTCTCCTCGACATGAGTCCGTTGCGAACGTACTTTGCCCGGGTTTTCGGATCATCTGAACCGATGGGAGAGTGGTTCGCACGATTGCTCCACGGATCGCTGGTCGCCAACCATACGAACTGCTATCGGCCTTTCGGCACAATCGGCGGCGAGGCGTTGACCGTTTTGGGCAAGAAAAGGGGCATTCCCATCAGCCAGGAGCTTGTCACCGAGCTCGATTCGAACCTTCGCCACCTGCCTCCGCATCCCGACGTGGCGCCAGCCCTGGCACGGTTGTCTACGGCCGGGTTTCGCCTGGCCACGTTGACCAATGGATCCAGTGAGATGGCGCTCGCTCAACTGACCCAAGCCGGGTTGGACCGGTGGTTTGAGCGTCCGCTGACAGTGGAGGCCGTAGCCCGGTTCAAGCCGGCGCCCGAGGTGTACTCCTACGCGATGACAGAGATGGGGATCGCAGCCGGTCAAGCCATCATGGTGGCGGCTCACGATTGGGACATCATTGGCGCGCGAGCCGCGGGAATGGAGGGAGCCTTCGTCGAACGCGAGGGCTCGGTGTGGGGCGTGCCGGATCCCCGTCCTGCCATCGTTGTTCGCCACCTGGGCGAACTAGCCGACCTGCTTATGGCTACCCGGCCGTGACACAGTGCCGGCACTCGAATGGCTTGGCTGACGGACCGGGTCGCCATGAGCCATCGGATTAGAGCTTCTCATCCCTCCAGGACACGAATCTCGACCGCACCGGTGTTCCCACCCGAGGCCTCTACCTCGAAGGTGAACAAAAGGCGAGTTGGCGGCCTCTGCATCAGACGGCTGCCGGGTGGTTGTAGGGGGCCTGGCTTCAGACGTCCGCTGACCGGGCCAGGTCCGCCGCTATTGCGGCAACCTCGGAGGGTTCTGCTCGTCGGCGATGGTTGAGATCAACAAAGGCGTATCTGATGGTTCCGCGACTGTCGATGACATATGTCGCGGGGACCGGTAGCTCCCATTTTCCGGTGCCGTTGAGGGTCCCGATGTCGCGGTCGATCTCGCGGTACAACTCGATGTTCTCAGGAGTCATCTCGTAGACGAGGTTGAACATTCTGGCCACCTGATTGTCGTGGTCTGAGAGAACCGGGTACTCCAATTCGAGCTCCTCAACCGTGTTGGACGTGACGTCCGGCGTGTTCGGGGAGATGGCCACCAGCGTCGCCCCGGCCGCCTCGACGTCTTCGAGCGCCCGCTGCAGGCCGCGCAGCTCCAGGTTGCAGAATGGGCACCATTGCCCTCGATAGAAGGAGATGATCACCGGTCCGTCGGCTCTCAGGTCTCTCAGCCGAATGATGCGCCCGGTTGGGTCTGGAAGCTCGAAATCGGGTGCGGTGTCACCCTCCCCAAGTGCTCGACTCGAGATTCCGCTGGCTTCGAGGGCGGCCGCAGCCCTCTCGTACATGGCGCGCCGTTCAGGCGGGAGGTTTGCCCATCCTCGGGATGCTCGCTCGGCAAGCTCTTCTCGTAAGGTCACCCTCCGACGCTACCTCACGGGTGTGATCGGGACCCCGGGTGGCGGGGGGCACCACCGGGGACTTGCCCGAGCCATCAGGAGGAGCCGTCGGGTGCAAATGCCAAGCCTTGGTCGGGCAGTATCCGTTTGATGTCAGTTTCGGATGTAGTCGATCATCTGGCCGAGGGACAGGAGGCGCTCCTTTCCTCCCGATGGGCCGCGGCCCGGGATGCCTTCGAAGCCTCTCTCGCCGATTCAGCCAATCCCGAGGCGATGGATGGCCTGGGTCGGGCGTTGTGGTGGATGGGTGAGACAGGGGAGGCGCTTGCGACTCGTGCCCGTGCATATTCGACATACCGGAAGGCCGGTCGTGTGGATGAGGCGGCACGGGTGGCTATTTGGCTTGGATTGGAGCACGCGGCGAGCCCAGGCCATGAGGCGATTGCGGGAGGCTGGTTGGGCCGCGCCGAACGTCTACTCGACGGAGCGTCGTCGTCGGGGTCGGGCTGGCTGTCCCTGGCTCGAAGCGGCCTGGAGACCGATCCGGTGCGGATGGCTGACTACGCAGATGAGGCCTTGTTGACCGCCAGAAAGTTCGGGGATGCCGAGCTGGAGATACGAGCGTTGGCGAAGTCGGGGTTGGCCCTGGTTCGGTCAGGTCGAGTAGATGAGGGGATGCTGCGTCTCGATGAGGCGATGGCCGCTGCCACTGCTGGTGAAGCTGAAAAACCCGAGACATTTGCCGAAACGTGTTGCGACATGGTGGCCGCATGTGAGGCAGCCCTCGACGGAAGACGGCTGGAGCAGTGGGGCAGAGTTGCGGAGCAGTTCTTGGAGATACGGCCTTACCCGCCGCTCCTTGCCTTCTGCGGATCGTGTTGTGCTGGGGTGCTCGCTGCCCGCGGCGACCTTGCCTCGGCGGAGAAATGGCTGATCTGGACCATCGAAAAACTCGAAGATGGGGGCCATGAGGCCAGGTGTGTCGACCCGCGAGCTCGCCTGGCGGACCTGAGGATCTCCCAGGGACGGTTCGAGGAGGCAGAACGGCTCCTATCCGGGATCGAAACCAGACCGGAGTCGATCCGCCCGGTGGTGTCGCTCCACCTAGAGAGAGGCGAACTGGCGCCCGCGGCTTCGGTGCTTCATCGCTGGCTACGGAAACTGGGAGCCGACTCGCTGGGTGCGGCCCCATTTCTGGCGATGTTGGTCACGGTCCAGATCGCCCGCGGCGATCTCGATGGTGCCATCGCTTCGGCGCTTTCGATCGAAACACTTGCAAAACGTGCAGGTGACGATCGCACCCTGGCTGAAAGCGATCTGGCGGCTGGTCGGGTTCTCCTAGCGCAGGGGAACGGGACCGAGGCTGTCGATGCCCTCCGGTCGGCGGTCGAGCGGTTTGATCGTCTGAAGATGCGAATCGACGCCGGGTCGGCCCGCCTGGATCTGGGGGAGGCTCTCGCAGCTTCCGGTCAGACCGAGGTCGCTGTCGACGAAGTCCGAGCCGCATCAGCGGGATTTGAGAAGGTTGGGGCCGTCCGTCAGGCTGACCGGGCGGACGCCCTGCTTCGATCGCTGGGTGAGCGAGGGAGAGTCGGTCCCAAGGGCGTCGGGCGTCTAACTAGGAGAGAACTCGAGATTCTGGGGCTTCTCTCCGAGGGGCTTACCAACGCCGAGATCGCCCAGCGCCTGTTCATCAGCACCAAGACAGCGGGCAACCACGTGAGCAACATTCTGATGAAGCTGAATCTGAGAAGCCGGACCGAGGCGGCAGCACATGTGCTACGCCACGGTCCCGACTCCTCGTTCTCTTCCTAGCCCGGCGGGACGTCAGCCGACGGGCTCCTCCGCAGGTAGCAGCCCGAGTTGGGTGAGCATGCCGAAGAAGTCGACAGCCGCCCACGCCTCGGCGATCCTGCCGTTCTCAATGCGGAAAATGTCGACCTCCTCGACCGAAATCCGCTTTCCCGTGGCAGCCGCACCCATGAACTCGCCACCATGGGTTCCAGTGGTGGTAACCCTCGCCACGACCCGGTCGCCGTCGGCAATGAGATCCTCCAACGACAACGAGGCATCAGGGAATGCGCTGAACCAATAATCGAGTTCCCCTCGAACACCGTCGCGACCCTGGTTGGTCGAGCTGTTGTGGATGAAGTCTTCGGCCACCATGTCGGCGACTGACTCGACGTCGTGGCGGCTCAGAGCCTCAAACCACCTGCGGACCAGTTCCTTGTTCTCCTGAGACATGTCTGCTCCTTTCGTCTCGGGCTCCCGCCAGAATGCCGAAACGACGGTTGAGAAGCATGGGGAGAATCACCTGTTTTCCGCACAGCGCTCAATGCTGGATGATCCAAAGTGAGGCGCTCTCTCACACCGTCTGATTCTCCGGATCTCATCAGGGAGTTCGACCGGAGCCACGGCAAAGCCGATGCATCGACGAGACGAGACGCCTCACCCTTTGCGCATGCGGTAGCCCATTCCCCGCACGGTGTCGACAACGTGGTCGCCCAGCTTCTTGCGCAGGGCGCGGATGTAGACCTCGACCACATTTGAGCCGGGATCGAAGTCGTAACCCCAGACGTGGGATAAGAGCTGCTCTCTGGACAGCACCTGGTCGGGGTGACGCATAAAGGTCTCGAGCATGGCGAACTCGCGCGCGGTGAGCTCTACCTCGGTGTTGCCGGTCGTTGCCCGGCGGGTGCGTATGTCGAGGCTGATGTCCCCGACGGTGAGACCTGTGATGTTCTCGGACTTGGTTCGAAGCCGGGCTCGGATGCGGGCGACGAGCTCGTCGAGTCTGAAGGGCTTGGTGACATAGTCGTCGGCGCCGGTCTCGAAGCCGGCGACGGTGGCGTCCGGTCGGGCAGTGAGGATGATCACCGGAAGACCTTCGCCCTGTCTTCGGATCTCCTGCAATGCCTCGAGACCGTCGATGTCGGGGAGACCGAGATCGAGGATCATCAGGTCGAAGTTCCCGTCGCGCGCCACCGAGGCCGCCATCCGGCCGGTGTCGACGACGAAGGTGGAGTAACCCTGAGCCTTCAGCCCCTTCTCGAGGAATGAGGCGATCCGGGACTCGTCCTCGACGATCAGGATCCGGGTCATGTCACGATCTCCTTGGTCGCGTCTTGATCGACAGGATCCGGCGGAGTCCCCAAGTCGGTCTTCAGGATGACTGTTGGTGCCTCGGAGGGCGGCGCGCCGGGGAGGATCATGGTGAACGTGGCACCTTCTCCCGGTTCGCTCACCACCTCCACTCGACCACCGTGAGCCAGGGCGATGGTGCGGACGATGGACAGGCCGAGGCCGGCTCCCTCCGACCTGCGTCCCGCCCGCCCCCGGGCGAAGCGGTCGAAGATGCGTTCCTGCTCTCTGGGGTCGATGCCAACACCAGTGTCCCGCACCCAGAGACGCACACCGTCGTCCGACCAGGCGCTTCCCAGCCCGATCTCGGCACCTGGCGGGGTGTGCTCGACGGCATTGCGGGCCAAGTTGAGCATGGCCTGGGTCATCCGGTGGGGGTCGGCGTTGACGACACCCTCGGCGTAGGCGTCGAGCCGCCAGTCACGATGCCCGAGAGCCCGTCCTTTGACCAGCAACTCGGTGGTCAGATCGGTCAATTCCACCAGCTCACGGCGGAGGAAGTCGGGTTGTTGCGCCTTGGCCAGGACGAGCAGGTCGTCGACGATCCGGGCCATCCGGCTCAACTCGTCGTCGACGATCGCCATCGTTTCCTTGCGCTCCTCAGGGTCGTCGCCGAGCAGGTCGAGGTGACCCCTGATGATTGTGATCGGGGTGCGCAGCTCGTGTCCGGCGTCGTCGGTGAACCTCCGCTGCGCAGTGAACGACCCCTCTACTCGGTCCAGCATCTCGTTGAAGGTCTGGGCGAGCCGGGAGATCTCGTCGTCGCCTTCGACCGGGATCCGGCGGGTGAGATCGCTGTCACTTATCGCTTCGGCGGTCTCGGTCAGGTCCTGGATCGGTTTGAGCAGGCGACCGGAGAGAAGCCAAGCGACCAGGGTGACCACGAGGAGAACGAAGCCGCTGACGACTGCCTCTACGCGGACGGCGGATTCGATCTCTTCACGCTCGCCCTGGGTGAAGTTGGCGATCACGAAGACGCCGCGGGTGATCCCGTCGTAGAGCAGGGGAACCGCCAGATAGGTGACCGGCCCTGCTTCGGTGCCGATCTCACCGCGCTCCCCGGTAGCCAGCGCCCCCCACCGGACGACCAGGTCCGGGTTGGCGTCGAGCCGGAGCGGGGCCGGTGTGGTCCGGTAGAACTCCCCGTCGAGGAGGGCGATGTACACCTCTCCTTCCTCGGGGAGATTGCGGCGGAGGAAGGTGTCGAAGATGGCCTGAACATCCTCGCCGAACCGCTCCCCGGTCAGAGGGTTGTGCCCACTCGCCAAAGTCTGCAGCTCCTCTCGTTCCTGCTCCAGCGCGGCGGCGACCTCCCGTTGCAGATCGCGGAGCAGGAAGGTGCGTTGGAGAAAGAGTCCGCCTACGGCGGCAATTGCCAGGAGGGCGGCAACCGAGCCGAGGACGCGGAGGCGGAAACTGGGTCGAAACCGCCGGCGGTCAGTCATCACCGCCCCCATCATCATCATCGTCGTGGTCATCGTCCTCATCGTCCTCGTCGTCGTCGTCATCGCCCTGTGGCGACGTCGCCGGCGGTTGGGGCGAGGTTTGAGGTTGGGTCGTGGTCGGTGGGCCCAGAATCGGTGGTGGTACCACCGTTTCGTCGAGGACGGTGGTCGAGGTAACGGCAGAGCCGGTCTCCGGTGTCGAGGTCTCCCCTGGGTCCGGGTCGAGCACGATCGGGTCGACCGGCGGCAGAGAAGGGCTGGCCATGGCCGAGGTGACCGCATATCCCAAGGTCACTCCAACCAGGCCGGCTCCAATGACTGCAAGCAACCGGCCGGTCCGATTCACAGCTCTCAGGATGGTCGCCTGAGGGCGCAGCCAAGATGAGGTGAAGATGAGAATCTCCTCATCTTTCCGCCGAACGACCGTGGAGATGAACAGATTCTCATCTCCGCTTCAGGTCGGTTCAATCAGGGAGCGGGACGCTGGGGACGATGACCAACACCGTTCCTCCTCCCGCCGGGGTGATCCCGATCGAAGAGGATTGGCCGGAGCCGCTTCGACTCCTGCTCGGCCCGAATGCCGCCGGACTGCTCCATGCGGTGGCCGAGGCGGCGGGAGGAACCTTGAGGACGTGGCGACCCCGGCAGGTGAACCATCAGCCAGGCCGATCCACGGTGGTCCAATACAGGACAGGAGTCCGCTGGGCCGGCGGGGAGACGACTTCTGAGACCTTCATCGCCGCAACCGGGGACCGCATACCTCCGCAAGGCGCCGCCGTGTTCGACGACGGGTTGCACCGGGTTGCGGCGTGGCGCTGGCCACACGATCCCTTCCTTCCCGGACTCTCCGACGCTCTCGACCCGGTCCGGGTGGGTTCTCTCCTCGGCGACTTGGGGGTCGACGGCGGTGCCGTGCAGATCCACACCCGGGCTTACCGGCCCGGCCGTCGCGCTGTGGTGGAGGTGACCGGCCGCCGCGGCCGTCTCTTCCTAAAGATCGTTCCCCCTGAAAAGGTGGAGGGGCTGCATCTCCGGCATCGCTCCCTGGTGGACCATCTCCCCGTTCCAGACAGCCTGGGGTGGAGCGACGGCGGCGTCCTCGTCCTCACCGCACTGCCCGGTGAGACAGTGAGAGCCGGCTTCCGCTCCGCCCGGCAGCAGCTCCCGCAGCCTGAGGCCATTTCACGGTTGCTCGATCGTCTCCCGTCCCAACTTGCCAACGAGCGTCCCGCCCGCGACCTTCTCTCCCTGCTGTCCCATCACGCATCGGTCATCGCGGAGACCGTGCCCTCCGCTCGGAGCAAACTCGAGGAAACCCTGAAAACGTTGACGGCCGGCTCCGCCGACGATCCGGGTCCGGTGACGGCGGTCCACGGTGACCTCTACGAGGCCCAGCTCATGATGAATCGGGGCCGGATCACCGGGCTCCTCGACATCGACACCGCCGGCGCGGGGTACCGAGTCGACGACTTCGCCAACTTCTGCGCCCATCTCTCCGTGCTCGCCCAAATGACCGATCGGCCCCGCCAGATCCGACGGTTCGGGGCGGGTCTTCTCGCTCACGCCGAGACCCTGCACCCGAAGCCGGTGCTGCGGCGGCGGATCGCCGCTGCGGTGCTCGGCCTGGCCAGCGGCCCATTCCGAGTCCTGGAAGCCAACTGGGAGACCAACACCGCCCGCCGTCTCGATCTCGCCATCGAGTGGATGACAGGAGCGGGTGTGAAGTGAGAGAAGTCTCATTTGCACCTCACCGTCGGCTCATCTCTCGGTCCGACGATGAGATCAACAGCGAAGCCCCCCTGAAAGGAGGCACATCATGGAACTCAATCGCTGGAAATTGATTGCCGGAGGAGCCGCTCTGGCCGGAATGGCAGCAGGAGGCATCGGTGCGGCCACAGCCGACGACGGGATCGAGTTGAACGACCGCCGTGGTGAGATCGTCCTCGACGCCGGAGACACCAACGGGGCGGATTTCGCCACCCTCGACGAGTCCCCGGAATCGGCAGACTCGCCCAACGAGAGTGTCGACGAGTCGGCAGACTCCCCCTCCGACAGCAACGACGACGCCGAGTTCGTCACCCCAGCCCCGGCACCGGCGCCTTCCCCAGCGCCTGCTCCCCCGGCGGCTGGATCGGCGGACTCGCCTGGATCCGCTGCATCCGCGAACTCCATTGCGTCGGCCGGGTCACCCGACGTGGGCGGCAGCGGCGACAGCTGATCCGAATGGGTCCAAGTAGGAAGGCGGCGGTTCGGCACCGCCGCCTTCCTCACGTGTTAATATTCAACCAGATGGTTGAACGACAGTCCGCTCTTCTAGACCACACCTACAGGGCGCTGAGCCACCCCATTCGCCGGGAAATGCTCGAC
>JBIOVB010000023.1:0-13139 GCA_044867525.1 Acidimicrobiia bacterium | reverse complement strand
ATCCCGTTTCGCTCGCCACTACTCAGGGAGTCGCATTTGCTTTCTTTTCCTCAGAGTACTGAGATGTTTCAGTTCCCCTGGTTACCTCAACCGGCCCTATGTGTTCAGACCGGAGTAGCTGGGCATGACCCCAGCCGGGTTTCCCCATTCGGACATCCTCGGATCGACGCTTGCTTGACAGCTTCCCGAGGCTTTTCGCAGCCTGCCACGTCCTTCATCGGCTTCTAGCGCCAAGGCATCCACCGTTAACTCTTAGTAGCTTGAATATCAGAGAATCCAAGACAATTTGTGCTCGCTATGCAGTTCTCAAGTTGCCTGAAGGCGTTCGACCTCGAAGAGGCCTGGAACTCCTTCACAACTGAACAATGTGCCCGTCTGTACTCGAATCCCGGTGTGGGCTCATCCAAGCTTCTCCTACCGCGAACGGTCTGAGCTTGCTTGTTCCACCCACAGAGTGATCTCGATTGTCAGAGCGAGTAGCCAGCAGATCAACTAGAAGCTGGAAACCGGGCAATCACGCCGGTTTCGTATGTGCTCCTTAGAAAGGAGGTGATCCAGCCGCACGTTCCCGTACGGCTACCTTGTTACGACTTAGTCCCAATTACCGACCCCACCTTCGGCAGCTCCCTCCCAAAAAGGGTTAGGCCACTGACTTCGGGTGTTGCCGACTTTCGTGACTTGACGGGCGGTGTGTACAATCCCCGAGAACGCATTCACCGCGGCTTTGCTGATCCGCGATTACTAGCGACTCCGACTTCATGGAGTCGAGTTGCAGACTCCAATCCGAACTGAGGCCGGCTTTATGGGATTCGCTCCCCCTCGCGGGATCGCTGCCCGTTGTACCGACCATTGTAGCATGCGTGCAGCCCTGGATATAAGGGGCATGATGACTTGACGTCGTCCTCACCTTCCTCCGAGTTATCCCCGGCAGTCTCCTATGAGTCCCCGGCCGAACCGCTGGCAACATAGGACAAGGGTTGCGCTCGTTGCGGGACTTAACCCAACATCTCACGACACGAGCTGACGACAGCCATGCACCACCTGTCATGGGCCCTTACGGACACCGTGTTTCCACGGCTTTTCCCATGATTTCAAACCCAGGTAAGGTTCTTCGGGTTGCATCGAATTAAGCCGCATGCTCCGCCGCTTGTGCGGGGACCCGTCAATTCCTTTGAGTTTTAGCCTTGCGGCCGTACTCCCCAGGCGGGACACTTAATGCGTTAGCTTCGGCACGGCAGTCGTTGATCAGACCGCCACACCTAGTGTCCAACGTTTACGGCGTGGACTACCAGGGTATCTAATCCTGTTTGCTCCCCACGCTTTCGCTCCTCAGCGTCAGTACCGGCCCAGAGAACCGCCTTCGCTACTGGTGTTCCTCCCGATATCTGCGCATTTCACCGCTACACCGGGAATTCCATTCTCCTCTACCGGACTCGAGTCACAGCAGTTTCGACTGCAGTTCCGAGGTTGAGCCTCGGAATTTCACAAACGACTTGCTGAACCGCCTACGAGCTCTTTACGCCCAATGATTCCGGACAACGCTCGCCCCCTACGTATTACCGCGGCTGCTGGCACGTAGTTGGCCGGGGCTTCTTTTGGAGGTACCGTCAATTTCGTCCCTCCTGAAAGGGGTTTACAACCCGAAGGCCTTCATCCCCCACGCGGCGTTGCTGCGTCAGGCTTTCGCCCATTGCGCAAGATTCCCTGCTGCTGCCTCCCGTAGGAGTCTGGGCCGTGTCTCAGTCCCAGTGTGGCTGATCGTCCTCTCAGACCAGCTACTCGTCGATGCCTTGGTAGGCCGTTACCCCACCAACTAGCTGATAAGCCGCGAGCCCATCCCACAGCACAAAGGCATTTCCTCAAAGAACCATGTGGCTCCGAGAGGATATCCGGTATTAATCCAAGTTTCCCTGGGCTATCCCGGTCTGTGGGGCAGGTTGCTCACGTGTTACTCACCCGTTCGCCGCTCCGTCATACCGATGGGTTACCCCTTCGGTGTGCGTCGCTCGACTTGCATGCATTAGGCGCGCCGCCAGCGTTCGTCCTGAGCCAGGATCAAACTCTCCAACGTACATTCACGGGCTTCGTCCGAAGACGATGCCCACTCCTGTCATCAAAGTGTTTGCAATTGGGTCTCGGACCCGTGAGGGATCCGAGAGCTTCGATTGCTATGCAATGCCCGCCACCCAACCGATGACTCGGCGAAGTGACGTGCGCTTGCTGGCTTTTGGCACATTGTTCAGTTGTCAAGGAGCCCAAGTGCTCCCACCGCTTGGCATGGGCAGGCCGGCGATCAGATCGCTGACCCGTTACATACGTCAATCGCGCTGAGCGCGAGACAAGCGCCTCACCTGTTTGGTGGGCAACCCGGGAGTGCTCCCGGGCCGGACTCGAATAGTAACGACATCCCCCACCTAGTCAAGTTCATTCGGAGAGCCGGACGAACCGCCGTTTCCCGACCTGGAGCACCCTGCCGGCCAGCGTTTCCCTGGGGACCTCGTCGCCCTCCAGAACCTCTCCATCGACCTTCACCGCCCCCTGTCGTATCAGCCGGCGAGCCTCGGAACCAGAGATACCGACGGCGTCCCGGATCAGACCGGGCAGGGGGACCGGATCCGAATCCGGCATCGAAAACGAGCCGATGTCCTCGGGTATTCCCCCTTCCCGGAACACCCGATCGAAGCCGGCCTCGGCCGTGATCGCGGCCTCCTGACCCCAATAGAGGGCGGTTATCGCCCGAGCCAGCCGGCGCTTGGTCTCACCGGGATGCAGGGTGCCGTCGGCGAGACCGGTTACGACCAGGTGCACATCGGCAGGGTCGAAGTCGGCAGCCAGAGCGAACCACTCGCCCATGGCCGTGTCCGGAATGCTCATGGTCTTGCCGAACATCTCGGCGGGCTGGTCCTCGACACCGATGAAATTGCCCAGCGACTGGGACATCTTCTTCGACCCGTCGGTGCCGACGAGGAGGGGCATTGTCAAAGCCACTTGGGGATCCATCCCGTACCGCTCCTGGACCACCCTCCCCATCATCAGGTTCCAGAGCTGATCGCTGCCACCCAACTCGACATCGGCTTCGACGGCGACAGAGTCGTAGCCCTGAAGCAGGGGGTAGAGGAACTCCATGACCGAGATCGGGCTCCCTTCCTGGTAGCGGGTGGCGAAATCGGAGCGCTCCAGCATCTGGGCGACGGTGGCCGCCGAAGTCAGCTCGAGCAGGCCAGGCATATCGAGCGAGCCCAGCCACTCCGAATTGCGCCGGATCTCCAGATTCTCATCGAGGAGCACCCTCCGGAATTGGCTGAGGACGTTCTCCGCATAGCCATCGACCTCTTCGGCACTCAGTCGCTTTCTGGTCTCACTCTTGAGCGATGGATCTCCGACTCGGGCGGTGAAATCGCCGACGATCAGCACAGCGGTGTGCCCCAACTCCTGGAAATGGCGAAGCTTGCGGAGGACTACCGCCCAACCCAGGGTCACTGAGGGAGCGGTCGGATCGAGGCCGAGCTTCACTCTGAGCTTGCGGCCGGTCTCCAACTTGGCGAGGAGCCCGTCTGCGGGGACGACCTTGTCGGAGTGGCGCAGGAGCAACGGAAGCTGATCGGCGGGGCTCATCGCGAGAAGAGGGTAAACCCTGAGTGCCTGCTCACCGACCCGCGCCTGCCAGTGTTGCCGCCACGAATCGCCAGGGAAGATCCCGAGCCTTGGAGATCCCGACCCTTGGAGTCGCCATGACCAGCTCCGGGGGCGGACCGGGCTCGAGCCGCAGCGGAGCAGAGCCACCGAGCAGATAGGCACCGTCGTGCTCGCCATCGATCCCGAGCACCTGGGTCAGCTTGCCGGGCCCGTTTGCCAGATCCGTCCTCCCCCCACGGCGGGCGCGAGCCCCGGCCTCGCCGCCGATGACCTCGCCGCCCCGAAACAGGATCCCCCAACCCGTGCCCTCGGGCCCGGCCGCCACGTTGGCGCACCAGTGGACACCGTATGAGCGATACACGTAGAGGGTTCCCGGGCGCTCGAACATCGATCCGTTCCGGCTGGTGCGCCCCCGAAAGGCATGAGACGCCGGGTCGTCCGAGCCGCGATATGCCTCGACCTCGGTGACCCGCACGCTCACCTCGTGCTGACCGATGTTCGAAACCAACACCGAGCCGAGGAGACGTGGCGCCGCAACATCCGGTGCCTGGGCGAGGAGCCGTGACAAGTCCACGATGCTCAGGCTCCGCGCAGCCTTGCTCCCATCGCCGACGCCGCTTCGATCATCGCCTGGCGCACGGGGGCCACCTCCTCGTTGGTCAGAGTGCGATCGGCTGCGCGCAGCCGGTAACGGACGGCAACTGCCCTGTCCCCGTCGGGCACTCCGGCGCCGGTGAAGACGTCGAATATGTGCGCAGACTCCACCAGGTCCCCACCGGCGGCAATCGTCGTTGACATCAGGTCGGCCACCGCCGAGCCGGTGTCGATCAGGAAGGAGAGATCGAAGTCGGCCGGTGGAAACACGGATGGGGAGGAGGCTTGTGGGGTCCCGATCGGAGCGAGCAGCGGTCCCAGGTCGAGCTCCGCGATCGCAACCCTCCCTGGTATCTCGTATGCCCTCGCCACCGTTGGGCTCAGCTCCCCAACGTGCCCTATCGCCTGGCCGTCGAGCTCGATCGAGGCGGCGCGGCCGGGGTGGTACCCGGGGGGAGTGGCCGGCGACAGGGACAGGCCGGTTAGGCCGAGCACGGCCCCAACGTGCCGGAGCAGGGCAAAGGAGAGCGGGCCGTCCGCTTCCATGATGCCGACGCCGAGCGATTCAGGGCCGAAGGACCCGGCAATAGCCCAACTGAGACGCTCCGCCTGCTCGGGTAGCCGCGGGTCGAGCGTCGACGGTCGTGCTACGAACACGAGGCCGGTCTCGAAGAGGGCCACCGACTCCGCTCCGCGGGACACGTTGAAGCGGATCGCATTCAGCAGGCCCGGGATCAGAGACGGCCTGAGCCGTCCCTCCTCGTCGCGCAGCGGGTTCTTCACCTGCAACAGGTCGCCGATCGGCATGCCGAGGCGGACCAGATCATCCTCTCCGACGAAGGGCAGCGTCACCGCCTGGTGGATTCCGACACCCGCGAGCGCGGATTGCAGCCGACGGAGTCGCCGCTGCTCCGTGGTCAACCCCCCGGTCTGCCCTATCGGCACGGTGGAGTCGAACTTGTCGTAGCCGTGGATCCGGGCCACTTCCTCGACCAAGTCCGCTGGTCGGGTCACGTCGGGGCGGTAGGTGGGGACCAGCACCCGGAGCGGGTCCTCGCCTTCCACGGTCATCCCGAGGCGCTCCAGAATCCCGCCGACCTCGTCTCGAGCGAACCCCGGACCGATGATCCTGTTGACCTCCGAGACCGCAAGCTCCACCGTGACCGGGTCGACACGGGTACCGATCACATCGAGGCTGCCCTCCGGGACGGTGCCACCGGCCAGTTCGACGACCATCGCGGCCGCCCGGTGATTGGCGGCGTCGGCCAGGTTGGGATCGACACCGCGCTCGAAACGGGTCGAGGCCTCCGAACGCAGCCCGTGGCGACGGGACATGTACATGATCGTCGGCGGGTCCCAGGATGCGGCTTCCATCAGGACGTTCGTCGTGGAGGGTGACACCTCGGAGCGGGCACCACCCATGGTCCCCGACATCGAGGTCGGGCCTTCGTCGTCGTAAATGACCAGATCCTCTTCGGTCAATACGCGGGTCTCGCCATCCAGCGTTTCCAGCTCCTCGCCGACGGCCGCCCGTTTCACCACGAGGCGGCTACCCACGATCGAATCCGCGTCGAAAGCGTGGAGCGGGTGACCAAGCTCGAGCATCACGTAATTGGTCACGTCGACGACATTCGAGATCGACCTCACTCCGGCCTTGGCCAGCCGATGACGCACCCACAACGGGGAACGCCCGATCGTCACCCCCCGGATCTCGCGGCCGGTGAATCTGCGGCACCCTTGCCGGTCCTCGATGTCGACCTCGATTTCGACCGATCCGGGAACGGTCAGCAGAACCCGCTCCGGGATGGTGTGATCGACGCCCAGGTAGGCACCGAGGTCACGGGCGATGCCATGCAGGGACATGGCATCGGGCCGGTTCGGTGTGATCTCCAGCTCGAACACCACATCCGGGAGCTCGACGAGATCCGAGAACTCTCTTCCCAGCTCCGGCTCCCCGTCCAGGACCAGGATCCCGCTGTGATCCTCACCCAGCCCGAGCTCCTTCTCGGAGCAGATCATCCCGTTCGACTCGACACCCCGAATCGTCCGCTGGCCGATCTCGAGGCCGCCGGCGAGCACCGCGCCGGGCCGGGCAACCGCCACGTGAGCGCCCTCGGAGAAGTTCCAGGCACCACAGATGATCTGTTCCGGACCTCGTCCGGTGTCCACCTGGCATACGCGGATCTTGTCCGCGTCGGGATGGGCGTCGATGGTCTCGACTCTCCCCACGACCACATCGGTCCACGCCGGCTGCAAGGTGTCGAAGCCCTCCACTTTGTGACCGACCATGTCGAAGGCCAGTGAAAGCTCACCGGGATCGGTTGTGGGGAGTTCGATGAACTCCTGCAGCCAGCGCAGTGGGACCTTCATCAGAATTGGCTCAGGAAACGGAGGTCGTTGTCGACGAAGTGGCGGATGTCGTTTATGCCGTGGCGGACCATCGCCAGGCGCTCGACTCCCATGCCAAAGGCGAACCCGGATAGGGTCGCGGGGTCGTAACCCACGGCCTCGAGGACGTTGGGATCGACCATCCCGCAGCCGAGCATCTCGAGCCATCCCGCTCCCCCGCAGATCCGACAACCCGGCTCTCCGCCGTCACAGGCGAAACAAGAGACATCGAGCTCGGCACTGGGCTCGGTGAAGGGAAAGAAATGGGGGCGGAGACGCACTGTGGTGGTGGGCCCGAAGAACTCCTGGGAGAAGTGGGCCAGAGTCCCCTTCAGGTCGGAGAACCGGATCGAGCTGTCCACCGCAAGTCCCTCCACCTGATGGAAGACCGGGAGGTGGGTGGCATCGGTGGTCTCCTTGCGATACACCTTGCCCGGGACCACCACGTAAACCGGAGGCTGATGCTGCTCCATCCATCGCACCTGGACCGGCGACGTCTGCGTGCGGAGGAGAACCTCGTCCTCGGTCGCTCCGTAGTCGAGGTAAACCGTGTCCGACTCCAGTCGGCTGGGATGGGTCGGCGGGGTGTTGAGGGCATCGAAGTTGTACCAACCGAGCTCGGCTTCCGGACCGTCCGCTACCCGATATCCCAGGCCGACGAAGATGTCGACGACCTCGTCGATGGTTTGTTGGATCAGATGCAGTGATCCGTTCGGGAAGCCAAGCGACTCCATGGTGACGTCGATGCGGTCGTCGGTGAGCCGGGACCGCTCCTCCAACAGCTCCAGGGCCACCCGGCGTTGGGCAATCAGACCCTGGATGCTCTCGGTGACCTCGTTCAGCCTGGCTCCGACCTGGGGACGCTCTGAGGGGTCGAGACCGCCCATCCCGCGCCGTACCTCGCCGACCGGTGAGCCCTTGCCCAATAGCGAGCTCTCGGCCCGGTCCAGCTCATCGATGGAGCCTGCCGCTTCGATGCTCAGCGCGGCACCGCTGAGGGCGTCTTCGAGGGCCTTGATCGGATTCATGTCGGCGGCAGGTTAGGAGGGTCGCCATGCCGCTCACGAGCACGCTGGTCGAAAGCGCAGTTAGCTTGTGTCGATGTGGTTCCGACGGCCGGCTCTGCTGGTGCTGGTATCGGTGATCATCGCCTGCGGTGTATCTGGCAGCGCCACCACCATCATCGAGGTTGAACTGGATGATGGTCTTGGGACCGTGAAGGTCCGTCGACCCATCGGGTGCCCAGCGGAGCCGGGAACGCCCACCGATATGGCGTCCGAGCCGGCCCAATGGCACGTATATGGTGACTATCTGCGCTGGTACACAATTGACGAATGCCCGGTCCGCGTCGACGTCATATCCCACATTCCCGGCGCCGCCCATTGCGGATGGGAGGACGTGAGGTATCTCTCGATCGGCGATCCGTTGGGAGCTTCGATCGACGGCGAGACGATCGGATCACCAAATCGCCTCCGCTACCTATGGAACTCGGGAGGTGTCATCGACGGCATGGCTGGCGCTCGCAGCATCCTTCGGGGGGAGATATCGACCAGCACCGAAGACACCGGGTACCGGCAGGGTGATACCGAGCTGTGGATTGATCCCCTAGACCAGACCCATATCTATCTGGCTCGTGGCGATGAAGCCGACGTCTACGAGTTGATCACGATCGAGGGCGGTGCGCTTTGTGCTTGATCGCCAAAGTCATGACCTGTCCCTCGACAGCTCGTAGAGGATCATCCCTGCCGCCACTGCGGCGTTGAGACTCTCGGTGCCGCCGGGCATGGGGATGGTCACCGAGAAGGCTGAACCTGCGACGACAGGCCCGGGCAATCCGGTTGCCTCCTCACCGACCAGCACCGCATAGCGGCCGGAGGGCAACTCGACCGGTGACATGCCACCGAGCACGATGGCCGCCAGCGGCTCGAATCCCAATTGGCGGACCTGATCGAGACCACCGATAGGTCTGATCGGCGCTCGGAACTGCGCCCCGGCCCCGGCACGAAGCACCTTGGGAGCCCATGGGTCGGCGGTGCCAGCTGTGAACCCAAAACCCCAACCGAAGGCGGCTGCGGTCCGGATCATGGTCCCAACGTTGCCAGGGTCAGAGACACCCCACGCAACCAACAACCCGTCGACGAACGCGGTGCCGGGCTCGGGGATGCTGATCACACAGACCGGTCCCCGCGGGCTCTGGGTGCCCGCCAGCCGCTTCAGGCCGGCGTCATCGACAACGATCAGGGGGATTTGGTGCTCATCGGCAATCCGTTGCGACCCGACGTCGGATTCGAGGGCGAACAAAGCAGTGGGCAGAACACCAGCGGCGAGCGCCTCCTCGAGCAGCGTCGGTCCCTCGATGAGAGTTTGGCCGCGCGCCGTTCGCTCCCGGGATCGGTGGAGTCGGGCCGCATCCACGAGGCCCCTGTTGCGTGGGCTGACCGGCTTCATGCCGCCAACCTGGTTGTGATCTCAGCCCTTCTTCGCCGTCTCGACCAACTGGGCGAAGGCACCGGGATCGTTCACAGCCATCTCGGCGAGCATCTTGCGATCGACCTCGATCTCCGCAGCTTTGAGGCCCGCGATCAGCTGCGAGTAGGTGATCCCGTTCTGACGAGCTGCTGCGTTGATCCTGGCGATCCAGAGGCGTCGGAAGTCGCCCTTGCGTGCCCTACGGTCACGGTAGGAATCCTGCATGGCGTGCATGACCTGCTCGTTGGCGGTCCGATAGCGCCGGCTGCGGGCCCCCTTGTAGCCCTTGGCCCGGTCGAGCACCTTCTTGTGTGACTTCTTGGCGTGGACCGCTCTTTTAACGCGTGCCATTTCGATACCTCCTGACCGTCAGCGACCGAGCAGCTTCTTGGCGACCTTGGCATCGCCGGGTGCCAACTCGACTTCTCCGGCGCGCCGTCGGAAGACGTGATTGCCCTTGGCCAACTTGAGATGGCCCCGGCCGGACTGGCGTCTCATGTACTTGCCGGAGCCGGTCACTTTGATCCGCTTCTTCGCTCCGCTGTGTGTCTTCATCTTGGGCACAGCGCCCTCCTGTTCGTTCCTACTGCTCCTCGTCACCTTCGACGGGCTGCTCGTGGTCGCTTTCGGCGGCCACCCTGGCCCTACGAGTTGGTGCCAGCACCATCGTCATGCTCCGGCCTTCGATCTTCGGCGTCTGCTCCACGACGCCCGAGTCGGAGACTTCCTCGGCCAGGCGATCGAGGAGGTCCTTTCCGAACCCGGGGCGCTCCTGCTCCCGGCCCCGAAACCGGACGGTGACCTTGACCTTGTCCCCGTCGTCGAGGAAGTCCTTGGTCTTGCGTCTAGTGATGTCGAAGTCGTGATCGCCGATCCGCACCTTCATGCGGAGCTCTTTGATCGTGGTCCGAGTCTGCTTCTTTCGAGCTTCACGCTGCTTGACGGACTGCTCGTACTTGTACTTTCCGTAATCCATCAATCGGCACACCGGCGGTTTCGCATTTGGTGCCACTTCGACGAGATCCAGATCGAGTTGCTCTGCCAGCCATAGGGCTTCGTTGAGCTTCTTGACCCCGATCTGGGAGCCATCCGGTGCCACCACGCGCACCTCTTTTGCTCGTATCGCGCCGTTCACACGGAGCTCGTTGATGCTGTCACCTCCTGTTGAGTGCCAATGAAAAAGCAGCAAGCGAAACTTGCTGCCAGTGACCGGCCGAGCCGGCTGAGGACCTCGGCGCGCCCGAAGCGGCCGGGTGGGGAAGCAGCAGCTTCCGCTCTTGTCGTGGGTTGTGGGCAAAGGTTAACAGTGGGGGGCTCCCTAGTACCAGCCGCTCATCGGCTCTCGTTCAAGTCTCTGAGGGCGGTAGCGGTGCGAACCGCCGCCTCTGCCGCTTCTGCCCCTTTGTTCGAGTCGTTGCGCCCTGCCCTCTCCAAGGCGTGCCCGGGATCATGTACGGCGAGGATGGCGTTGGCTACCGGGACACCGGTTTCCACCGCCACCTGTGCGATCCCGGCGGCAGACTCACGCACCACGATGTCGTAGTGGTCGGTGTCCCCCCTGACCACGGTCCCGATGGCGATCACCCCGTTGGCCCCGCTCGCGATCAGGGCCTTGGCGGCAACCGGGAGCTCGAGGGCGCCGGGGACGCGGAGGACCGTCACATCATCGACTCCCAGGGCGTCGAGCCGCCCCAGGGCCCCCTCGAGCAGACGATCGGTGATCGACTGATTCCAGCTGGCGACAGCGATGCCCACGGTGAGCCCGGCACCCTCGCCGGAGCCCTCAAAGGTCCTGATCATGCCCCGGTGCCAAGGTCCATCTCGTGCCCGAGCCGCTTCGCCTTGGCTCTCAGGTAGTCGCGGTTCTCCTCGTTGGCCTCGATCGAGAGCGGCACCTGTTCCACAATGGACAGCCCGTATCCTTCGATCCCGGCGCGCTTGGTCGGGTTGTTGGTCATCAGCCGCATCGAGCGCACCCCGAGGTCGTAGAGGATCTGGGCACCCACCCCGTAGTCCCGAGCGTCGACGGGGAGGCCCAAGTTGACGTTGGCGTCCACTGTGTCCAAGCCCTCGTCCTGAAGTCGATACGCGGCGAGCTTGTGGAGGAGGCCGATGCCCCGGCCCTCATGGCCCCTGATATAGAGCACAACCCCCCTGCCCTCGGCCGCCACCCTCGCCAGGGCCATATCCAGCTGATCGCCGCAGTCACACCGCAGGCTCCCGAAGACATCGCCAGTGAGGCACTCCGAGTGAACTCTGGTCAGCACACGCTCCCCATCGCCGAGGTCACCCATCACCAGCGCGATGTGCTGTCGATCATCCACCAGTGACCGGAATCCGACCGCGGTGAACGTGCCGTGCTCGGTCGGGATCCGCGCCTCTACCACCCGCTCAACGAGCTTCTCCCTCTGCCTGCGATAGGCGATGAGGTCGGCGATGGTGCCCAGGAGGAGCCCGTGCTCGGCGGCAAAGATCTCCAGGTCCGGGAGGCGGGCCACCGAGCCATCGTCGTTCATGATCTCGGCGAGGACGCCAGCCGGGTACATCCCGGCCATCTCGGCGAGATCGACGGCGGCCTCGGTGTGGCCGGCTCGCTTCAAGACCCCACCCGGCTCGTACCGAAGGGGGTAGGTGTGACCCGGACGGGCCAGGTCTTCGGGCCGGGTAGTCGGGTCGACCACGGCCTGGATGGTCCGACAGCGATCAGCTGCCGATATCCCGGTGGTGGTTCCCTCACGGGCGTCGATCGACACAGTGAAAGCGGTCCTGCGGACGTCGGTGTTGCGTGCGACCATCATCGGGAGGTCCAACTCGTCGAGCCGCTCCCCGATCACGGGCAGGCAGATGATCCCACTGGTGTGGCGGAGCATGAACCCGACCCGCTGCGGAGTCACCGACTGGGCAGCCATGATGAGGTCGCCCTCGTTCTCACGGTCCTTGTCGTCGACCATGATCACCATCTCACCGCGGCCGATCGCGGCCACGATGTCTTCGATGGGGGCAAACGTCATGTTCCCGCTTTCAGGAGCTTTTCCACGTATTTGGCGAGGATGTCCACCTCGAGGTTGACCTGGTCGCCGACCGTGCGCAAGCCGAGCGTCGTGACCTCCAGTGTGTGTGGGATGAGCGCGACCTCGACCCATCCTGCGCCAATCGCAGACACCGTGAGACTGACCCCGTCGACCGTGATCGACCCCTTCTCCACCACGTACCGCTCCAGTCTCTGTGGGACGTCGAAGCGGAGACGGATACCACCGTCCTCGATGATCACCTCGCGTATCACTCCCACGCCGTCGACATGGCCCTGTACGACATGACCGTCGTACCTTCCGCTGGCCGGCAGCGGGCGCTCCAGATTCACCTCATCCCCAGGCCGGAGCCCACCGAGGCTGGACCGGGCCAACGTCTCGCCCATGACATCGACGCCGACCATCGGGGCTTCCACCGTGACCGCGGTGAGACAGACGCCATTCACCGCGATGGAGTCTCCAACGGATAATTCGGCCAGTGATCCTGCGTCGAACACCAGGCGCGTCATGTCGCCTCCGTTCTCGACACCGACGACCGTGCCGCGCTTGGCGATGATTCCGGTGAACATCTATTCGAACTCGATCCTCAAGTCCGGGCCAACGTTACGCACCGCCCCGATATTCACCTCGGCGGCGTCGGTGATGGTGGCGAAGTCCCCGCCAAGGGCGGGCAGTCCGGTGCCACCACCCATCCTCCCCGCCAGATAGACCACGCCTCTCGACACGACACCGGCCCGCCACCACGCTCCGGCAAGCGTCGCACCACCCTCCAACAGGAGGTCGAGCAAGCCCAAGCCGGCAAGGGCTCGGGCTGTCGATGCCGGGTCTGGGTGCCCGTCTAAGCCTTCCACCAGCAACAAGTCGCCAGCGGGGATCTGGAGCGGCCGGGTGGACACGACGATCGGTCCCCGCTCCCAGACCCGGGCTGCGGGCGGCAGGTCGTTCTGGCCAGCGACGATCACCGGGCGCGGCTGGCGATCGGTGGCGCCCGGCCCGCGGACGGTGAGTAATGGGTCGTGGGGG
>JBIOVB010000022.1:0-18894 GCA_044867525.1 Acidimicrobiia bacterium | reverse complement strand
TCGTCCGGCATGTCGGGATGGATCTCGAGGCGAACCACCCGGCCGAAGCGCCGTTGGGTGAGCTCGGACTCGATCGCCATCAGGAGATCGCCTCCCTCGTCCTCCTCGACGTCGATATCGGCGTTGCGGGTGACCCGGAACACATGGTGGGCGAGGACTTCCATGCCCGGGAACAGGGCAGGTAGATGCGCCGCGATCACCTGTTCCAAGGGCACGAAGCGCTCCCCATCGGGAAGAACCACGAAACGGGGCAGGATCGGGGGGACCTTGACCCTGGCGAACCTGGCGAGGCCGGTGTCGGGGTTGCGGACGAACACGGCCATGTTCAGGGAGAGGTTCGAGATGTAGGGGAAGGGGTGCGATGGGTCGACGGCGAGCGGGGTGACCACCGGGAACACCAACTCACGGAACTGCTCATCGAGGAACTCCCGATCCTCGGCATCGAGAGTCGGGTAGTCGCTGAACACGATTCCTTCCGTCGCCAGCGCCGGGGCAACCTCGGACAAGAACTGTTTGGAGACCGCCTCGTACTGGACCAAGACCTCCGCCCTTATCGACGCCAGCTGCTGGCTGGGCGTCATCCCGTCCTCGGGAGTCGCGCCTACGCCGTGGGCCACCTGCTCTTTGAGCCCGGCCACCCTCACCTGGAAGAACTCGTCCTGGTTCGCAGCCCAGATGGCGAGGAATTTCGCACGCTCCAGCAGAGGAAAATCGGGACGCTGGGTCAGGGAGAGCACCCGCCTGTTGAACTCCAGCCAGGACAGCTCGCGATTGAGGAAATGCTCCGGGTCGAAATGTTCCATCTCGGAAGGCATGAATACCACGATGCGGTTACCGATCGGTCAACTCCCGGCGGCCGACAGGCCACCGAGGAGGAACAGGCGAAGGTGTTGGGTGACGAGCCCGACCCGCTCGCCGGGATCGGGCGAAGAAATCACCGACTTGGCCGCCGACATGATCGTGTCCTGGATCCACCTGCCGGCGAGATCGCCAGGCATCAGGCGAAAGTCGCCCGCCGCCACGCCGGCCTGATAGAGGCCAACCATCGTCTCGGCGAGAGTGGCGTGTGCCGACCGGATCCGGACCTCGGCTTCCGGGCCCATCCGACCCACCTCGCGGTGGAGGATCACCCCAAGCACCGGGTCGTTGACCACGAACTCGACCGTCCGTGATGCAAGAGTTGCCAGGCGGTCGGCAGCGCTCCCACCAGCTGGGACCGAGGCGAGCAGACCTTCCACCACACCGGGCAGCTCCTGCTCGACCAGGGTGGCGATCAGGTCGTCACGGTCGGTGAAGTAGTCATAGAGAGTTGTGCGACCGACGCCCGCGCGCATCGCAATCTCGCCCAGGGGGAGGTCGGCCGTTCCCGCCTGCTGGATCAGCCGCTTGGCGGCGTCGAGCAGGGCACTCCTGGTGAGCGCCTTGTGCTCGTCGATCGTCGCTGCCCTGATACGCGGCATGGTGGGCAAAGGCTATCCCGACTTGGGGCAAAGGGCCATCGTGGTCTTGCCGACGCTGTTCTCGACGGCCGACCTAGATTCGTCGTGATCCGAGGAGGTGTCGATGCCGAACGGACAGGACAGCGCGGGCCAAACAGGAGAGGCTGGACAGGTGCGGGTTCAGACCCGGGCTCGGCCGTGGAGCGGGCTCCTCCTGGGTTTGCTCCTCGGCCTCTCGATTGCCGTGGTACTTCAGCAGGCAGGGGTGTGGCCCCTCGATCGACTCCTGGTGTTCGGCTCGGCCGGTCTCTTTGGGCTGATCGGGATCCTCCTCGCCGGGTGGGGTCGGGAGCGGGTGTCTGCTGTGTCGACCATCCTGCCTCTGTTGCTCGCAATCGGGATGATCGCCTGGGGCGCCACCGGTATCGCCGAGCTCGACGAGAGTGGCGAGCTCAACGGAGGGTGCACCGTCGAGGCACACTCGGACGTAGACAGCACCATCGTCACTGACACCACCCGCGGCAACCCGTTCGAGGTCGATCCCGAGGGCGGCCTTTCCTGGATTGCCACCTCCCCGGCCCCGATCATGAATCACACTTGGGAGATCTGGGTCGACTTCGGGGGCTTTCAGATCGTGGTCGCCGACGGCGGTGATCCGAACACTGCCGGCGATCAGGAGAACCAAGGGGATGTCCCCGACGTCTCTGAGTATGTCGAGGAAGTGACCGAGGTCTCCGGTCAACAGATCCGTGGAGTCTTCGAAGTCGGCGGGGACATCGCAGGTGAAGGTGGGGAGTGTGACGGGTTCGCCTTCGTGACGCTCACCGCCGATCCGGTCTCGACACTGCCCTCGAGGATCGCGGCTGTTCTCGGCCTCATCGCCTTGATCTCACTCATCGTCCTTGCGTCACGACGGACAAGGTTGGCGGATGTGGTTCCCGAGACCGGGGACGATGCCGCCGCGACCGGAGTGGGGGCTGCAAGCGCTCCGCCACCGACGGAAGTCGAGGAGAAGGTGGAGCCGGCTCCCGGTGGGTCGGTAGGTGAGGAATCAGGACCGGACATCGCTCCTGGGCTCGACGACGAAGACGAGGACTTCCCGCCGAGGACCTGACCGCTCTGACATCCAGGGAAATCTCTCTTGGAAATCGCTCGCGCTCGCGCCAAACTCGACTCAGTGACGCATGGCTCGACTCACCTCGGCACGGGGCTAGTTGCCGACTGGAGGGATCGTGCCGCCTGCGCCGGGCATCCCCACTCACTGTTCTTTCCCACAGGAGACGACGTCGAGATCATGGTGGAGCGTGCCCGCGAGATCTGTGCCGCCTGCCATGTGAGCGAGGAATGCCTCGAGTTCGCCCTCGAGACCAACGAGCGAACCGGGATCTGGGGTGGGACCACCGAGGAGGAGCGCAAGTCCCTTCGCCGCAAGTGGCTGGCTGCCCGACGGCGCTGAGCTGAGCCGCCGAAGAGAACCAGTCTGAGCCCGACAAGACGAGCCACCGTCGGAGTGGCAATGATCTTCCTGGCCAACGGTGCCGTGGTCGGCAGTTGGCTGCCACGCGTCCCTGAGATCCGCGATCGGCTGGGTGTCGATCTCGGTGCCCTCGGGCTTGCTTTCGCCCTTGGCGGGCTCGGCGCCTTGGCCGGATCTTCCCTGAGTGGGCTGATCCTGGGACGGGTTGGGTCGAAAAGGTCCGCGGTGGTCGGGTCCATCGTGCTCTATGCCTTGCTTCCCCTCATCGCGGTTGTGCCCACCGCGGCCTGGTTGGCCCTGACCCTGGCCGTCCTCGGTTTCGTCGATGCCCAGACCGATGTCGGCATGAACGCAGTAGGGGTGAGAGTCGAGGAACAGGTGGGCAGGTCGATCATGACCCGGCTCCATGGTCTCTGGAGCCTGGGCACCTTTCTCGGCGCCGGGATCAGCGCGCTGGCGGTCAGTGCCGGGATCGAGCTCGGGCCGCAACTCGTTTTCGTGGCTATCGCCGGCCTCGTCGTGGTTGGCTTTGCGGCCCGTCTGGTGCCGGCCGCGCCGGTACGGGCCCGGGTCGGCGACCGATCGGGGCGGGTCGCGTTCGGGCTGATGCTCGCCGGGGCGACCGCGGTCATGATCGAGGGCGCCCCCTTCGACTGGAGTGCCCTATTCCTGGTCGACGAGATCGGGCAACCGAACGGTGGCGCCGGCGTGCTCGTCTTCACCGCAGGGATGCTCGCCGGGAGAATGGGCGGCGACCACGTGGTGGACCGCTTCGGCGGATATCCAACGCTGATCGTCGGAATCTGCGTGTCGGTGGCATCGATGTTTCTCGTTGTCACCGCGGGAGGTCCCCTGCCCGCCCTGGTGGGATTCGGGTTGTGGGGTATCGGGGTCTCGGTTGCTCTGCCGGTCCTCTACAAGCTGGCCGGCTCCCATCCTTCGTTTGGCGAAGGGGTGGGCCTCGCTGCGCTCACAGTTGGAACCCGCCTTGGATTCATGGCAGCCCCCGCCCTCATCGGCCTCTTCGCCGATGAGATCGGATTGCCCTCCGCCCTGGCCTGGGTGGTGTCGGTGGCCGCTGTCTCCACGGTGCTTTCCCTGAGACTGACGCTGTCGACGCCGGAGAAGGCAGCCGATTCCATTCCCGGGACCATGGATTCATAATGTGTTGCCCGACGTCGGGAGCCAATCCATGAACAAACAGGCCGAATACGTGTTGCGAACCGTCGAGGAGCGTCGGATCCGGTTCGTCCGACTCTGGTTCACCGACGTTCAGGGCTTTCTCAAGTCCGTCTCCATCGGGCCCGCCGAGCTCGAGGTGGCGTTCGAGGAGGGCATGACCTTCGACGGTTCCTCGATCGACGGGTACGCCCGAATCCAGGAAGCCGACATGCTGGCCAAGCCCGACCCTTCCACCTTCCAGGTGTTGCCCTGGCGGACAGAGGAGCAGGTGGCCCGGATGTTCTGCGACATCTACACCCCCGACGGCGAGCCTTTCTCCGGTGACCCCCGCATCGTCCTCAAGAGGAACCTGGAAAAGGCCGGAGAGATGGGATACATCTTCTACGCGGCACCCGAGCTGGAGTTCTTCTATTTCAGGGACTCCGGTCCCGAGCCGGAAGTGCTCGATCGTGGCGGCTACTTCGACCTGACACCGCTCGATGTCGCTCAGGAGTACCGGCGCAACACCATCAATGCCCTGGAGCACATGGGGATCCCCGTAGAGCACTCCCACCACGAGGTTGCCCCCAGCCAGCACGAGATCATCGTCCGCTACACGGACGCCCTGACCATGGCAGACAACATCATGACCTCACGACTCACCGTCAAGGAGGTTGCTCTCCAGCACGGGATCTACGCCACGTTCATGCCCAAGCCCCTCGAGGACTACGACGGGTCGGGCATGCACCTCCACCTGTCCCTCTTCGAGGGAGACGTCAACGCCTTCCACGAGCCGGGGACCCCGGGTGGGCTGTCCAAGGTGGGACAGGCGTTCATCGCGGGTCTGCTCAAACACGCCGCCGAGCTGACCGCCGTCACCAACCAGTGGGTCAACTCCTACAAGCGCCTGGTTGCCGGCTTCGACGCCCCGATCTATGTGTCGTGGGCCCGCAACAACCAGTCGGCCCTGGTTCGGGTGCCCTCGGTGAAGAAGGGCAAGCCCTCGAGTGTGCGGGTCGAATATCGAGCCGCGGACACCGCCTGCAACCCCTACCTGGCATTGTCGGTGATCCTCGCCGCCGGCCTGGCCGGGGTCAAAGAGGGTTACGAGCTGCCGCCGGAGGTGGCTGCCGACATCCACCGGTTGACCCCCGCAGAGCGTGCCGCGGCAGGGGTCCGGCGCCTCCCGGAGACACTTGCCGAGGCCCTTGACATCATGGAGCGCTCGGAGCTCGTTGCCGAGGCACTCGGAGAGCATGTCTTCGACTGGTTTCTTCGCAACAAACGGGAGGAGTGGGACCGCTTCCAGCACCACGTCTCCCGGTTCGAGCTCGAGACCTATCTCCCGGTGCTGTGAACGTTGCCCTCCATCCGGAACACTGCGCCGAAGGCGTAGTCGACGGTCTCGCCCTCGCCGGAGCCACCGTGGTCCCCGCTCCGGAGCTGGTCCCCGAGGATCGGAGGATCAACGACGCGGACCTCTTGTGTGTCGAGTTGTCCGATCAGCCGCTGCGCAGGTTGCGCGAGCTGTCACGGATCATCGAAGCCATCGGCCTTCCGGTGCTCGTAGTGGCTTCCGTGGAGCAGTTGGCCCTGATCGAGAGCGGCATGGGAATCACCGACTTCATCGTTTCACCGGTCGATCCTCTCGAGATGAAGCTCCGGTTGCAACGTCTGGCGGCGGAGGACCAGCAAGACGAGCTGATCAACTTCAAGGACCTGGAATTGAACCCACTGAATTACCAGGCCACTCTCGCCGGCGCCCCATTGGACATGACATTCATGGAATACGAGTTGCTCCGATTCCTGGTGGAGAACCCGGTCCGGGTCTGGTCGCGCGAGCAGTTGTTGTCCAAGGTCTGGGGCTACGACTACTACGGCGGGGCACGCACCGTCGACGTCCATGTCCGGCGGCTGCGGGCCAAGCTCGGCGAGGAGCGATCGTCCTGGATCACCACCGTGCGCTCGGTGGGCTACCGCTTCGGCTGAGCGTCTGTCCGACCCAAGGCCTGCCTTCCCGTTTTGTCGCGCGACAGAACCGCGGGGGGAGAACCCCGGGGCGAGAGAACCACGGGGGAGAACGGGGTGGGCGGCAGCGTTTAACCTCGGGTCAATGGGCTTTCGCACCAAGCAGATCCACGCCGGGGTGACTCCGGACCCCACAACCGGGGCGATCCTGACCCCGATCCATCAGTCGACCACGTTCGTCCAGGAGTCGGTGGACGAGTACATGTCCAAGGGCTACTCGTACAGTCGTGGCGGCAACCCGACGGTGCGGGCGCTCGAAGAAAAGCTGACCGCACTCGAGGGTGGGGTCGACGCCACTGCATATTCCACGGGCATGGCGGCCACCGTGGCCGTGTTTCTCGGCCTGCTCGAAGCCGGCGACCACGTGGTCATCGGTGATGTCGTCTACGGGGGCACCTATCGCTTCGCCGACCAGTTCCTGACCAAGTTCGGGGTGGAGGTCACCTTTGTCGACGCCACCGATCCGGACGCCGTGCGAGCCGCGCTGACACCTGCCACCAGGCTCGTGTTCACCGAGACCCCTGCCAACCCCACCCTCAAGCTCACCGACCTGAGAATGGTCTCAGACATCACCAGCGAAGCCGGCGCTCTGCACGTCACAGACAACACCTTTCTCACCCCCTACTTCCAGCGGCCCTTCGAATTGGGCGCAGACATCATCATCCACTCCACGACGAAGTTTCTCGACGGGCACAACGCAACTCTGGGCGGGGCGGTGGTTGTCAACGACGCCGGGCTGCAGCAGAAGATCGGGTTCGCCCGTATCGCCGCGGGGTTGGTTATGTCCCCGATGGTGGCCTGGCTCACCCTGCAGGGCGTGAAGACACTCAGCGAGCGAATGGACCGGCAATCGGCCAATGCCCTGGTGATCGCCGAGTGGCTCGCCGGGCATCCGAAAGTGGAATACGTGAACTACCCGGGCCTCCGCAGTCATCCCCAGCACGACCTGGCGAGCTCCCAGGCCAGCGGATACGGGGCCATGGTCTGTTTCGAGGTGGTGGGCGGACTGGAGACCGGGAAGAAGCTGATGGACGCCGTTGAGTTGTGGAGCCTGGCGGAGAACCTGGGCTCCGTGGAGTCGCTGATCACTCATCCGGTCACCATGACCCATGCCTCGGTTCCCCAGGCCGATCGGGAGGCGGTGGGGATCACCGAGGGCTTGGTCCGGCTCTCCGTCGGCCTGGAGGACGTCGAGGACCTCATCGAAGACCTCGACTCGGCCTTGGATCGGATCTGATCAGACCGCAACCGCGGGACGCGCCCTGACCAGTGCGTCCCGGGCGAACTCGCGTCCGTCGACGGTGTCGACCGGGCGTCGCACCACCTGAGCCTCGACGATGGTCATTCCCTCCAACCAGTCACGGATCTCGTCTACATCCCAAAGGATCTCCGGCACCTGGGGGCCTCCATGGCCGTGCTCGATGTTGGAGACATCGTGACCGATCATGAAGAGCTCTCCGTCTGGGGCCAGCCAGTCGGGGCTGCGACGGACCACCTTCTCGAAGTCGCCGGGCATCACGTGGAGGTAGGCGATGAGGACCAGGTCGAACCGCTCGTCGGTGTCCCACTCCGTGACGTCGGCCACGATGAACTCGACACCCGAGTCTTCTCCGGCGCCCCGGGCGGTTGCCACTTCGGAGAAGTCGACCGCGATCATCGACCAGCCCAGGCCGGCAAGCCAGATTGCGTTTCGCCCCTCGCCCGAGGCCAGGTCGAGCCCACGGCCCGAGGCCGTCCCGGCCAGCCGGTCGGCTACATACAGGTTGGGCGTCACCGACCAGAGCCGGTCAGCGGACCGGTACCTCTCGTCCCACTCTCCAGCATCCATCCTCAGCCGAACTCGATCCCCTGGGCCAGCGGGAGGTCCTCGCCCCAATTTATCGTCGTGGTCTGCCGCCTCATGTATGCCTTCCAGGCGTCGGATCCCGCCTCTCTGCCTCCACCGGTCTCCTTCTCCCCACCGAAGGCTCCACCGATCTCGGCACCCGAGGTCCCGATGTTGACGTTGGCGATCCCACAGTCCGAGCCGACATCGCTGAGGAACTTCTCGGCATTCCGCAGCGATTCGGTGAAGATCGCTGACGACAGGCCCTGCGTGACCCCGTTCTGGATCTGGATCGCCTCATCGAGGGTGTCGAACTCCATCACCCAGAGAATGGGGGCGAACGTCTCCTGTTGGGTGATGCCGGCGTCGGCCGGGACCACGGCGATGGTGGGCTCGACGAAGTAGCCGGGCCTGTCCAGCCGGTTGCCCCCGGTGACGATTCGAGCCCCCTGTTCCCGTGCGATGTCGAGGGCATTCATCATCTGCTCGATTGCCCCCTCGCTCACCACCGGTCCCATCAGTGTCCCCGGCTCGGAGGGATCCCCGATCTTGACCTGACGGTAAGCCTCGGCGAGACGATCGACGAGCTTGTCGGACACAGCCCGATGGACCAGGAGGCGGCGAAGCGAGGTGCAACGCTGGCCGGCCGTGCCCACCGCGGAGAAGAGAGTGGCCCGGACTGCGAGATCGAGGTCGGCGTCGTCCATGACGATCACCGCGTTGTTGCCTCCGAGCTCGAGGATGGTTCGCCCCATCCTCTGGGCAACGGCGGGGCCCACGATCCTCCCCATGTTGCACGAGCCGGTCGCCGAGATCAGGGGGAGCCTGGTGTCCTGGTTCATCCGGTTGCCGACGGTTGCACCGTCACCGACCACGAGGTTGAACACGCCTTCGAAGCCGCTGCCTGCCATGACTTCGTGCGCGATCCGGGTGACGGCGATCGCCGAGAGCGGGGTCCGCTCCGACGGCTTCCACACCACCGTGTCTCCACAGACTGCGGCGATGGCCGCATTCCAGGACCAGACAGCCACCGGGAAGTTGAACGCCGAGATCACACCCACCGGGCCCAGGGGGTGCCAATGCTCGTACATCCGGTGGTTGGGCCGCTCCGACGCCATGGTGTTCCCGTAGAGCTGACGCGATAGGCCGACGGCAAAATCGCAGATGTCCACCATCTCCTGGACCTCGCCGACTCCCTCAGGGAGGATCTTCCCCATCTCCAGGGTGACCAGGGCCCCCAGGGCATCGATGTTGTCACGCAGGGCGTCACCGAGGCTTCTGATGTATTGGCCCCGTTTCGGCGCCGGAAGCGCCCGCCATCGCTCGAAGGTCTCCGCGGAGTTGGAGACCACCTTCTCGTAGTCCCCGAGCGATGCCATTCCCACGGTGGCCAGTGGCTCGCCGTTGGTCGGGTTGACGACATCGATCAGCTCGCCACTCGACTCCAGCCATTCTCCGGCGAAGACGCCCGAGTTCTCGTCGGAGAGCCCGAGGGCCGCGAAGGCAGCTTTCTTGTTCATCGTGCTGCCAGCACCTCTATCTCCACCAGAAAGCCGCCAGGCAGGGCGCCGGCCTGGACGGTGGAGCGGGCCGGGGGCGCATCGTCGAAGAATCGGGCATAGACCTGGTTCACCTTGGGGAAATCGGCGATTTCGGCCAGGAAGATCGTCGTCTTTGCGATGTCCGACAAGCCGAGGCCGAGATCACCGAGGATCGCCGTGATGTTGGACATCACCTTGTCCGTCTGGGTCTCCACGTCATCCGGTGATCGCTCGCCGCTGAGTGGGTCGACCGCGACCTGCCCGGAGATGAAGACAAACCCATTGGCTTCGGTGGCTACCGAGTATGGGCCCATCGCACCCGGGGCGGATGGGAGGACGGGGACCGTCTTTGGCACGATTCTCCTGAGTCGGGGAGCCCGAGGGTACCTGACCACCGTGGGTGTCAGCGATGCCACCAGACGCGAAAGAGCCCGGGTTACACCCGGGCTCTCCGCTTTGGTACAGGACGTCAGCTGGCGAGGAGGGAGGCCTTTGCCTTGTTGAACTCCTCGTCGGTGATATGGCCCTTTTCTTTCAGGTCGGCAAGGGCTGCGAGCTCCGAAGCCGCGCTTCCGCCGCCACCGGCGACTTGTCGGATGTACTCCTCCTGCTGCTTCTGCTTCTGCATGGCCCGCTCCGCCATCCCGCCACCACGGGCGATCAGGTAGATGAGGATCCCGAGCCAGGGCAGGATCACAACGAAGAACGTCCAGAGAGCCTTCGTCCCCCCACCGGCTTCCGGATCACTCCACAGGTCCGTGAGGACCGAGATGAACAGCCAGAAGAACATGGCGAAGATGAACAACGCCAGCATCCAAAGGATGACGTCCCAGAAACTATCGATCAACTACTCCTCCTGATTCGATAACCGGAGGAGGCTACACCCCCGGAACTGCGCTCCGTCAGGAGAATGAGTTTCCGCAGCCGCAGGTGTGCGACACGTTCGGATTGTCGATGGAGAACCCCTTCTCCATGAGCCCGTCCTTGTAGTCCAGGGTCGCCCCCCGGACCATGTCCGCGCTCTGCGGGTCGACGACGACCCGTACCTCGCCAAACTCCTCGACGATGTCCGCTTCGTCGATCTGGGAGTCGAAGTACATCTCGTAGGAAAAGCCACTGCACCCGCCGGGGCGAACCGCCATCCGAAGCGCAAGGCCTGAGTCGCTCTCGGCCTCGATGAGCTCGCGGACCTTGTCGACCGCGGTCTCGGTGAGGTTGACCGTCTTCTGGGGCTGGTTGGACTTGATGCTGAGGATCTGTGTCATGTGCAGGTGGTATCTCCGTCGCTCATTGTAAACCCGGCTGGGAGCTTGGCCATTCCACTATCTGGATGGTGGAAATTACCATTGTGATCATGCCTACCCGCGATGACGTCCTCAAGACACTGGAGGGGGTCCGCGATCCCGAGTTGGGCGGCAACATCGTCGAGTTGGGGATGGTCAGCGAGGTGGTTGTCGAGGGCTCAACGGTCGACGTGGGTCTGGCGCTGACCATTGCCGAATGCCCGTTGCGGAACCAGATCGAGCAGGACACACGGCGCAGAGTCCTCTCCATTCCCGGGGTGGAGGCACTCAATCTCCGCACGACAGCGATGACGAAGAGGCAACGTGCGAACCTGATGAGCGTGGCCCGGCGTCGCGCACAGGACACCGCCGAGCCCACCCAGGTCTCGCCGACCACCAGGGTGATCGCCATCGGTTCAGGCAAGGGAGGGGTGGGCAAGTCCTCGGTGGCGGTGAACCTCGCCGTGTCGATAGCGTCCGGCGGATACCGGGTTGGGCTGCTCGACGCAGACATCTGGGGTTTCTCGACACCGCGGATGCTGGGAGTCGAAGACCGGCTGCAGGCCGACGACGAGACCCGCCTCATCGAACCGGTCGACGCCCAAGGGGTGAAGCTCGTCTCCACCGGCCTGATCATCGAGTCCGAAGAGACCGCCCTCATGTGGCGGGGCCTCATGCTGTCCAAGGCCCTCGAGCAATTCCTGAAGCAGGTGGAATGGGGGGAGCTCGATTATCTGCTGATCGACCTACCGCCGGGGACGGGTGACATCCAAATGGCGCTGACCAGGATGCTTCCCCAGTCCGAGCTGGTGGTGGTGACCACACCGCAACGGGCGGCGCAAAAGGTCGCGGTGCGCGTCGCCGACATGGCGCGGCGCTCCCATATGCCCATCGTCGGGGTCGTGGAGAACATGGCAGGCCTGGTCTGTGAGTGCGGCCGGGTGCACGATGTCTTCGGGCAGGGCGGCGGTCAGGAGCTGGCCGAGGAGCTCGGGGTGCCCTTGATCGCGTCTATCCCACTCGATCCCGCCGTGGTCCCTGGTGGGGACACCGGCAGGCCCGTGGTGTCATCGAGCATCCGCTCGCCAGCAGGTGAGGCGCTCCGGCAGGCGGCAGCCATACTGGTAGGCCTGGTGCCACCCGCCGAGCTCGAGACTTGTACCGGCCGAATCGCCAAGATCCTGACCGAGCTCGAGATCGCCTGATAGGGGGACCCGACCCCCTGCTACGCCTTCGGGGGCAACCAGAGATCGAAGGCAAAGCCTTTCTTCTCGGCGCCGGTGACCACGTAGGTGTTCATCACCTTGTCGGCGATCGTCTGTCGCTTGGTATCCACCAGTGGGAGGAACCAGCCAAGGAAGCAGACCAGTGAGTCCAGGATGTGGACGAACTTGCGCCCGATACCGGCCCCGCTCCCAATCAGCTCGCCTTGCTCGTTGACGAGTCTCGTTCCCTGCATGGCCTTCCCAGGGGTCTGGCCGGTGGTGCCCTCCATGTGCCCGAGATAGACCAGATAGGCAATCTGGAGCACACCGAAGAACGGGATGCGATATGTGAGGATTCCCAGGATGAGAACCGGCGCCCAGTCGATGAGCCAGCCAATGGCTCGCGTCCCCCAGTCCGCGAGATTGGACGGTGTTCCCGCGGGCGGGACAGCCGGCGACGATGGGGGCGGTACCGCTGGAGGTGGTGGCTCGGAAGGCGGTGGGGGCGGAGGAGGAGTCGACGGGGGCTCGGAGGGCGGGGGTGGGGGCGGCGGCGGCGGCTCGGAGGGCGGCTCGGCGGGCGGCGGTGTTGCCGGGGGCTCTGTGGTCAACGATCCTCCTGGGATGGGTGCCGCATTGTGCCATCCGGTATCGAACGATGTCGGTAACAGCGCCGGTGAAATTGTTGCGCCAAACCTTCATCCCGAATGCTCCGGCACCCCAATTTCGGTGGGCCCGGCGGACTAGTCCCGTTGGGTTAGTGGGGAATCGTCCTTTCAAGACCACGCTCCGTGGTTGATGATCTACATGGAACGTGCCAAGTGGGCTGTTGGGGGTTGGGAGAGGGAGGCCTCGGTAAGAGGGCCCGGAAGGGCCCTCTTTCCGTTTCAGCAAAGACCCCGCACCAGCGAGTAGGGGTTGACCGCACCACCGCCCCCCGGATGCCACTCGAAATGGAGATGGGGCAGATACTCCGGAGCGTTCCCGCTCGACCCGTTGTACCCGATCACGTGCCCCTGCTCGACGTGTTGGCCCGGGGACACGTCGGCGAACGAGTCGAGGTGGGCGTAATAGAACATGTCGCCGTTGTCGGACCGGAAGTAGATCGACAATCCACCCAGGCTGCTGTTGGAGAACCGGCTGATGACTCCCGAGTAGATGGCGACGATCGGTGTTCCCCGCGCCGCGATCATGTCCACCCCCCGGTGTGCCCTGCCTCCGGACCTCGGCTCTCCCCAGCTGTCGCTGAACGAGACGGCACCGGCAACCGGGCAGGTGCCCCCGGTGGCGGGCTCGGGTGATGGTGCCGGTTCCGGCTCAGGTGCCGGCTCTTCCTGGCCGTCATCCGATGGAGTTGGCGACTCCCCGGCCACGGTGGTGGTGGTGGCGTTGCGAGCAGCCTCTTCCGCCGCCATGCGACGAGCTTCCTCCTCGGCGCGCCGTCTCGCCTCTTCCTCCTCACGCCGCTGCTCTTCCACCAGGTCGTCGTAGACCCCTTGGGCGCTGGTCAGATCACCCTGGAGCTGCTCGGCCATCACCTCCAGCTCTGCCGTCAGCTGCTCCTGCTCGACGGATGCCTCGGCGAGGCGGCCGGTCTGTCGATCGAGCTCGGTCCGATATGACCGGAGCTGTGTGATCAGGTCCTGGTCGTCCCCTGACACCTCACTGAGGTATTCGACACCGGCGCCGTAGCCTTCGGTCTCCTTGGAGAAGAGGACCTGGAGGGAGGCCGAACTGGTCGATCCCATATACATCTCGACAGCGACCTCCTCGAGCTGTTGTTCGAGGTCGGCGACCTGGACCAGTGCCAGGTCGATTGACGAGTTGAGCTCCTGAATCTCCCGGTCGAGGGAGTACTGGCGGGCCCACGCATCCTGAACCTGGATCCCGAGAGTCTCCGACTCTGCGAGCAAGGCGTTCACCTCGTCGCGAGCGCGGTCGATGTCTTCGTCGCTCACGGCGGCCGCAGCAGGCATCGCCATGGTGAGGACGAGGAGTACTGCGAGCGTCTTGGGGAGTTTCGTCACGGTGCCTGCGGGGGAACGACGACTATGTCGGGGCCGTGAAAGGCTATCCGCCCCTGTTGGGTGAGCAAAGTGAGATGCGCCTGGATCGAGCGCAGCGCAAGTGGGTGGAGCGCACCTTCAACGTCGGCGTAGACCACCCTGAGGATGGAGTCGGGATCGGTGGCGCCGGCGCGAATCGCCTCGAAGATCTGCTCATGACGTTGCAGGCGGTGGGCCAGGTACCAGTCGATGACGTCATCCGGATCGCTCATCTCGGGCCCGTGGCCCGGATAGAGCCGGTTCAGTCCCGTCCCGCGCAGCTTCTCCAGCGATGCCAGGTAAGGGCCCATGGCTTCGACCATGACCGAGGAGCCGCCCATGATGTGATCACCGCTGAACAGCACGTCACCGACCCGAAAGCAGAGGTGGTCATCAGAATGCCCGGGTGTGTACACCACCTCGAGGACCGCGCCGCCGAAGCTCACCTGGCTTCCCTCGTCGAGTCGGAGATCGGGGTCGAACTCGGGGCCGTGAGAGTGTCCCAACGCCGGGACTTGCAGGTCGCTGGCGAGAGGGTTGGCCATCGGCGCATGGTCGACGTGGGTATGGGTGACGATCACCGCGATGGCGTTGCGCTCGGCAATCCGGGACTCGATCGCCTCGGCGTGGGCGGGGTCGACCGGGCCGGGGTCGATGACCACCACGCTCCCGGCGCCATCGTCCGCGATCCAGGTGTTGGTGCCAGGGCCGGTGAAGGGCCCCGGATTGTTGGCGAGGATCCGCTCGATTTGGATCATCGCTCCGCCGGCAAGTGGGTAGGGACCAGCGAACCATCGTCCATCTCGGTGGGCTCGATGACACTGCGCCCGTCGGCGCCTTCGGCCGAAGCCATGATGTCCTCCACCGACACCCTTCTGGCCAGCCAGCGCAGGTGGGTGATGGTGGGCAGGATCAGGGCGAGCTCGCCACGGGTTTGTGATGCCAGCACTTCGCCCGGCTGTGCCCACATATGTCCCACCAGCTCATTGGGGTCGAGGCGGAGGTCGGGGTCGCCAGCGATCCCGGTGACATAGAACCTGGTGTCGAAGCGCACCGGTGCCCGGGTCGGGGTTACCCACCGTGAAATCAGCACCACGCCCTCCCCATCGAGCTTGGTCCCCCTCCCCAGCAACGCCTCGAACAGGCTCTCACCCCGAAGGTCAGGCGCCGGCTCCGGACCGCCGGCGGTCAGGGCGAGGCCGATCTCCTCAGCCACCTCTCGCAATGCAGCCGACCGAAACTCGTGGTCCGGGCCTGAGCCAGTGACCGTTGCTTCCGCCAGCGGGGACTTGTCCACCGGCTCGACCGCTCCTCCGGGAAAGACCATCAGCCCGCCGAAGTAGCCCCGAGCCGGGCGTTCCACCATCAGAACCTCGATCCGGTCCTGGCGGTCCCGTACAAGGACGAGGGTGGCAGCGGGACGAGGAAGGACAGGGACGGGCACCCGTGAATCCTAAGGAGGGCAGAACGGCCATCCTGCAATCGAAGGGCCCACCCTTTGGCGAGAATCTGATCCGCCGCCAAAGAGGTGAGCCCTCCACGTCACGTCATGCCTCAGCCGACCAGGGGCAATGTCCTCCTCTCGACCTCGGTCAGACCTCCCCAGATCCCGAATGGCTCACGGATCTGGATCGCATGCTCGGAACAAGGCTGTCTCACCGGACACACCCCGCAGATGGCTTTGGCCTTCATCTCCCTGCGTTCGCGCTCGTCCTTACGTTCGAAGGTCGAGGGCGGGAAGAAGAGATAGGCATGGTTTCCACGGCATAGCGCGTCGAGCTGCCAATCGTCCATCGGGGACAATTCGACTCCTCCCTTGTTTGAAGCGACAACCGCAAGGAAACCTACTCAGGTCCGGTGTTTCCCACAAGGAAGAAATTTCCAGGCTCCCGGTCAGTTTTCGCGAGCGGCGGGAGAACGGTCGACCTCGAGGAAGGTACCGTCGACGCCGGTGACCACCACCGGGGAGCCGGTGGCGAGGCCGGCCTCGCGATGTGCGGTCGCCCGCCAGCGGGCACCATGCACCTCGACAACGCCGTCCGGCTCGAAATCGCCGACGGCGACACCCTGCTCCCCGATCAACGAGTCGCGCCCGATCGTCTGCGTCGAGTAGCGGGCTCGTTGCACCGTGGGCATGGCGAGGAGGAAGAAGAACAAGGCCGAGAGGACCGAGGGCAGCACCAGATACCAGCGAGGATCGACCTGACCCGACCCGTCGACATAGAACATCCCGCCTACCTGCAACAGCACGGCTCCCAACAGGGTGACCGCAAGCACGCCGCCGCGCTGGTAGGAAGCCGTGAGCGCGAGCCACCCCAGGATCGCCAGAGCCACTGCCCACCATCGCACCGGGAGATTGACGATCCCCCACCCGGCGAGGAGCAAAGACAGGGCGCCCACACCGGCCGCCACGCCGGGGCCGATGGCGAAGAACTCGAAGGAGACGATGGTGAGGCCGACAACGAGAAAGAAGAAGGCGGCCTCCGGGGTGACCGCCAGTCGGAAGAACTGGGTGCCGAGCCCGGGCTCGCGAAAAGTGACGGTCTTGAGTGTGACCCCATCTTCGAAAGGTTTCACCGTCTCCACCTCGACCGGGCCGTCGGCGGTCTGAAACGTCTGCCCGTTGAGGCTTTGCAGGTATTGACGGATGGTGGGTTCGAGGTCGAGCCCGGTCTCCTCGGCAGAGACCGCGAACGCCTCGCATCGACATTGAGGACGGTCGAGACTCACGTCCTCGTAAAGGGATAGGTCGTCGGTGCCAGCAATCGTGGGATACTCGATCCCGTATTGAGAACCCGGTGACACGGCCCTCCACTCCGCTGCGGCAATCAGCTGAGTCGCCCCTCCAAAGGCCACGGCCGGTGCCGGGCCAACCCAGACCGCAAGTGGGAGCGGGGGGTTGTCGATGATCCTGACCAGAGGCTCCAAGGCGTACCCGTCCAGGACCGCCGGTGAATTCACCTGAAGCACCGCCAACACCTGGCCATTTTCGGCAGCGGACTCGATCGAGGACCGCATGAAGTCGAGCGCCGATGCATCCAGGGGGCCGCTCACATCGATGACATCGATCCCAGGCCCCGGATCTTCCTCCTGGGCCAGGCCCACGAGCGGTATCAGCAGAAGGGCGAGGATCAACACCAGGCGGCGCACGTCGACTCAGGTTAGGAGTGGCCAGCCGGGTACCAATCTGGCGGTCTCTGCATAGGGCTAACGTCGGTTGGGATGCCAAAGGCCCTTCTCGTCTGTGATACGCCATGGGTGGCCAACGACGCCATCGCCGCGCTGTCCGTCGGGCAATGGAAGGTAGAGACTCTGGACGACCCGGCCCGCGCCGCGTCGGTTGCCCGCGAGACCAACCCGGACGCGGTGATCGTCGACATGCAGGTGGCGAGCATGGGAGGCATGGCGGTGATCCGCGACATCCGTGACGCTTTTCAGGGCGGGGGTCGCCCTCGGACGGTGCTTCTCCTCGACCGATCCGCCGACAACTTCCTGGCCAGGCGAGCCGGTGCCGATGCATGGGTGCTCAAGCCCTTCCACCCAGCAGCATTGCGGGATGCGATCTCCAAGACGGCCTAATTGGCTGCGGAAAGGGCCCGATACAAGTGGAGGGGGGCCGACACGCCCTTCAACTCGACGGGCCCGATCTCGACGAATTCGACCGTAGGGCTGTCGGTCACCTCGACCACGTCCTGGGTCACCAAGACCTCACCGGGTCGCGCGTAGTCGGCCACCCGCGAAGTCACGTTCACAGTTCGTCCGAAGTAATCCCCTTCCTGGAACAGCACCGGCCCGGCGTGGAGCCCGACATGGGCAGGGGGCAGGCCGGCCTCGTCAGCGGCCACCACCATGTCGAGCGCCGCCTGAACACCTTGGGCGGGCACGGGGAAATGGAACATGACTCCGTCTCCCAGCCACTTGATCGCTCTCCCCCCGTAGCGGGCTGAGTTCCTTTGCACCAGAGTGGCCAGGTTCTTAGTCAACTGGACTGCGGCGTCATCGCCGCGCTCCTCGGTTAGACGGGTATACCCCGTCAAGTCGAGGAAGCAGATCGCGGGCACCGTTTCCGGCCTGACCTCCAAGCCCGATGCCATGAGCACGGCTTCGAAGCCTTCGAGAATGTTCCGCAACCAGGAGCTGGTTTGCTGCCCGTGATAGATCGCCATCATCGCTCGATCCCCGAGCTCGGAGAAGGTCGGTGACACCTCGTTCGTGACTCGGATCATCTCACCGAGGTCGTTGCCACGGCTCATGATCGGCATCATGACCTCGGTCCGCCACCAGTCGGACTCCGTCTCGGCGATGCGGCGCATGCTGTCGCCTGCCACCCTGAGAGCCCGCTCGACCACTTCCAGTCGAAAACCCTGCTCACATTGGTATTGGACGAGAGGGACGATCGCCAGCTCGTCCTCCCGGATCCGATCACCGGGCTGAGGTGGCGCGGAGCCCGCCGCCTCTCTGACCACCGAGAGCAACTCGACCGGAACTCCCGTCTGCTCGCTGAGGGACCGGAAGGTGGTTTCGCTCAACGAGGCCCAGCGGGCATAGGAGGGGTTGCGAGTGAAGTCGAGAGCGAGCGCTCCATTCCTGATCGCCTGCCCCAACCCTGCCAATGGAAGCCCGGCCTGGTCCAGCGATTGCACGATTCGAACCGCCCGAAAGTCCGCCTCGTCGAACAATCCGTCCTCACCGGGCTCGATGATTCCCAGATCGACGAGTTGAGCCAGGTATTCGGGGCTGACACCCGCCCAATCGGCGATCTGTTCGCCGGTGCACCTTTCCATCTCTCGTCGAACCTACCTGCAGCAGGTGACAGAAGGCCCCGCCCGGGCTCATTTGGGTCAGGATCTCGCCTTCGGACTGAGGGGAATCTTTCCGGTCAGCCATGGC
>JBIOVB010000021.1:0-12080 GCA_044867525.1 Acidimicrobiia bacterium | reverse complement strand
CAACGGGGAGGCATGCGGTTGGCCGGGAACGGGTGGTCCTCGTCGACGACGCACGACCTGAGTTGCATACCGCTGAGGCCGGCGACGTTCGTTCGGTTCCCGTTCTGCTTTGGTATCCCGCTGAGGCCGAGACCGGGGATGCGGCGGCGTACGTCGACGAGTTGGACAGCATCAGCGGCGGTTTGGTGGAGAGCGGTTCCCTCAGCGGTATCCAGGTCGCGGCCCTTCCCCTGGTGAGGACCCGTGCTCTCGAGGGTGCAGCCATGACCGCCGGGCGCCACCCTGTAATCGTCCTCTCCCCGGGAAATGAGACGAACGTCGCGTTCTATGCGTCCCTCGCCGAGGAGCTGGCGTCACACGGATATTTCGTCGTCGGCGTTGACCATCCATTCCAGGTGGCCGCTACCACCGTCGCCGATGGTCAGGTCGCCATCTATGACACGGAGATGGACCGGGGGGATCCGGCTGAGTCGGTAGCCGCGAAGATCGAAGAAAGGGTGGCCGACGTGATGTTCGTCCTCGATTCATTTCGATCGGGAGATGCGAAGCTGGCGCCATTCGTCGCCAACGCCGACCTGAATCGGATCGGGCTGCTCGGCCATTCGAACGGCGGACTAACCGCTTTTGAGATGTGCCGGGTCGATACCTCGGTGGACGCCTGCCTCAACATGGACGGGCAAGGTGCCGGAGGGCCGTTTGGCGCCCAATCGGACGCGTCGGGACCACCCAAGCCCTCACTCTTCCTCACCAAGGAGACCGTCATGCACCCCACTATCAGGGAGCGGTTCGAGGCGGCTCGTTCCCCAATGGTGCGTGCCGTCGTGCCTGACGCCTCACATGACAGCTTCACCGACGGTCCCCTGTTCCACCCCGGCATCAACCCGATCACCACGACCGCGCAAAGGGTGATGACCAGTGTTCGATCGGTGACATTGGCGTTCTTCGACCAATGGCTAAATGAGAAGCGAGACCGACCATACGACGGGCTCGTGGCACCGGCGGACACCTATATCAACGTCTACCCACTTGGTGACATGGAGCCGATCCCGAGTCCATGAGAGGATCGGGCTGTTCCGCTCAGCCTGGATTAAGGACGAACCAATTCCATTCGTCGCCCGTCACCATCACCAGACTCGTGATCAGCTTCGGGCGCCCTTTGTTCCTACCCTGGTCAGATCAACATCTTGGAGGCGCTCGATTTCAGACGACGGTAGATCCCAGCGACTCCCTCCACGGTGGGTGATTCGCCTCGCCTGGATCATTCACCGGGGCCTGTACCGCGCCACCGGTGGCCGATTCGGATTACGACGCCCGAAGGCCAATCAATACGGCATGATGCGTCTCACGACCATCGGGCGTCGTAGCGGCCAGGAACGGAGCGTGATCCTCGGCTACTTCGAGGACGGCCCGAACCTGGTCACCATGGCGATGAACGGATGGGCCGATCCCGAGCCTGCCTGGTGGCTCAATCTCCAGGAACATCCCCAAGCCACAGTGGATGTCACAAATGGCCGTCACATGGTCAGCGGACGGGCCGCGCAGGGGGAGGAACGGTCGCGTCTCTGGGCCCGGTGGCGGGAGATAGACAAGGGTCTCGATGGCTACGCCGCGCTCCGGTCCGGGGAGACCGCGGTCGTGATCCTGGAGCCAGCCCCCAACAATTGACTTCGGTCCATCTCTGCACAAATCCGGCTGCCTCCACCGCATCCCACTCTGATAGCGTCAGCTCCGTGGCCGAGAACAAGACGCAGAAGACCCAGGCCAGCGTCGCCGAGTTCATCGAGGGCATCGACGATCCCCAGAAGAAGGGCGACTCCAAAGCCTTGGTCGCGCTGATGGAAAAGATCACCGGAGAGAAGCCGACTATGTGGGGATCGAGCATCGTCGGGTTCGGTGACTTCCACTACCGGTCGGCGGCGGGCAGTGAGGGCGACTGGTTCAGAGTGGGGTTCTCGCCGCGTAAGCAGAACCTGACCGTTTACCTGTCGTTGAGCGATGTCGCCTCCGAGTACGACGCACTGCTCGATCGGCTCGGCAAACACAGCACCGGCAAGTCATGCCTCTACATCAAGCGGCTGGATGATGTCGACCAGCAGGTGCTGGAAGAGTTGATCGCGACCGCGGCTGCCTCCTCAACCGAGTAGCGATCGGGCCCCACGCTTCCGGAGTTGGTCGGCGATGATGATCCGCTGGATCTCGGAGGTTCCCTCCCAAATCCGGTCCACACGTAGTTCCCTGTAGAAGCGCTCGGCGACGTTCTCCCGCATGAATCCGCGGCCTCCGAAGATCTGTACCGCTCGGTCGGCGACCCGGTTCGCCATCTCCGATGCGTAGAGCTTGGCCATCGAGCACTGGGCATGCTGGACCTTGAGATCGACTCCGGCGTCGATGCCGCGCGCCGTCTCGTATGTCATCAACCGGGCCGCCCACAGCTCGGTCAGGGAGTCGGCGAGCATGAACTGGATCGCCTGGTACTCGGAGATTGGCGATCCGTAGGCCTGCCGCTCCTCGGCAAAGGCAGTGGCCTCCTCGATGAGTCGCTCGGCGGCACCACAGCAACGGGCTGCGATCATCAGCCGCTCATATCGGAACCATGAATGGGAGAAGCTCATCCCCTCACCTTCGGTCCCGACCAGGTTCTCCTTCGGCACCCGGACGTTGTCGAACTTCATCTCCCAGTGATGATGCCCATAGGTGTGGCTGTACTCCGGGACCCTGACGCATTCGACTCCAGGAGCGTCAATATCGACGAAGAAGAGGACATGGCGCCCGGCATTGGGGCCCTCGGTCAGCTTGGCCTGGAAGAACACATAGGCGGCGAGGTTGGCGGAGGTGACATGCCACTTCTCCCCACTCAGGACGTAGTCGTCACCATCGCGGGTCGCGGTCGCCACGATCCCGTCGACATCGGAACCGGCGCCCTCCTCGGTGATGGCATAGCACTCGTGGATGTCTCCATCGACTGTCGGCCTGATCCAGCGCTCCATCTGATAGTCGGTGACCACCTCGGCGATCCATGATGGCCCCGTCGAGATCACCCAGCCCAGGGCGTTGGTGACCCGGCCGCTCTGCTCTTGAATCAAAGTCTGCACCAACATCCCGTAACCGGGCCCACCGAGCTTCTCGGGCATGTTGATGGAGAGAAACCCCAAGGAGCGGGCCTTTTCATGCTGAGCCTTGACCACCTCCGTCGGTAGCTCCCCACGGTTCATCTCGGCCTCGACCTCGTACGGGATCAACTCGTCGACGAAGGCACGGGCACGGGATTGCAGGGTGCGCTCGGCGGGGGTGAGGAAGGCGGACACCGCGTCGGACGCTAGCATTTGAATCCTGAACCACGATTCAGAAAACCCGCTCCTTCCCGACCAGGGGACGCCGATCGGGGGTTAACCTGCCCCACCGACCCGAGGTAGACGATGATCCGTGAGACGCCGTTTCACCCGCGGACCAGCGCCGCCAACCAGACCGGTTTGTGGAGCCATTGGTCGGGGTACCTGGCAACCGAGAAGTACCAGAGCTCGGAGAAATTCGAGTATTTCGCCATCCGCAACTCGGCGGCGATGATCGACACCTCTCCCCTCTACAAATACCGGATCTTCGGGCGCGACTCCGAGCACTTCCTCTCCGGGATCCTGGCCCGTGACATACGCAAGTGCCGACCCGGACAGGCCCACTACACCATCTGGTGTGACAACGATGGGTTCGTGGTCGAGGACGGCGTCGTCCTCCGTCTCTCTGATGACGAGTTCCTGCTGACGGCAGCCGAGCCCAACCAGGCGTATTTCGAAGATCTGATCGGGCATGACTCGGTCGAGATAACCGACGTCTCCGACGACTTCGGAGCCGTCGCCCTCCAGGGCCCGTATGCCCGGGACCTGCTCAAGAGACTCGCCCCCGAGATGGAGGGAATCGGCTATTTCCACCTCACCCCCGCCAAGATCGGCAATGCACCGGTGACCATCTCCCGCACCGGGTATACCGGCGACCTCGGTTATGAGGTCTGGGTGGAGCGTGGCGACGCCCTCGACGTATGGGATGCGATCGCGGATGTGGGCGCGCCCTCGGGGGTGGTCCCGGCCGGTCAGATCGCCCTGCTGATCAGTCGCATCGAAGCCGGGCTCGTCCTGATCGACGTCGATTTCCACTCATCCCGTTATGCATGGAACGACGATCAACGGACGACACCTATCGAGCTCGGGATGTCATGGATGCTTCGTGACCTGGAGACCGACGACCGGGCCTTCATCGGGCGACGGGCCATCGAGCGCGAGCTGGCCGACGGCACGTCGCGATGGCGCACCGTGGGGATTGCAGTGGACTGGGATGACTGGAACCGGGTCTACAACGAACGGAGCTTGGTGCCGCCAAAGGACCACAACCCCGAGCATGGCGGGATGATGCTCTACGACAAGAAGGTGAAGCAGATCGGCTACACCCCGAGCTTCGTCTACTCACCGATGATGCAAAGGCACATCGGCATCGCCCGGGTCATACCCGACCACGCCAAGCCGGGATCGAAGGTGAGTCTTGAGGTCACCATCGACCACCGCTATGACATGGTGAGCGCCGAGGTGACCCGATTGCCGTTCTACAACCCGCCGAGAAAGACTGCGTGAGGTCCTGATGGGAGACAAGAGGAAATACGACGCCATCGTCATCGGTGGTGGGCACAACGGGCTGGTCAACGGCTCATATCTGGCCAAGGCCGGGCTCGACACCCTGATCCTCGAGCGCCGTCACCTGGTGGGCGGGGCCGCGATCACCGAAGAGCTCTACCCCGGATTCAGCTTCACCACGTTCTCCTATGCCTTGAGCCTGCTCCGCCCCGAGATCATCCACGAGCTGGAGCTGACCAAGCACGGATTCATGCCGCTGCTGATGCCCTCGTCATTCGCTCCGATGGAGAACGGTGACTACCTCCTCCTCGGCCAGGACAAGAACGAGAACCACCACGAGATAGCCCGTCACTCCCCCCACGATGCCGACGCCTATGACGCGTACGGCCACATGATGGAGCAGGTGGTCCACGCCATCCGGCCGTTGATGGACTCCATTCCGCCCGACATCACCTCCAAGGACCCGGAGGAACGGGCCCGAATGGCGGCGATCGGCTCCTACCTCGCCGATCTCCCGCCCGGGGTACTCCACGACCTGATGCGCCTGCTGACCGGGAGCGCCGCTGACATCCTCGACGACTACTTCGAGTCCGAGATCATGAAGGGCTGGCTGGCTTCGTCGGGGATCATCGGGACCAAAGTCGGCCCCCGCTCCCAGGGCTCGGGCCTGGTGCTCCTCTATCACTCCTTCGGTGAGCACGACGGGGCTTACGGTGCTTGGGCGTTTCACAAGGGAGGCAACGGCGGGTTCACCCAGGTGCTGGCCCGTGCTGCGCAATCGTTCGGCGCCGAGATCCGGCTCGAGTCGCCCGTGGCCCACGTCATCACCAAGAACGGGCGGGCCACCGGAGTCATGCTCGAGGACGGGACCGAGCTCGAGGCCAAGACCGTGATCAGCGCAGTCGACCCCCGGCGCACTTTCATGGAGCTGGTCGACCCCCGTGAGTTGCCAACCGACCTGGTGGACAACATCCGGCGTTTCAAGTTCCAGGGCACATCGGCCAAGGTCAATTTCGCGTTGGACGCCAACCCGACCTACCCCGCGCTTTCCGGCCAGTCCGACCACTACCGGGGCTTCATCAACATCGGACCCTCGCTCGACTACCTGGAACGTGCCTTCGACGACGCCAAGTACGGGTGGTACTCGCAGAAGCCCTATATCGACGGATGCATCCAGTCCAACGTCGACCCCGACATGGCGCCCCCGGGCAAGGCGGTGATGTCGTGCTTCATCCAATATGCCCCCTATCACCTCAAGGAGAGCGACTGGGACACCGAGAAGCAGCGGTTCGGGGACACGGTGCAGGCCACCCTGGAGCGGTTCTTTCCTGGCTTCGGTGACCTGGTGTTGCATCGAGAAGTGGTCACGCCCCTCGACATCGAGCGCACCGTGGGTCTCACCGAGGGCAACATCTTCGCCGGGGAGTTCCTCGCGCCCCAGATGTTCTTCTTCCGACCGGCGCCGGGCTGGAACCAGTACCGGACTCCGATCGAGGGTTACTACCAATGTGGCTCCGGGACTCACCCCGGCGGCTGTGTCATGGGTGCCCCGGGCCGGTTCGCCTCGCAGCAGATCCTCGGAGACCTGTCGAAGAAGAAGTAGGAACCCGGGTTACGACTCCGACCGTTGATAACTTTGCGGTCGGGAGCCCGTCCCATGGGATCACAACGCAGTCTGATCGGAATGGTCGCGTTGCTGCTCGCCGTGACCGCTTCCTGCACCCGGCAGCAGGCGACACCGGACAGTGTCGCCCCCCTGGCACCGCCCGACACACTGAGCCAGCCCACCACCACCCGACCGGCGCCAACGACCACAGTCGACATCGAGCGAACCACGATCCGCCCCGTTGATCCCCTGACCCTTGAGCCGGTGAGCGGATTCGACCCCCTGCCCATGGGGGATTGGAGCGACTGGTATTGGAGTGACGTATCTGACAGCGGCCAATGGCTTGCCTTGCCCACCGGCGACGACCGGTTCGGGGCGACGCAGCTTCGGCTGGTCGATCTCGAGGCGTGGGAGATGGTCGAGTCTTGGACCGTGGCTGGGGTGGGCCCGATTCAGGTCGGTGATGACGGGACGGCGCATCTCGTTGGAAGTACCGAGCTCCTGTCTTATGCCCCCACACCCGGCGGGCTGAGGACGGCGATCGACCTTCCACCGGCCTTCGCCACCTGGTATCCGATCGACCTCTATGACGGCCACGTCCGGATGTTCGGGAGCCGGCAACTGCAGGATGTGGCGCCGGAAGCGGAGATAGTCGACGTCGATCTGGCGACCGGCGAGGTGACCGCGATCCGACTTCCCGGTGTCGAGATCGGGACCGTGGGCCAAATCCGGATCAACGACACGTCACATGCGACCGTGGACGCCTCCCCGGCGCTGATCTGGGACCACCCCCAGAGAGCCTTGTTGGTCCACGCCATCGAGGACATGGTCACCGAAGTCGACCTCGAATCGGGGGCCGTCGTCGAGCATCGATTCGGGCCGGCCGAACTCCCTGTCGTCGAGCAGGCTGAGCCCGAAAGCCAACTCCAGTACGCCTACATCGGCAACAGCCGTTCGGCTGCTTTGAGCATTGATCGTGCCACCTTGTATGTGGCCACTCAGATCGGGGATCTCGAAGTCATCGATCAGACATGGCGCACGACCTCGATCTCGAGTGGGCTGATGGCGATCGACACCACGGGGTGGTCGATCACCTCGGCGGTAGACGTCCCTGTTTCCACCATCGCCATTTCCCCTGCCGGCGACCGCTTGTTGGGTAGCGGCTACACCGATGTCCAGGGCAACGACATCTACGAGTACGAGACCACTGGCTTCTACGTGATCGACTCTTCCAGCCTGGAGGTGATCTCTGACCTCCAGCCCGAGGCCCCGACGCTGACCAGCTACGGACCGGTCTCCTTCGGCCCGGGTGGGCTGGGATACGTCATGACCTGGGGTGAAGGAACCGCGATCGATGTCATCGACCTCTCGTCGGGAGCCATTGTCAACACCCGAGCCGGCTCTGAGATCTGGCTTCTGGGCCCGATCGGTGTTCTCGGCCAGGTGGGCTCCGGCGGTTAGGTCAAGCCCGGCTCGCCCCAGGTGCGGTGACTGGCGCCGACTGTTGAAGACGTCGGCCCCGAGCCGCCGCCCAAATCACGAGAGCCGACACCAGGAAGACCCCCAATGCCACCCCAGCTATTCCAAGAAGAGGGATCCCCGGGTCGGCCACGGTGAAGGTGGTGCTCGGGTAGGCATCGGCGGGCATCGTCGGCTCGAAGGGGAAGGGGACGATCGCCCACTCCCCGCCTTCTGGGAACTCGATCACGGCGCGATACGTGTAGTCGTCGACCAGTTGGAATTCGAGGGGAGTTCCGGTGTCACCGGGCGCCGGCCGACCTGTCTCATCGAGGGCTGAGACCGGATAGAGGGCGACCATGTAGTCGAGCTCCTCGGAGAGGTTTCCAGGACCCACATGCGAGTCGATGTCGACGGTGACGATCGCCGTCCTGCCGTCGACCGTGACCTCGGTGTCGGTGGGGACCACCTTGGCCAGCGCCGGGGAGGCGACGACCAGGACCACCAATGAGATGAATGTCGTGGTGAGGACTCGATTGCCCATGGCTTCCTCCTGATGAGATGTTCAACACCTGTACACCGTCGCCGGGGAAAAGGTTCCAATCTGGAACCTTTTGGCGATAAGCGGTGTAGAGAGGCTCGATGATGTCGGTGGAGGGCCGTCCGCTGAATGACACATCGCTGATCGTGGCAACCAAATCCGGAGACGCCCGCGCCTATGGGGAACTGGTCCGAGCTCATCAGGAGATCGCTCTTCGCGTCGCCTACCTGTTCGTCCGCGATCGCGCCGAGGCCGAGGACACGGTGCAGGAGGCCTTCGTGAAGGCATTCCGGGCCCTGGGCCGGGTTGATCCCGACCGACCCTTCCGCCCCTGGCTGCTCGCCATCGTTCGCAACGAGGCACGCAATCGGATACGGCGCCAAGGGAGGCAGAAGGCTCTCGAGACCCGGCTGGCCGGCGAGGTCGCCTCGGGGGATCCGGCTCGGTCCCCCGAGAGCCTCGCTGTCGAGGCGGAGATGTATCGGGGGATCCTCGGAGCCGTCGACCGTCTCCCCGAGCGCCAGCGGCAGGTCATCGGTCTCCGCTACCTGGTCGGCCTGACGGAGGCCGAGACCGCGGCCACCCTCAGGGTCCCGCTGGGGACTGTCAAGTCGAGGACGAAACGCGCCCTGGAGCGCCTCCGGGACGAGCTCGAGCCGCCATCTCCGAAGGAGGAGGTCGGATGACCCCCATCGACGGCCTGCTCCGTGAGGCGAGCGAACGGATCGCATGGCCTCGAGGCGTCGACATCGCGCCCGCAGTCCTCGGCCGGTTGGATCGAGGCGCTGATAGCAGCCGTCGGCCGGCCATGGCATGGGTCGGCCTCGCGGCGCTGGCGGTGGTGCTGATCCTGGCCATACCGCCGGCGCGGGAGGCGATAGCCGACCTCCTTGGTGTGGCCGGGATTCACATCGAGCTCGGCACATCGGAGCCTGCCAATGCGGGATTCGACCTGTCGCTGGGCGAGGAGATGACCAAAGAGCAGGCCGAGTCCGAATCAGGTCTCGTGATCAATGCCCCTGCCGACCTTCCTCCCCCGGAAGCCATCTATGTCAGCAACAGCCCGGTGGATGGCGAGTTGACGATGGTCTGGCCTCCGTCCCCGGCGACCCCCGAGATAGCCGACAGCGGAGTCGGCCTCCTCATCACCCAATTCCGCGCAACCGGCGTGGGCAATTATCTGAAGCGGGCGACGCCGGAGACACGGGTCGTAGTGGTCTCGGTTTTCGGGGTGGACGGCTACTGGATGGAAGGGGCGCCACACGTACTCGTATTCGAGGACTCGGACGGCGTGGCCCGACAGGAGCTGTCACGTCTCGCCGGCAATGTCTTGATTTGGGAAGCAAATGGCGTGACATACAGGGTGGAGTCGAGTCTCGACCTGAGAAGCGCACTGGCGATAGCGGAGTCGATGGCGACGGACTGAAGCATTTTGTATCAGAACGCTCTCGCGTGGCTCTCCTCACCGACTTGGGCAAATCGCCCATGTGGGAATAGGAGGAACACATGTCCACGAGCGTCATTCACCCCGGTACCACCGGGGCGACCGGTCCTTCGGGCCGGCTGGTTGGTCTCGTCATTGCCGGTCTGGCGTCCGCGATTGCCCTTGGCTTCGTCTTCGCCAGCAACCAGGCCGACGAGGTCACCCAAGCCGCCCCTGTGGTTCGGTCAGTTGACCAGAACACCGTCTGGCAGTCGAAGATCGACTTCCTGACTCGTCAGCACCAGGCCCAGGCGGCTCGGCGCCCCGACACCAACATCGAGCTCTACAAGCTCCAGACCGCAGGTCTGGTTGGCACGGGCAACGAGATCACGCCTGCCATCAGCCCGGAGGCCGTCAAGGCCATCCAGGCTCGGCCCGAGGTGAACGTCCCGAGCATCCTGTCGGCAGTGCCGGCACCGGTGTTCAGCCCCGAGCTTGCCCGGGCCCAGGCGTTGAACGCCAGCCGTCTGCAGGCGATGTGGTCCCAGCGCTATCAGGACCTGATCGACCGGTTCGAGAACCAGATGGTCGCCCAGGGTCAGGCCGTGTACGCGGCACCATGGCCCCAGGGATTCCAGGATCTGATGAACTCCTACGAGGCTCAGCTCAAAGCGCTGGAGCACAAGAGCTGGCCGGTGGGCTTCCAGAGCCTGATGGACCAGTACGCGGCGAAGGTCCAAGAGGCGGAAGCCGCCAAGATGAGCCGGCTCGACCCCATTCTCGACCGTGAGACCAATCAAGAGCCAGTGCGGCTCCCCCGCGAGAAGCGGTTTGGCGCTCACTGAAAATCGAGGGCAGTCCGTTACAGGAATTTGCCCACGATTCCGATAAGAACCCGGGGAGCACAGGCACCGGGATCGCCCAAGGGCGATCCCGGTGTTCTCATTTCCAGAGTATTCTCTCAGCATCGCCTTCGGCGTATTGCACTGGATACGCGCCGGCCGGGCTCGCTCGGTCAGAGCCCCGAATCTCCCGGTATCAGGAGGCGGCGCCGTCCCTCTCCTCCGTACCATGAGACAAATGGCCGAAGCCATCACCCACGGCGCATTGTTGACGCGCGCCGCCCAGGGAGACCGGGAGGCGTGGAACGCGCTCGTCGAGACCTTTGGGCAGATGGTTTGGTCGATCGCACGCAGTTTCCGACTCGATGATGCCACCAGCAAGGACGTCACCCAGACGGTTTGGCTGAAGCTGGTGGAGAATCTGGATCGAATCACCGATCCCGAGCGCCTCCCCGGATGGCTGGCCACCACCTGTCGCCGGGAGGCGATCCGGGTGTCGAAATTGAGGCACCGGACGATCCCTACCGAGTTCGAATACGACCTCGAAGACCCCGCTCCCTCGCTCGAGTCGATGCTGATCGAAGACGAGGAGGCCCGGGCCGTCATGGCGGCCATGTCCACGCTGAGCGAAGGCTGCCAGCAGCTGCTTCGCCTCCTCGCCAGCGATCCGCCCCTCGGTTACGAGGAGATCGCCGAGCTCACCGGGCGCCCGATCGGGAGCCTGGGCCCGACACGCGCCCGTTGCATCGAAAGATTGAAATTGGCAATGGGTATCAAGCCGGGACAACCCGGCTCTATTGATCTAGGAGAGGGTGTGAAATGAGCGACAAGACTGATTACACGGAGAATGAGCTCTTGCAGCTCATTCGCAAGGGGGTCAGCCAGACCGACCCGGTCCCGCAGGACGTCACCGAGTTCGCCATAGCCGCCTATGCCTGGCGCAACATCGACGCAGAACTGGCAGCGATGGCCTTCGATTCGGCCGATGAAGAGACTCCGGCCGGGGTGCGCGGCGGCGCTGGAGAGCGGATGCTGTCCTTCGAGTCGCCAACGCTCAGCATCGACATCGAGTACCGCGGCGCCACTCGTCGGGTGATTGGCCAGGTCTCACCCGCCCAGGTCGCCACCGTCGAGCTTCATCACCCGGGTGGAACCGTGAGCGCCGAGACCGATGATCTCGGTCGGTTCGACTTCGATGGGCTCGAGCCGGGACCTGTCAGCCTGGTCATCCGCACACACGGGGAAGACGCCGAGACCGTCAAGACCGAATGGATCGTCCTCTAGCGGCAACAACGCGTATCTGGCATCCGCTCGCAGCCTCTCATCTCCTGAGACGCCCACACGTCTCATCCAAGGAGAGCAGGACCATGAGCAATTCCAACCCGACCCGGCATCAGGCCCGCGGCAAGTGGTGGCCTCTGGCGTCCTTTCCCAGGGATCTCCTCGACCGGCCGGTGCGCCGATGGCTTCGCAACCGATCCCGAGAGCCCGGCATCAAGCAGGGCCACCGCAGTCGTCTCTTCCCCCCGTCGAACGGACTCACGGCCCGTCCCGCGATCTGACCCGACTCCGGACCAAACGAGGAAGTGGGCCC
>JBIOVB010000020.1:0-11937 GCA_044867525.1 Acidimicrobiia bacterium | reverse complement strand
CCGTGCGCACGCCGGAGTTGGAGAAGTCCCCCGCGATCGGGTAGTCGCCGGAGGCGCCGAAGTCGAAGGTCTGGTTGGCCGGGCCGCTGCTGGCGGCAATGCGCAGCTGCCACGTGGTTCCGGCATAGACCGCGGGCCAAGCCGGGTAGGGGCCCTTGGGGGTGGTGTCGGGAAGCAGGCCGGCTGCATTGTGGGTGTAGGTGGATTGGGATACGGCCGAGGTCGTGGAGCACGATGAGTCCCATTCCCACGGCGGCACGCAGGTGACGACACGACAGGTGATGGGCCCGATGCACGCCTTGTGGTTGTTGCACTGCCCATAACGGAATCTGGTGCAGCAGGTCTTGCGCTCGCTGCAATTGTCGTGGTTGCAGTGGCAATGGCAGTCGACACACGTGTGGCTGCACGTCCCCGAGCCGCCACAGCTGCACCCTCCGCAGCTCGAGGAGTTGCAGTCCAGGTAATAGCGGCTGTTGCCGTCACAGAAGGTGTTGCCCTCCGCTCGCCACCAACCCGCAACGATGTTTCCCGGAGGGCAGGTGTTGACCCCAGTGATGTTGCAGCAGAAATCCGTCCAACCGTCGTTGCATTGGGCGCCGGAGCCGCACTGCCCGGGAACCACTGCGGCGTATGCGCTGCCGGGTCGGAGCAGGTATGTGGTCGGCGCCGCAACCAGGGCGGTTCCCACCATGGCCGCCCGTCTCAGGAACCCCCGCCGTGAGGTATGGGAGTCGAGGGCGCGGGAGGCGGCTTCGACCAGCCGGGTGCTCATGTGGGGCTTGCCAGGTCGAGGGTGCGGGGTAGTTGCGCCAGAAGCAGGTAGGAGAGGAATCCACCGATCAACCCGAATCCGAGGAAGATCACCAAGGTGAGCGCCGGGCCTGACCAGGGGACGGCAGCGGCATCGGTCACCACCAGGACGAGAAGTGCCAGGGCTGCGATCGCGTTGTACACAACGTGAATGACCGATGGAGGCGTGTCCTCTCGGCCGAAGCAACCGCAACTCTGCACCGGGATTTGGCGACGAACCGCTGCCAGGGTGAACCACGTGAAGCCGAGATAGAGAACCGCGGCAGGTGCGGTCCACCATCCGCCCATGGCCAGGGCGGAGGCGGCGGCCAAGACTTCGAAGGCGCCCAACAGCCGGGCCAGCAGTATGGAGGACGGGAGCCCGGCGGCGTTCATCGCGCCTCGTGTCGGATCGGGGTCGAAGGCCTTGGAGACGCCACTTGCCGCAAGGAGGACCAGGGCGATGGTTGAAAAGGCTGAAGCAACCACCGGTGGCACCTTAACCGGGGACCTTTTCCAATCAAACGAAACCCCTTTTTCTGCCTGACGCATAGGTACGGATTGGGCTGTCCGGAGTCATACAATCCCGGGTCGTGGCTGTCTCCACCTCCCGAGGGATCACCTACCGCGCCCGAAGGCTGCGGAGGTATGTCACCGATCTCTGGGGACGTCGCGAGTTCGCCTGGTTCCTGGCGATGGGGAATCTGAAGGCGAGGAACGCATCCACCGTGCTCGGGCTGTTCTGGTGGGTGCTCAACCCGCTGCTCCTCGGCCTCGTCTACTTCTTCGTGTTCGGGATCCTGTTCGGCGGATCGAGTCGGCCCGAGGGATACATCGCCTACCTGCTCTCCGGGATGTTCGTCTTCCATTTCACGAATCAGTCGATGACCGGCGGGGCCAATGCCATCCTCCAGAACTCGAAGCTGCTGGCCAACCTCAAGTTCCCACGTCTGGTCCTCCTCATCTCGAGCCTCATCGAGTCCGGCGTGGGATTCCTCGCTTCGTTGTTGGTCTTCTACGCGATCGCATGGCCGACGACCGGAGCCCATCCCTCCCGATACACCCTCCTGCTGGCGGTGGTGTTCCCCATTCAGATCCTGTTCAACCTCGGGCTAAGCGCCATCGTTGCCCGGCTCGCGGTTCCCTTTCGGGACATCAACAACTTCCTCCCCTATATCAACCGGCTCTGGCTCTACCTGTCCCCGATCATCTGGCAGCTCACGTTTCTCGACGATGCCGATCCCGCGATCCAGACCCTCGTGGAGCTGAACCCGATGTTCCACATCATCGCCCTGTATCGGAGTGCCCTGATCGGAAATCCCGACTACCCCTTCCAACTCGACAACCTCTGGCCGGCACTCGCCTGGGCACTTGCCGTTTTCTTGGTCGGAGTGGCCGGGTTCGTGCGGTCCGAGACGCGAATGGTCCGCTACCTGTGAAGGGTTGGGCGATCCGGGCCGAGGAGGTCACCGTCGAGTTCCGCCCATTCGTGGAGCGGAAGCCGACGTTGCGCCGCACGCTTGCCAATTTCAGGAGCAGGCAGCGGGAGCTGGTTGTCGCCCTCGACCATGTCAGCTTCGAAGTCAAGAAGGGGGAGGCCTTCGGCATCGTTGGCCGCAACGGTGCCGGGAAGAGCACCCTGATGCGGGTGGTGGCCGGGACACTGCGCCCCGACGAGGGGAGAGCGGTGAGCTCCGGCCGAACGTCGACGCTCCTCCAGTTGGGGGTCGGTTTCAACAACGAGCTCTCCGGGATCCGCAACATCTACCTCGGAGGCCTGGCCGCCGGCCTGAGGAGGCGACAGATCGACGATCTGTTCGACGACATCGTGAGCTACGCCGAGCTCGAGGAAGCGATCGACCGCCCGATAAAGACCTACTCGTCCGGGATGCTCTCCCGTCTCGCGTTCTCGATCGGGATGCATCTCAGTCCCGACATCCTGCTCCTCGACGAGATCCTCAGCGTCGGCGACGAGTCGTTCCGGGTGAAGAGCGAGCGGGCGATGCAGGACCTGCTCGACAGGTCAGGGACGATCGTGTTCGTCTCGCACAACCTGAACAAGGTCGCCGAGTTCTGCGACCGGACCATGTGGCTGGAACGGGGCATGGTCAAGCACATCGGCCCTTCGACAGAGGTCGTCGATCACTACCGCGCTGCAGTGGCCTCGGGCCGGTAGATGACGATGCACACGATCACGCCCGTCTCCGAGGCAAGCTCATGACGACGCCGAAGGCTTCCATCGTCATCCGTTGTCACAACGAGGCGGAGCACATCGGAAAGTTGTTCGCCGAGCTCAAGCGCCAGTCCTTCACCGATTATGAGCTCGTGGTGGTCGACTCTGGGTCGGATGACGGCACGCTCGACATCGTCGAGGGGGAGGACGTGGTCCTGGAGCACATCCGCAAGGAGGACTTCAGCTTTGGCAGGTCGCTCAACATCGGGTGTGGGGCCGCCTCCGGCGAGTTTCTGGTGTTCATCTCGGCGCACTGCTATCCCGAGCACGAGAACTGGTTGGCAAACCTGATATCCGCGTTCGACGACGAGAAGGTCGCCGTGGTCTACGGGAAGCAAAGGGGCATCCCGGAATCCCACTTCTCGGAGCGACAGATACTTCGCCGCTGGTTCCCCGAGGAGTCGGTCCCCCGTCAGGACGGGCCATTCTCCAACAACGCCAACGCGGCGATAAGGAAGTCTCTTTGGGAATCAAACCCCTACGACGAGACGCTCACCGGTCTCGAAGACGTGGCCTGGGCACAACAGGTGATGCGCGATGGGTGGTGGGTGAGCTATCGGGCGGACGCCGGCGTCATCCACGTACACGACGAGACTCCGAGCCAGATCAGGAACCGCTATCGCCGGGAGGCGATCACCTTCCAGAAGGTGTTTCCGGGGGAGCACTTCAACGCCTGGGATTTTGTCCGCCTCTCCACCCGGAATGTGGTCGCCGACACCCGGGCGGCCCTCTCCGAGGGTCAGGGTGCATCCTCGGTATGGTCGATTGTCCGCTTCCGAATGTCACAGTTCGCCGGGACCTACCAGGGATTTCACATGAGGCGCCCCCCGTCGAGCGATCTCAAGAAGCGCTTCTACTACCCCGAGGAGCCCTGAGGTGAGCCTTGCGGGCTTGGTCCCCATGAAGGGCCACTCCGAGAGGGTCCCACGAAAGAACTTGAGGCTCATCGCCGGACGGCCGCTCTTCCATTGGATCACTGAGACCTTGCTCTCAGCCAAGGGGGTGGACCAGGTTGTGGTGGACACCGACAGCGACGAGATCGAAGATGCAGTGCACTCGGCGTTTCCGCAGGTCACCATCCACCGGCGTCCGGAGCGCCTGCATGGGGACTTCGTCCCGATGCACGACGTGGTTGCGGAAGTCGCCCGCGCCCTGGACAACGACCACCTCCTCCAGACCCATTCCACCAACCCGCTGCTCCGCTCGGAGACCGTCGATGCCGCCATTTCCGCCTACCTGGAGCCCGGAGGCCACGACTCTCTGATGTCGGTGACCGCCCTTCACACCCGCTTCTTCTTCGAAGGTGGCCAACCGGTGAATCACGACCCGGCTGTGTTGCTCCGCACCCAGGATCTGCCTCCGATCCTCGAGGAGAACTCATGCCTCTACATCGCCCCCCGCCTCCAGATCGTGGAGACCGGGAGGCGGGTCGGATCGAGGCCGAGGCTGTTCCGGATGCCTCGTGAACAGGCCGTTGACATCGATGAGGAGCTCGACTTCGACATCGCGCAATTTCTGCTGGAGCGAGAGAATGGCTGACCGGGTGCTGATCAGCTGTATCCACGTCTGGTCAGATGCCGCCGAGGTCTCAGGCTGGCTCGAGGAGCTCGGCCTCGAGGTCGACATCCCTCGCTTCGAGGGCCAACAGCTCGACGAAGCCGATCTGTTGCCGATTATCGATCGTTACGCCGGGATCCTGGCGGGAGACGACGATCTCAACCGTCGAGTGCTGGAGGCCGGCTCCAACCTGAGGGTCATCTCGAAATGGGGTGTGGGCGTCGACGCCATCGACCTGGTTGCGGCTGAGGAGCTGGGGATCACGGTGCTCAACACGCCAGGTGTCTTCGGTGAGGAGCTCGCCGATTACGCAATGGGTTACCTCCACCTGCTGGCGAGGCGACAGCACGAGGTGAACCAGATGGTCAAGCGCGGTGTCTGGCACAAGGTGAGAGGGCGGTCCTTGGCCGGGCTCACTATCGGGGTGGTGGGCATGGGGAGCTCGGGCAGGGCGCTGGCCAAGCGGGCGGGCGCGGCCTCGATGCGAGTGCTCGGCTATGACTCATATCCGATCGTGGACGTTGCCGGCTTCGAAATGGTCTCGTTGGAGCGCCTGCTCGCTGACTCCGATGTTGTCTCACTCCACCTCCCGGCCGGGTCCGACACCTACCACATGTTCGATGAGAGGGCTCTGGGGATGATGAAGCAAGGGGCGTGGCTGATCAACACCTCGCGGGGAGCATTGGTCGATGAGAGCGCCCTGCTGGCGGCGTTGCTCGAAGGAAAGCTTGCCGCAGCCGCACTGGATGTCTTCGAGCAGGAGCCGGTGGCCCCTGACAACCCCCTCCTCGGCCTCGATAACGTGATCGCCGGCTCGCACAATGGCTCCAACACCGACCAAGCCGTTGCCAGGACAACCCGGGTCGCGGTACAGAACCTGATCACCGGATTGGGATTGGCATAGTCATGATGGAACGAGCCGTGGTGACCGGGGCGAGCAACGGGATCGGAGCGGCGTGCGTCGATGCTTTTCACGAACTCGGCGCCGTAGTGATCGGCATCGACAAGGAATCGGAGAGCGAGGCCGACGATCATCTCACGCTCGACCTTGCGACACCGGATTGCGGCCAGACTCTGCTGGAGTACCTCGCAGGCCGTCCCGTCGACGTCCTCGTCAACAATGCCGCCGTCGGGTTCGCATTGGAGGCCACCGAGGCCGACGCTGCGATCTTCGATCGGGTGATCGCCGTGAACCTGAGGGCACCCTTCCTCTTGGCCACAGCGCTACATCCCAGTCTCGCCGAGCGCTCCGGCGTGGTGGTGAACGTGGCATCGGTGCACGCCGTGGCGACCAGCGGCCGGGTCAGCGCCTACGCGGCCTCCAAGGGCGGCCTGGTGTCACTCACCAGGGCCCTGGCGCTGGAATGGGCCCCGGCGGTTCGGGTCAACTGCGTGCTGCCCGGTGCTGTCGACACGGACCTGTTGCAGGACGGGCTCAGCCGGGCGGGTGCGAGCCTCCCCGACTTCGCCGCGAAGCAACCGATGCGTAGGGTCGGCGATCCGGGAGACATTGCAGAGGCCGTCGCCTTTCTCGCCACCAACAAGTTCACGACGGGGGCCACCCTGGTGGTCGACGGTGGAGCTTCGGCTCGCCTCAGCACCGAGTAGAGAAGGGAGGATCGTGTGAATGTCACCAACACCGTCTTGTCGGAAAGGGCACGTCGAACTGCTCTGTTCGTGGTTGTGGGGCTGGTTGCAGTCGGGTTTCTCGTCTTTGGCGAGAGCACCGCGGTGAGGGCACTGGGCGCGCTCCTGGCAGTGATGCTCGGTGTGGTGCTCAAGGTCTTGTCTGAGGTCGGCGTCGAGCTCAGACGGTTGACCACTGCCACCCGTCGCCTCGAGTCGGATCTGGCCCGATCGGGGAAAGACCAGGAGGCCGCAGCGCGGGCCGCCGAGCAGCGCATGGATCGCGTCGAGGCATCGGTCTCCAGAGCCCTTCGTCAAGCCTCCGAGGTCGAGGAGGATGTCAATCGCCAGTTGACCGAATTCAGTGATGATACTCGGCGTGCTCTCGAGGGCCTGTCGGCCAGGGTCGAGGCGGCCGGCGGCGCCGGCCGGCGGGTTCACAACGAGGTGGAGGAAGGCCCACTCCGCGAATTGGGCCTGAGCAATTCGTTTCGGGGTCTCGCCTCCGACTCGGATACTGAGCCCGGATAGACCGCGAGCTCAGGACTCAGGGACGAAAGAGCCTGGCTTCGGAGGCTCCATGTCGGCGAAGGGCTGGCGCTGCCAGATGGCGATCCCTGGCGTGTACCAGCTGCAGAACGGCATATTCACCAGGTTGCCCCCATGGAGCTCCACGATGGTGCGGAGTGCCCCGTTCACCCTCGGGTCCTCGTTGCCTTCGGCTATGAGGGCGGTGTTGTCGAAGATCACGACCCCGTCCGGGCGGAGACGATGGACGACCATTCCGAACTCCTTCACCACGTGGTCGTGGAAATGGTTTCCATCGAGGAACGCCATCGCCACCTCGTCGACATCGGCCACTACCTCGGGGAGCACCTTCAGGGCATCTCCGCAGTAGGAAGTGATCACTCCGGAGACACCGGCCAGACGGAACCTCCGCTTCGCCTCTTCGTGGATGTCGGGGTCGAGCTCGATGGTGTGCAGCATGCCTTTGCGCCCCGAATCGACGATCGCCTGGCCTATGAGGATTGCGGTCGAACCGACATTGGTCCCGGTCTCGACGATCACGTTGGGACGGTCCGAGTCGAGGAGCATGAGGACCGTGTGATAGACCCAGCCCCACCCGGGATGCCCCAGGCTGCGACCTGATCGGGTCACCCAGTCCGACTCATCGATCACTCCGTCGTCGAGAAAGCCCACGAACCGGCTGGGGATGATCGATCGGTCGTATTTGGTGATTCGATAGCGGTAATCAGGCTCGCGCACGCAGGTCTCCCGATTCTCCTTCTCAGAACAGCTCGGTGTAGTCGACTCTCTCGAACAGCTCCAAGCGACCCCCGGCGGTGGCGTTGACGATACGCCGGCCATCGGCTTCGAAGATGCTCTTGGCGAGGGCGTAATTGGCCAGAACCCTGTCCAGCTTCGGGTCTTTCCAGACCTTGCCTGCGCCGAAGTAATCGGGGTGGAAATGATTGGGATCGGGGCCGACCGAGGTGATGACGTCACCCTCCCTGTGGGCCTCGGGCGGCACCGTGTACGAGAAGTCCATCCCGATGAGGACCACCTCCTCGAACCCGAGGTGGTACGCGAGCTGCAGATTGATGATGGTCACCGATTGCCCGCTGTAAAGCCGCTGCCCGGGGTCGAAGGAGAATCGGGGGATGCAGTAATCGGGAGACAGGGGCTCGTAGAAACCACGGTTCATCATGAAGTAGGTCACGTTTTCGTGCTCGCCGACCATGTCCCGGTAGATCGAGGGGAAGAACTTGTGCCCCGCCTGATATGCGACGACCGCCTCGAGATTGTCCCTCATCACTGCCGTATCCTCGACCACGTAGTACGTCGGATCGAATCCCATCTTCGACTCCGCATAGAAGATGGCGTTGACCGCGATGGTGTTCTCGCTCTTGAGCCGGGTCAGGTCGAGCTCGTTGAGGGAGGGGCCATTTCCGATGATCACGACTCGCTCCCCGCTATGGCGGCCGCGGAAGCCCGCCATCGCCACTGCGTCGAAAGTGGTCCGAGGGGCTTCTTCGACGAGCCAGGTCGCCGCTGGATCGACATCTCTCCCGTCCGTTGTCGGCGCGAGGGCGACCACCGATCGGGCGATGGTCACCGGTCCGCCTCGACCATTCGATTCGATTGGGTTGCGATGCGCCTCCTCGATGACCATCACATCGACGTTCGGTTGCGGGACCTCTATCAATTGGCCTTCCGAGCTGGCAACGGCGTCGGCAATCCGATCCACGACGGCGGTCCGGATTTGTCCCACCACCACCGCGCGGCACGTTCCACGAAGGAGTGACCATCTGTTGAGTGACCATCCGGGGAGGGTGTCCCCGAGCTCGTCGGCCACGCCCTGGGCGCCACCTTCGCGCTCGATCATCAGCACTGCCATGTCGCCGTGGGCGAAGCCGGCGTCCTCGGCTGCCAGGATCATGCCGCCCAGTTGTCCGGCATGCTGTGGGATCAGCAATGCCCCTACCGACACCGGGTCGATGGGATCTGTCCGCTCGGGCTCGTACCCGGCGAGCGCTGCGTCGATCAGTGCCTGGAGCCGATCACGGATCGGCCGGGAAAGTGTCGATATCGCATCCAGCTCGCTGGGGCCGAGCGCCAATGCCCGTTGCATTCCCCGACTGGTGAGATCGTCGAGGTCGAGGTGACGACTCATGAGTGCGGGGGGCACGGAGGAGATCGTGGTCAGGGCGCGGCTGGCGGCCGCTTCGTCCCCGGCGACCAGGGCCATCGCAGCGAATCGGACGGCGCGGTCGGCGAGACGCAGCGCTGCCTGGTATTCGGCGATTGGCCGGGTCAGTGGAGTTGGAGAAGGTGCGGTGAGGATGCGCGGGTCTGCCGGCTGATGGGCGGCGTGGATCAGCCGCGACGCCTCGAGCACATGCCCGTCCGCCATCGACCTGACCATTGAGTGCCGTTTCTGGCGATAGACCGCGGTGCGAAACTTGGAGGGGACGAAGACGTACCCATTGCGCATCGCCCGGTACCAAAGATCCCAGTCCTCGGCTCCAAGCCGCATGGATTCATCGAACCCGCCGAGGGCCCGGAGCTTCTCGGTGACGAGCAGGGGCGCGTGTGCATTGAACGGGCACTCCGCGTCGGCCGTCACCAGGTCCACCACACGATCCGCGTCGAACTCCATGCGCGCCGGGTAGTCCTCGAGGACGGCTTCCTCGTGGCCGATGGTCACGCCACAGAACGCCCCGATCACGTGGGGATCGGGTTCGGCATTGACCAGGGTGGCTACCCGATCCATGAGGCTGTCCCGCATCAACAGGTCATCGGAGTCGAGGAATGTGATGTAGCGGCCCCGAGCCGCTCGGAGCCCCGTGTTGCGCGAGGCACTGAGGCCACCGTTCTGCTGGTGTCGCAACACCCGAAAACGACTGTCCGTTCTTACGATGGACCAGATCTCCCTCAGCGAGCCATCGGTTGAGGCATCGTCGACGACTATGCACTCCCAATTGGCGAAGGTCTGGTTGGCCACCGACCGAAGGGTGCTGGTGACAAACTGTTCCTCGTTGTGGCAAGGGACAACCACGGTCACCCACGGCTTGCCGACATCCACTCCTTCGTCGTCGATATCTGCTTCATCGAGCTGGCGGATGGAGGTCTCCAACATGTCGACCGCGCTTGTCATCCGCATGGCGATGCGTTCATCGGCGTCACCCGGCCGGCTCCTCGGCGGGGTCGGGACCGGCTGGCGCCTCAGGTTGCGCTCGGTGCGCCCGACCCTGGCCACGAGGTCGCTTATGCGGACACTGAGGACCAGGAGGAGAGACCCGAAACTGAGGATGGCGAGCGTCCCGAGAATCTCGGACCACGGCGATGGAGTGAACAGCGCGGTAGAACCGGCCGCCGTGGCCAACATGAGCAACAGCCCACGCCTCGACCTGAGCAACGCGGAGAGGGTCCTCATCCTGGCACGCAGCGCGCGCAGAGGATCCTGATAGCCCGTGGCAGGCTCATTCGTGCGCGACCCTAGCCGGGACGGGGGAGTCTCCAAGGGCACCTATCCTCGACCGATTCGCTGAGTTGGCCGGATGAGGATCACCGACCCACTCACCCAAGGAGGGCGATTTGGCCAAGACACCCGGAGAGGTGGGCAAGGATTTCGACGAGTACGCCCGTCGCTGGCAAACGGGCGGCTACCGGATGGAGGAGTCCTGGGATGGCTCGGAGATGACCCGCTCCGACTCCGAGATCCGCCTACCGGGTGATGAATGGGGGGAGATCACCGACCTGATCCGACTCTACGGCCCTCTTTTCACGCGGCTCCTCCCGGGCGCAGAGCCCGTCAACGTCCTCGAGATCGGGGCCGGTGGCGGGCGATCCACCCAGGCCGTCCTCGAAGTCCTCGGGGACAGGGTCGGCGAATACCACGTCGTGGATGTTTCCGAGGTTTTCGTCTCAGTGCTCAGCGAGCGAATCGACCGCCCCGTCGAGGTTCACGTGATCGACGAAATGCGGCTCGATGAGCTGCCAACCAGCAAGTTCCAACTTTGTCTGGCCCAGTCGTCCTGGTCACACATCAACCTGTACGACCAGTATCTGTATCTCCGCGATCTGCGTCGCATCCTCGCCTACAACTGCCCGTTCGTGGTCAATGGGCAATTCCTCCTGGGGGTGGCCAACGATTGGACCTGGGATCGCTTCCGCCGACGCGCCTATCAGCTGGAGCACGACATCGAGGGTGTGTTTCACGAGTTCACCGGGGTTGGAGTCCTGGTGGAGTCTCTGCTTCGCCTCGAATGGAACATCGAGGTCGTCCATGTTTCAGGGTTCGTGGCGCGCCGGGGCCAGGCGAATCCGGCGGCCTTCTTGCAGAACCTGGAGGGCCCACTTAGCTTTCCATATCTGCCGACGCTTCTCGAGTACGCCGAGGGTCAGGTGCCACGTCCGGTCAACCTGGGCTAACCGTCAACCCGGTCGCGTAAGGATGGCGCTGTAATTCACTGGCAAGGGGTTCCACTCCTCAGCTCCGGGAAGCACATTTGCCAGTTGATCCGCTACAGCCCATCCCGAGCCCTCGATCAGCGCCCGGATGGCGTCGACGTTTTCGAATAGGTAGACGTGGTCCTCGGCCTCCATGTTGGCAACGGTGGACACGAACGCGCGGGCTCCGGGGGAGGCCGACAAGGCGAGGTTCGCCATAAGTCGATCCGGGGCGTCGACATGCTCGATCACCTCGCAGCAGACGATTGCCCCGAACCCGTGTCCTCGGGCGAACTGTTCGAGGTCGGTGCCGACTGCATTTGCCAGGACCAGATGGGCGCGGCCTTGCTCGACACCAGCTGCGTCCAGAGCTCGGGACGCGTAGTCGAGGGCACTCTGGCTGATGTCGACGCCTACGTACGTGATGTCAGGCACACGGTCGAAGAGGATCGTTGTCAGCAGCCCGTGACCGAGGCCGACCTCGAGGATCCTGGAGCCGCTCTCAAGGCCCGGCAGGAACTCCTTAGCAAAGAAGGCCAGCATTCTGCAGTGGTTGGGCCAGAGTGCGTACGTCATGGCAAGTCCATCCAGGTAGTAGCCATTCATCTTCGACTCGTCCTGGTACAGGTCTGCGACGAGTTGCTCGGACGTCTCGGCCGCGTAGTGGCCGGTCTTCATGAATCTCGCCTGGAGGCGTAAGAAGTCCAGGCTCACCGTCGCGAACGCTTCGATCGCCCGGTCCATCCCACTCGCATCCTCTGCCCGTTCCCGCATGTGGC
>JBIOVB010000019.1:0-22350 GCA_044867525.1 Acidimicrobiia bacterium | reverse complement strand
CCGTACCCGAGCTCCCAGTTGGCGTAGGTGTAACCCGGGACCGGCTCCATCTCCATGTCCACGGTGAGCAGGTAGTCGCAGCCGTGGGTCCCATGATCCGAGATCTCGTCGATGAAATGGTGGGCATCGAAGCGCTTGCCGTGAACCCGTCCATAGTGATCGGTGAAGGCCACCACCACGGTGTCGATGTCACCGGCCTCCACGCTGGCCGCCAGCTCGTCGCTGCTGATCATCCCTCTCAACCCAGCCATACGATCTCGCTCCTGGTAGCGCCTCGGACTGGAGCAGAGAGTAGGCAATCGCCGACTCCCGAGGCCCCTGAACCGGGGTTCAGAAATAGGGCGATGGCGGCGACACCGCACGGGGCGCCGTTCCTAATCTCGACCGGTAACCGAAGGGAGGTACGTCACATGTCGACCGAAAAGAAGGTCGGCTCGGTCACCTATCGGGACGTGGATCAGGGCTACTTCGAGAAGAGGGGCCTGAAGCGTCACGCCGGTGTCTGGATGCTGTGGGCTCTCGGAGTGGCTGCGGTCATCTCCGGTGACTTCTCGGGGTGGAACTTCGGTCTCGATGTCGGTGGCTTCGGCGGCCTCCTCATCGCCACCATCGTGATCACGATCATGTACATCGGGCTCTGCTACTCGATCGCAGAGATGTCGCCTGCTCTCCCCCACACCGGTGGGGCCTACTCCTTCGCCAGGTCCTCGATGGGTCCCTGGGGCGGTTTCGTCACCGGTCTCGCAGAAAACATCGAGTATGTCGTGACCCCGGCGGTGGTGGTTTGGTTCGCGGGGGCCTACGCCCAGCCGGTGTTCTCCGAGCTGTTCAACGTCGACATCGCCCAGCCCTGGTGGTGGCTGATCTTCTACGTAATCTTCGTGGGGCTGAACATCATCGGAATCGAAGCCACGATGCGGTTCTCGGTGGTGATCGCAGTCATCTCGCTGGCGGTGCTGGCGGTGTTCTTCATAGCTGCCATCCCCAACTTTGATGCGGACCTTCTGAGCAACATCGCCGCCGATGAGGGCGGGACCTCGTTCCTCCCCTTTGGAGTGGCCGGGATCTTTGCCGCCCTCCCGTTTGCGATCTGGTTCTACCTGGCAATAGAGGAATTGCCCCTGGCCGCAGAGGAGTCGATGGATCCGAAGCGCGACGTGCCTCGGGGCACGATGTGGGGTCTGTGGACATTGGTCCTCACCGGGTTCGGAGTTCTCTTCCTCAACACCGGGGTGACCGGGGCCGAAGAGATCAGGACCGCCGGGGAACCGCTGCTCGATGGCTTCCGGGTTGTCCTGGGTAGCGACACCAGTGCTGCCATCCTCGGGCTGTTTGCCCTCACCGGGTTGATCGCCAGCTTCCACACCATCATCTACGCCTACGGGAGGAACATCTTCTCCCTGTCCCGTGCGGGCTATTTCCCGCATTGGATGTCGGTGACCCATGGAACGAGGAAGACCCCCTACGTCGCATTGCTGCTTGGTGGAGTAGTCGGGTACGGCCTGACCTGGCTTCTCAACAGCCAGTCCGCAGGCACCGCCGGAGCGGCCTTGCTCAGCATGGCGGTGTTTGGCGCGGTGATCTCCTACTTCATGCAGATGGTCTCCTTCATCAGACTGCGAAGCAAGATGCCCGACATCGAGCGTCCTTATCGGAGCCCGGTTGGCATCGTCGGAGCGGCCGTTGCCGGGCTGATCGCCCTGATCTCACTGGTGGCCTTGTTCCTCAACGATGCCTATCTCCCCGGTGTCTATGGAGTCGCCATCTGGTTCGCCCTCGGCCTCCTCTACTTTGGGCTATCCGGGCGAAACAAGCTGGTGCTCTCACCCGAGGAAGAGTTCGCTATGACCCGTGGCGAGCACGGGCGCCCCGAGGAAGAAGGTTACGGGACGACCTCGGTGGCAGAGACCTCCGAAGGCTGACCACAGCAACCGAACACAGGGGCCTTGCCTTCATGGCGGGGCCCCTGTTCCAACTCACGGCGAAACCGGGCGTGGTCGCGGGCCCGTCACCGATAGCCTCCGCGACCGAGGTTCCTCGCGTGCCCAGTGCTGTACATCTCGACAACGTCTCCAAGCTCTTCGGCGAAGTCGCCGCGGTCGATGGAGTGACCTTGGACATCGCCGACGGGGAGTTCTTCTCCATGCTGGGCCCCTCAGGGAGCGGCAAGACAACCTGTCTTCGGATGATCGCCGGATTCGAGATCCCGACATCGGGGAGCGTTTCGCTCCTTGGCCGCGACGTGACCGGAATCCCGCCTTACGACCGTGACGTGAACACCGTGTTCCAGGACTACGCCCTGTTCCCCCACATGACCGTGGCCGAGAACGTGGGCTACGGGCCAATGGTGCGAAAAGCCGGCGACGCCGAGCGGCAGGAACGGACCGCCAGGGCCCTGGCAATGGTCCATCTCGACGGCTTCGCGGCTCGCAAGCCGAGCCAGTTGTCCGGAGGGCAGAGGCAACGCGTTGCCTTGGCACGGGCATTGATCAACCGCCCCTCCGTCCTCTTGCTCGACGAGCCTCTCGGCGCTCTCGACCTCAAGCTCCGGCAAGCGATGCAGCTCGAGCTGAAGACCCTGCAGCGAGAGGTCGGCATCACCTTCATCTACGTGACTCATGACCAGGAGGAGGCCCTGACGATGAGCGACCGGCTCGCGGTCTTCAATCACGGCAGGGTGGAGCAGGTGGGAACCCCATCAGACGTGTACGAGAGCCCGCGTAATGCGTTCGTCGCCGGCTTCGTCGGCACCTCCAATGTGATGTCCGGTGCTCTGGCTCAGCAGGTGATGGGCTCGACCTCCCCGTTCACCGTCCGGCCGGAGAAGATAAGCGTCGAGGAGCCGGCTTCTCCCGTCCCCGCGGAGCGTGCCTCGGTCGACGGGACCATCACCGAAGCCGTCTACCTCGGCATGTACACCAGGTATCGGGTCGATGTCGGGGGAGCGATCATCGAGGTGGCGGCCCAGAACACCGCCACGGATCACAGTGACGCCCAGCGCCAGATCGGCAGGCCGGTCAGGCTGACATGGATGAAGAGTTCGTGCCGACCGCTCGAGGAGAACCCTCGGGACGGAGAGCCGGATGAGAAGGCTCCGGCACTGACCGGGGCCGGGAACAACACCGCAGAGGAGGAAACCATCGAATGAGATCACGAAAGCTCATTCTCCTGATAACGGCGATCGCACTGTTGGCGACCGCGTGTACGAGCGCAGGGGACGAAGAAGGCGGAGACTTGCCAACCGAGGTCGGTGAGGGCGAGGGAAGTGTCGTCATCGTTTCCTGGGCCGGGTACATCGAGCGTGGGGAGACCGACGCCGCTTTTGACTGGGTGACTCAGTTCGAGGCCGACACCGGATGCGCCGTCGAGAACAAGGTCGCCGGAACCTCGGACGAGATGGTGGCGCTGATGACCGGGGCCGATGAATACGACCTGGTCACGGCTTCGGGCGACTCCAGCCTCCGGCTCATCGCAGGTGGAAGCGTTCAGGAGGTGAACATCGACCTGATCGAGAGCTGGGACACCGTTGACCCCCGCCTTCAGGATGCAGAGTGGCACACCGTGGACGGGGCGCACTATGGGGTCCCCTACTCATCCGGCTTCAACGTCCTCGGCTACAACACCGAGGTGTTCGGCGACACCCCGCCCGACTCGTGGAGCGTGGTCTTCGAAGAGACGACCCTGCCTGACGGCGAGTCGAACGCAGGACGGGTCCAGGCCTACGACGGCCCGATCTATATCGCGGACGCCGCTCTCTACCTGAGCACGACCCAGCCCGATCTCGGGATCGAGGACCCCTACCAGCTCAATGAAGACCAGTATCAGGCATCGCTCGACCTGCTTCGCCAACAGCGGGAGTTGGTCGGCCGTTATTGGCACGACGCCTTCATCCAGATCGACGACTTCACCAACGAGGGTGTCGCCGCCTCTTCGACGTGGCCATTCCAGACCAACGTCCTCCAAGCGGGCGGAGCACCGATCGACAAGGTGGTGCCGGTCGAAGGAGCGACCGGATGGGCAGATACGACGATGATGAGCTCCAACGCTCCTCATCCCAACTGCGCCTACATGTGGATGGAGTGGTCGTTGAATCCCAAGCTCCAGGGCGACCTGGCGGCCTGGTTCGGCACCGTGCCGGCGGTTCCTGCAGCCTGCGAGGGCAACGACCTGCTCGGCCCCGACGGTTGCGCCAACAACGGAAGCGAGTCCTTCGACGAGATCCTGTTCTGGAAGACGCCGACGGACGACTGCAACGGGACCGCGGATCCGGGGGCCTGCGTCCCCTACTACCGGTGGACCACCGACTATCTGGCAGTGATCGGCGGCCGCTGATACCGCGCATCGGACCGGGTGGCTCGTAGTGAGCCACCCGGTCCGCGCACTCTGATGACCAGCGAAGTCAAGCGACCGCCCTTAACCCATCGCATCGCAGCCGCCCTTCACCGACGCCCGTGGCTGAAGGTGCTGCTCCTGCTCGCGATCCCCGTGATCTGGTTAGTCGGGGTCTATGGAGGCAGCCTCGGTGCCCTCCTGGTCCAGAGCTTCTACGCCCTGGATAGCTTCAGCGGGGCCATCGGGAACAGCCTGACTCTCGATTCCTGGAGGCAGCTGTTCACGGACGCCAACGTCGCGGTCATGGTCCGCACGGTGGGAATGGCCACGGCGGTGACTGTGGCCTCGGTGATCGTCGCCTTTCCCCTTGCCTACTACATGGCCCGCTACGCCCGCAAACAGGTCAAGGCGCTGCTGGTCCTGGCGGTGCTCGTCCCCCTGTGGTCGTCGTACCTGGTCAGGGTGTATTCCTGGAAGTTGATCCTGGCCGCCGACGGGATCATCAACTGGTTCGTCGAACGCCTGGGCCTGGGTGGTGCACTCCAGTTCCTCCTGGAGACCCCGGTGATCGGGGGACCGTCGCTGTCGATCTCACTCTTCGGCCAGTTCCTGGTGTTCGTCTACATCTGGCTGCCCTTCATGATCCTCCCCATCCATGCCTCGCTGGAGCGCGTCCCCGGCTCACTGCTCGAGGCGTCTGCCGACCTCGGAGCTCGCCCCGCGGTCACCTTCCGCAAGGTGACATGGCCAATGGCCATCCCCGGGGTGGCTGCCGGTTCGATCTTCACCTTCTCACTCACGCTCGGGGACTACATCATCCCGACGATCATCGGCGACTCCAGTCCGTTCATCGGGCTTGCCATCTACTCCTATCAGGGCGTGGCCGGCAACCTCCCGCTCGCGGCGGCGTTCTCTTTCATCCCCATCGCCGTCATGGCGATCTATCTGACGGCTGCCCGCCGCTTCGGGGCTTTCGAGGCATTGTGAGGACCAAGGCGAGCCTCGGATTGAAGGTGGCGGCGGGGCTGACCCTTGCCTATCTCCATGTCCCGATTCTCTTCGTGTTCCTCTATGCGTTCACCACCGAATCCGCGAGCTTCCAATTCCCGCCCCCAGGCTTCACCACGGACTGGTTCGGCGTCGCCTGGCAGAACTCGGATATTCGGGCGGCGTTGAGCCTCTCTCTCCGCGTGGCCGCGATCTCGACCCTGGTTGCCCTGGTGGTGGGGACCCTGGCCGCGGCCGCCGTATGGCGGACCAACTTCTTTGGCAAGAACACACTCAGCCTGTTCATCATCCTTCCCATCGCCCTTCCCGGGATCATCACCGGGATCGCCCTGCGCTCCGCGATCAACCTCGGCGATTTCTCCTTCTCGTTCTGGACCATCGTGATCGGGCACGCCACGTTTTGTGTCGCCGTCGCCTTCAACAACGTGATCGCGCGGATGAGGCGCACCTCACCGAACATCCTCGAAGCGTCCATGGACCTCGGGGCTCGAGGCTGGCAGACCTTCCGACACGTGCTCCTCCCCCAGCTGGCCCCGGCGATGGTGGTGGGGGGGATGCTGGCATTCGCCCTGTCGTTCGACGAGATCATCGTCACCACGTTCACGGCGGGGAATCAGCAGACGTTGCCGATCTGGATCTTCTCTTCGCTGGTCCGGCCCCGGAACCGTCCAGTCACCAACGTGGTGGCAGTATTCGTGATCGTCATCACGTTCATCCCGATCATCCTCGCCCAGCGTTATGCGCAGCGGGCCGAGGAGAGCTGAGCAGAACAGGAGCATCACATGGCTTGGGACCTCTGGATCGATGGCAAGTGGACATCCAGCAATGGCGGGGCACCGCTGAAAGTGGAGAACCCGGCCACCGGTGAGGTATTCGACGAGGTAGTCGATGCCTCGTCGGACGACGTGAACACCGCGGTCCAGTCGGCGAGCCGCGCCTACTTCGATGGGCGATGGTCTCGGGCGACGCCCGGCGAGCGAGCCAGAGTGATCCACAAGCTCGCCGATCTGCTCGAGGAGCGAGCCGAGGATTTCGCCCGGGTGGAGTCCGAGGACACCGGCAAGCCCTACGCCCAGGTCGCACTGGGCGCCGACATCCCCTTCGGTGTCGACAACCTGAGATTCTTCGCCTCCGCCGCCAGGAATATCGCCGGGACCGCGGCAGGTGACTTCGCCTCCGGCTACACCTCGATGCTGCGGCGGGAGCCGGTGGGCCCGGTTGGCCAGATCGCACCCTGGAACTACCCGCTCCTGATGGCGATCTGGAAGGTGGGTCCAGCTCTTGCCGCCGGCTGCACCACGGTGCTGAAGCCCGCCCCGGGCACCCCTCGGACTGCGCTGATGCTCGGCGAGCTGGCTTCCGAGGCCGGGATCCCCGACGGTGTCTTCAATGTGATATCCGGGGGCAACGACGCCGGCCAGGCTCTGGTCGAGCACCCGGGGCTGCGAATGGTGTCCATCACGGGGTCAACGGGCACCGGCAAGAAGGTCATGAAGACCGCCGCCGACACCCTGAAGCGGGTGCACCTCGAGCTCGGAGGGAAAGCACCTTTCATCGTCTTCGACGACGCCGACTTGGACGCGCTCTCGGAGGCGGCCATGGTCGGGGCTCTCTACAACACGGGCCAGGACTGCACCGCGGCGACGAGGCTCTATGTCGAGCGTGAACGTCTCGACGAGACCGTCGACGCAGTTGTGTCGGCCTTCGAGGGAGCCACGATCGGAGACCCCAACGACGAGGAGACCTTCATGGGCCCACTGATCTCCGAAGCACAGCGGGATCGGGTGAGCGGCTTCGTCGAGCGGGCCAAGGAGTCGGGGGCCCGGGTCGTGATCGGTGGCGGGATCCCCGACGGGATGGACAAGGGCTACTACTACTCGCCCACTGTCATCGTCGACGCCGACCAGAAGTCCGAGATCGTTCAGCAGGAGGTCTTCGGACCGGTGCTCGTCGTGCTCCCGTTCGAAGGGGAGCAGCAAGGAGTAGAGCTGGGCAACGACGTCCTCTATGGCCTCGCCGCCTCGGTATGGACCAAGGACATCGGGCGGGCGATGCGGATGGCTTCGGCCTTGGAGTTCGGCACGGTGTGGGTCAACGACCACATCCCGCTCGTCTCCGAAGCCCCCCATGGCGGCTTCAAGCAGTCAGGGTTCGGCAAGGACATGTCATTGGAGTCGGTCCACGACTACACCATCACCAAGCACGTGATGGTGAAGCACGCCTGACCGGGCGCCAAACCGAGAGGGGAGCCTCAGGGAAGCTCGGATACGGCCTGGCGGAACTCGGCTTCGGTGAGCGCGGCCATGGTGACGGTGCTCACGTTCCCGGCCATCCCCAAGGTCATCAGCCCCTTGGCTGCGGTCGCCGCGTCGGGAGCGTCCAGGACGGCCACGATGTCGTGCTCGCCCATGGTCAGGTAGAAGTCCTTGAGGGCTATGCCCATACCGGACAGGCCCTCGCGGACCCCATCGAGTCGGCTCGGGCTCTCTTTGATCGAGGCGATTCCCTGGGCGGTGTAGCTCCCCAGGATGATGAAGGTTGCCATGGGTCTCCTTTCGTGCCCATGGCGGAAACTACTCCGCGGCGGGCTCTCCATTTCGTTCTGTTGCGCCGTCGTCGACCCAGGAGTCGATGACGGCGCGAGAAGACCCCGAGGGGGGTCAGCCGAAGACGACGGTCTTCGACCCGATCAGGATCACACGGTCCTCGGCATGATTTCGCACCGCCCGGGCCAGAACCATCCGCTCGACGTCCCTGCCAATGGAGACCAGGTCCTCGGCCGTGTGGGCGTGGGTGACCCTGGCGACGTCCTGCTCGATGATCGGCCCTTCGTCGAGGTCCACCGTCACGTAATGGGCAGTGGCCCCGATCAGCTTCACGCCTCTCTGATGAGCCTGGTGATAGGGCCGGGAGCCTTTGAAACCGGGAAGGAACGAGTGGTGAATGTTGATCGCTCGACCCCACAATGCCTGGCAGGTCTCGGCGGTGAGAATCTGCATGTAACGGGCGAGTACCACGAAGTCGATCTCGTTCTCATCGACCAACAACAACAACTTTGCCTCGGCCGCCGCTTTGGTCTCAGAGCTGACAGGTATCTCCACGTACGGGACCTCGTATCGTGCGGCGAGACCGGCGCAGTCGGAGTGGTTGGAGACGATCAATGGGATGTCGATCGCCAACTCGCCGTACTGCTGGCGATGGAGCAGATCGAGCAGGCAGTGGTCGAACTTGGAGACCATCACCAACACCCGGGGCCGGACATCGAGCGGGCGCAGCTTGAGGTGGCCTCCGAGTCGTTCGGCGACCTCGCGGAGGGGCTCCTCGACCCGGCCCGGATCCTCTTGGCGGGTCTCGAAGACGGTACGCAAGGCAAACGTGTTGGTCGCGACATCACCGAACTGGGCACTCTCTTCGATGTTGGCATCGATTTGGAGCAGGGCTCCGGTGACCGCGTTGACGATCCCGGGCCGATCCGGGCAGCTCAGGGTGAGCACGTACTGCCTCATCGCGCATACCGCCCATCCCGCCACCGCACGGCGGCGGGCAACCCTTGCTCGGCGACGATTCGCTCGAATTCCTCGCGCTCTGGCACCCGATCCGACTCGATGATCCCACCCAACTCGACTCCCGCCTGCAAAGCCTCTCGCAGCCCGGCTTGCTCCCAGGCGAGGTTGACCGCCTTCTTGGTCAACTGCATGGCCCTCGGGTCCACCACCGCCAGCGCGCTGGCGAGCGCCATGGTCTCTTCTTGAAGACGATCGCCCGGTACCGCGCGATTGACGAGGCCGATCCTCTCGGCTTCCACGGCGCTCAGCCGGTCCTCACCGGTGAACAGCATTTCCTTGGCACGGCGGGCTCCGATCAGCCAAGGCATCACATAGGCGACCACGGCGGAGCCGAACCGGATCTCTGGCTGGCCGAAGACCGCGTCGTCTGAGGCCACGGCGAGATCACACATCATCATCAGGTCGCAGCCGCCGGCAAGGCAATGGCCTCGCACCATGGCGATGATCGGCTTGGGATGATCGAACACCTCCAGAAGCCGGAGCAGGCTGTGGCGGAGGCTCTCGGCCGGGTCCTGGTCGGGACTGGAAGCTACGGAGAGGTCATAGCCGGCGCAGAACGATCGGCCGGCGCCGGTGATAACGACCACTCTCACCGCATCCTCTCCGGCAGCGTCGCCCAACGCCACAGAGAGGCTCTCCACCATCTCGCTGTTGAGGGCATTGAGTTTCTCCGGTCGGTTCAGAGTCAGAACCCGCACCGCGCCCTCGTCGTGAGCAAGCACCACGTCTGACATCAGATCCCTTTCATCAACGCGTCGACCGCCACACTGCGCTCGGGCCCGGCGATCACAGGGTTCACGTCGATCGAGGCCAACCGGCCTCTGGAGTCGACTGCGAGCTCGGAGAACCTTGCCACCACATCGGCGAGCGCGCCAAGATCGACCCCGGGCCTCCCCCGATCGCCCGCGAACAATGGCCGCATCGACAAGCGCTCCAATGCCATCAGGGCTCGGGTGGAATCGACCGGGGGAAGCAAGGCGACACGATCTCTCAGTACTTCGATCATCGTTCCCCCGGCGGAGAGAATTATCACCGGACCGAACTGGGGATCGGTCACCATCCCCAGGCCGACTTCGACGCCCGGTCCAACCATCTCAGCGACGAGGGCCTCCGGTCCGAGCCGACCAGAGATCTCCCGATAGGCCTGCTCCAACAAGGCAGCAGAGCGGATTCCAGAGACCACACCGCCCTGGTCGGTCTTGTGGTCCCCCGCCTCGGTCGACTTGAGAACCACGGGATATCCGAGCATTGCGCCCGCGGCCAGTGCATCACCGACCGATCCCACCTCGGCAAATGCCGGGATCGGGATCCCATAGCTGGCGAGCACCGAGAGGGCCGCAACCTCCCCCCCAGCGCCCGGACGGGGGTCTCCGGGGGTTGTGGTCCGCCGGGCAAGAGGGGGCAATCCGACGCGCCGGTGACGGTCGAACAGGTGACCGAGCGCGATGAGCCCGGTCTCCGTGCCTTCCAGGACGGGGACTCCCCCGGCCCGGATCGCCCGTGCCTGGTCGGGGTCGATGGTGGTGGATAGGTTCCCGAGGACGACAACCGGCTTGCTGGACCTGGCCGCAACCACGAGCGGCGCAGTGACATAGCCACTGTCGCGGTCCTCTTCCGTGGTGAGGTCGACACAGAAGGCCACAGCTCCGATCGCCGGTTCTTCCGCAAGGGCAGAGAGGCACTCGACGAACACACCTTCGGCCTCACGGCCTGTGCCCCAGGCATCGATCGGGTTCGTCGGCTCCAGCCCGGGATCGAGCACGTTGGCGATCCGCTGGGATGCTGCTTCACCCAGCTCGGGCAAAGCGATGCCGATCCGATCGGCGATGTCGATGAGCATTGCTCGCTCCCCGCCGGAATCGTGCACTGCCCCCAATCCCGTGGCGGTCGCCTGCCGTCCGGCAGCGAACAACTCGAGCGTGTCTGCCATCTCGTCCATCGTGCGCACGCGGTGGACCCCATGAGCTTCGAAGAGAGCCTCGTAGACGGCGTCATCCCCCGCTAGAGCCTCGCTATGGGTCGTCACCGCGTCCCGGCCCCTTGGGCTCGCACCCACCTTGAGGGCGACCACCGGAACGTGACGGCCCTCCGCAGCCATGAGCGCTTGACGAAACCCTTCAGGGTCGCGAATCGTCTCCAGGAACAATGCGATCACCCGAGTCGAGTCCCGCTCCAGGGCCCATTGCATATATCGGTCCATGCTCGTATTGATCTCGAGGCCGGTGGAAGCGACGAGGTTGAACCGGATGCCGCGGCGGTTGTGAAGCAGAGCGGAGAACAACGACCCCGAGTGGCTGAGGAAAGTGACAGCACCGGGGTCGAGGTCCGGGGGCTGGTAGAAGCCGCAGACCCGGAGCCCGGCTTCGAGATTCAAGAAGCCCATCCCGTTGCCGCCGCATATAGGGATCCCGGCGTCGGCCGCGATCTCATGAAGCCGGGCCCGCAGCGGCGTGCCGTCGGCGGCTTCGCCATGGCAGCTGGCGAAGATGACGACTGAGCCGGCACCGATCTCGGCCGCCTCGGCCATCCCGGTCTCCAGCTGGGCGTTGGCCACTGCGAGGATGACCAAGTCAATCGGCCGGCCGATGCTCCTCAGATCGGGTGTGCAGTTGAGGCCATGGAGCTTCTCGTAGCGCGGGTTGACCGGGTAGACCGCTCCCTCGAACCCGCCCGTGATCAGCTGACGGACCACTTGGTCGCCGACCGAGCCACGTCGCTCGCTGGCACCCACGATCGCCACGGACTGGGCGAGGAGCATCGGATCGAGTGAAGTCACGGGTGGCTCATCCTGAACGGCGATTCAGGGTACCGAGGGGCATCGACAGCAGGCAACGGCGCACATCGCATTGTGCCAATATCGTCGCGGTGAGCCCGAGACCGAGCCTCACCGAGAGCCGTCGCCAGGACATCCTCGCCGCCGCCAGCGCGGCCATCGCCGAGCGCGGGCTGTGCGAGACCCGAATCGCTGACATCGCCGAGAACATCGGGGCCAGCCCCGCCCTCATCCTCTATTACTTCCCGTCCAAGGCAGCGCTGCTCACCGAGGCGCTGGTCTATCAGGACCAGGTTTTCCATGAGTCGGTCAAGGACGAACTGGAGCGGGCAGGCTCGGCATACGAGAAGCTGACAGTCCTCGTCGAGGCCAGCTGTCCTCGGCCCAGCCGCAACGGCGGCACCAGCGACGGATGGACTCTGTGGCCGGCCGCCTGGGAGATGTCACGCCACGACCCGGTGCTGGCGGCCGCCCGCGCCCGCCTCGACGAGTCATGGCGGGCCCAGATCGCATCGATCGTCGAGGACGGGATTGCCGCCGGCGAGTTCAGGCCGCTCAGCACCCACGATTTCGCCATCCAACTCGCGGCAATGCTCGACGGGCTGGCGATCGAGGTGATGCTCGGCGACCCCACCGTGGACGCCGACCGGATGGGTGACCTCGCCCACCAGTTCCTCGACCTCATGCTCAAAACACCGGTCTGAGACGCAGGTGATTGAACGGCCGTTTAGGATCGGGAACCGGCGCGACCAGGAGTAGAGCATGGTGTACCACCCACGGCAGAACTGGGATCCTCGGACCAGAAAGCGGGTTTACACAAGGCGGGATTTCCTGCAGCGTGCTGCACTGCTTGGGATCGTCCTCCCCGCAGTCCCTTCGTTGCTGGCTGCCTGCGGCCGTCGCGACGCTTCGGGCGCGGCCGACCTCGCAATCGGGACACCGGACAGCCCGGTCCAGCAACCACTCTTCGACGACAACCCGGCGATTGAATCCGGGCTCGATCCCGAAGCCGGTCCGCTGCTGCTCTATAACTGGGAGGACTACATCAATCCCGAGATCATCCCAATCGCCGCCGAGGCGCTTGGTGTGGAGATCGAGACAGCCACCTTCTTCAACGAGGAAACCGCCCTCGCCGCCCTGGCCTCGGGCGAAGTCAGCTACGACGTGTGGTTCCCCACCTCGCAGAGGGTCCCGGTCGCCGTGGCCGCCAGCCTGATCCAACCGCTGAACCACGACTACCTCCCCAACCTCGGCGCCAACATCTGGCCACAGCTCGCCGATCCCTATTACGACCAGGGCTCGCGCTACACGGTCCCCTACGTCACCTACTCCACGGGGATCGCCTGGCGCACCGACTTGGTGGACAGTGCCGACATCGAAGGCCAGGAGAACCCGTGGCAGGTCTTCTGGAACACCAAGTACGCGGGAAACATGGGGCTGTACGACTCTTTCACCGACACGATCGCGATGGCGTTGTTCCGCAACGGCGTGAAAGACCCCTCACAGGCCACCGAGGCCGAGCTCACTGCGGCGGGAGATGCCCTGGTCGAGCTCATCGAGTTGATGAACGTCCGCTACACCATCGATGGTGCCTACTCGGGTATCCCCGAGGGCCGATTCGGTCTGCACCATGCCTGGTCGGGCGACGTGGTGAACTCCCAGTACTACTGGCCGGAGGGCGCAGACATGACCGTCGCCCGCTATCTCTGGCCGGCGAAGTCCGACGGCTCGACGGTCAATGGCCCGATCTCCAGTGACACCATGGCGGTTCCCAAGGGCGCGCCCCACCCGGTCCTCGGTCACATGTTCCTCGATTTCATGCTGGACCAAGGAAACTCTCTGACCAACTTCGAGTACGTCGGGTACCAACCCCCGCAGAACCAGTTGACACCCGAGTTCCTCATCGGGGAGGGCTGGGCCCAGGACTACCTGGCCTCTGCCCTGATCACCCCCGAGGACTTCGAGCTGGGGACCGCCTGGGTCCAGGGGCCGTTGAACGCCGAGACGGAAGCCCTGTGGAGCGACCAGTGGACTCGCGCCAAGTCGGGTGGATGAGGAGCTGAGGTAGGCCGGGGTGCCCACCAACCTGGCGTCCGGCGCCGAGTACGACACGGTCGGCAGCAAGCGATGGGTGTGGCCCGGCTTCGCGGTTCCTGGTGCGGTCTGGCTCCTGCTTCTCTTTCTGGTCCCCTTCTATGCGATCTTCGCGGTGGCCATGGGCCAGATCGACCCCATCCTGCAGCGGGTCAACCCGGAGTGGAACCCGTTCTATTGGGACCCCACCGTGTTCGGGAGGGCATTCGCCGATCTATTCGGAGGGCAGCTCGGGGTAATCGCCCTGCGCACCGTCGCCTATGTGTTCATTGCCTCGCTGCTCTGCGTGGTCATCGGCTATCCGGTGGCCTATTTCGTCTCCCGCAAGGCCGGCCGGTGGCGCTGGCTCTGGCTGCTACTGATCCTGGCCCCGTTCTGGATCAACTATCTGATGCGGATGATGTCGTGGGTCAACCTGCTCAGTCCGGATGGTCAGGTGAATCGGTGGCTGACGACCGTTGCCTCCTGGTTCTCGATCGACTTCATTCCCCCCGACTGGCTGGCCGGCTCCCATCTCGTGGTCGTCCTCGGCTTGGTCTACGGCTACATCCCCTTCTTCATCCTGCCGCTGTTCGCCTCCCTCGATCGCATCGACGACGCCACCCTCGAGGCATCGCGCGACCTCGGTGCGGGATCGATGCAGACCTTCTGGCGTGTGACCTGGCCTCTTTCCCGCAACGGGGTGCTGGGCGGGCTGGTGATCATCATGCTCCCCATGTTCGGCGACTACTACACCCCGAACCTGCTCTCCGGGTCTCCGCGGACGACGATGTACGGGAACACCATCGACCAGTTCATAAACCAGACGACATCGCAGGGGGCGCTCGGTGCCGCGCTGACCATCATCCTGATGCTGTTCGTCGGTGGCCTGATGGCCTACTACCTGATCACGATCAATCGTGCGACGAGGGAGGCGCGGGAGTGAGCTGGCTTCGCAACCCATGGGGCAGACCACGACTTCTCCCCTTGGTATGCGCCTTCTATGTGCTGTGGTCGATCATCCCGGTGGCAATCGCCGTCCGCTTCTCCTTCAACTCCGGCAGGTCGCGGAGCGTGTGGCAGGGGTTCTCCACTCGCTGGTACGTCGGCACCCCGGAGGCGGCGGAATCGGTCTTCTACGATCCGTCGCTTCGCTCCGCTCTGACCCAGAGCCTGAAACTCGCCATCCTGACCATGATCGTCGCCGCCCCGCTCGGCGTGGCACTCGCAATCGGCCTCGCCCGTTGGCGGGGGATGCTGGCCAAACCGGCCAACTTCCTGATGCTGTTCCCGCTGGTCACCCCTGAGATCGTGATGGGTGTTGCCCTGTTTCTGGTCTTCGACAATCTCTACGACTTCGTTCCGTTCGGGACTTGGGCCCAATTCTTGGGACACGTCACCTTTTCGATCTCGTTCGTGGTGATCATCGTCAGGGGGCGTCTCTTCGCCATTGGCAGGGACTACGAGGAAGCCGCGATGGATCTCGGGGCCTCCCAGCTTCAGGCGATGCGCCGCGTGCTTCTGCCCCTGCTCGCCCCTGCGTTGCTGGCGAGCTTCGCCATCGTCTTCGCGATCTCCATCGACGACTTCGTGATCAGCCAGTTCCTGGTCGCCGGCGCCAACACGATCACCATCCCGGTTCAGCTCTACTCCGGGGCCCGGCTCGCCCCGCCACCTTCATTGAACGCTCTGGCCACCATCCTGATGGTGATCACGATCGCCGCGGTCACGGTGGCCGGCCTCCTCTTCCGGGCGTTGAGCCGGCGAGGCGGTGGCGGAGGATCTGCCCTGGAGTCGGTGGCTGGGTTCGAGATGTGAGACGGCGCTGCAGGTGATTAGACCCTCGTCGTGACGATCGGACGCGTCGGGTTCCTGCGCAGGATCTCCACGAAACCCTCCTCCTGGAACATCCCCAGTGTCCCGGTGAAATAGTCAACCGAAGATGAGCGAGGCCCGTCCACCGGGTAGCCCTCGACCAAAGCGGCACCCTCAGACCCGGCGAACGCCATCGCCGCTGCCAGCATCCCGCCGGCCACCCCGCGCCGCCGGTACCCCACCCGGGTGACGAAGCAATTGATCGACCAGCGCTCGCGGTCGTCGACCGGGGACAACAGGCGTGATCGTTCGATCGTTGGAAACTCTTCGCGGGGCCCGACCTGAACCCAGCCCACTGGCTGGTGATCGAGATAGCCGACCAGCCCCGGGGATCGGCCGCTCTCGACGCGATCGGAGAATCGATCACGATTGGAGCGAGTGTCCCCGAATCCACCGTCGGGCCGACGCCAGTGCATGCAATAGCAACGACGGGCGACACCAGCCTCTCCGAACACCTGGTCGAGATCGCCCATTCGATCCGGGGTCAGCGGATGACAGACGAGCCTGCCGGCCTCGACCTTGACGACATGGCTCCAGGCCATTCAGGCACCCACTGACTCGGTAGCGACCGGCTCCTTCGCCACCAGCCCCGACATCTCGTCGTCGTAGGAGGGAAGGTCCCGAGGCGGGTCTGACTCGACCCGCGTCCGTCGGTGGAGCAGCTCGGCAGCATCAGCCATCTCCTTGGCGATGCTCATCGCGACCTCGTAATCGACCAAAGGATTCATCTCGAATTCCTCCTCATCATCCTGTGGTCACCATACGCGACAATGCGGACAGTTCCTGTCCGCATAATGCGTAGAATCGAGGGTGGATGGACACTGCTGAGCGGTTGCTGAAACTGCTGGGACTCCTGGAGGGCAGGATCGATTGGACTGCCGAGGACCTGGCGCGCCGGCTCGAGGTGACCACACGCACCGTGCGCAGGGACATCTCGAGGCTCCGAGATCTCGGATACCCGGTCGAGGCGGTCGCCGGGCCGGGAGGGGGTTATCGGCTGGGCGCCGGTGGGAAGCTACCCCCGCTCCTGCTCGACGACGAAGAAGCGCTGGCGGTAGCACTCGGTCTTCGGGTCGCCGCGGCTACCGCCGTTGGTGGGCTCGAGGACGCCTCCCTGTCGGCACTGTCCAAGCTGGAGCATGTGCTCCCCCCTCGTCTCCGCGCACAACTCGAGGACATCTCCGAGGCCACGGTGTCCACCGTTACCACATCGGCCTCGCCCGCAGACCACGGTGCCCTGGCCCTGGCTGCCTCCGCTGCGCGATCCAGGCAGCGGATGAGATTCGGCTACGTCGATGGCGAGGGCCGGCCATCGGAGCGGCATGTCGAACCCTTGCGCCTGGTCCACACCGGGCGTCGCTGGTATCTGGTCGCGTTCGACATCGATCGTGACGACTGGCGGACTTTTCGCCTCGATCGGGTGTCCGAGCCCAGGTCCACCGGGATGCGCTCGGCGCGCCGACCCGAGCCCGATCCCGTCGAACTGGTGAATCGGGGAGTGGCCATCGATGCCTATACCCATCGTGCCTCGATCCGGTTCGCGGTGTCGCGGGAGGTGGCGGCGCACGCGATACCGGGCACCGTCGGGGCGCTGGAGGCGATCGGCCCGGAGGAGACCCGTCTCGTCATCGGCGCCGACGACCTGAACTGGCTCGCCCGTTACCTGGTGAGCTTCCCGTGGGATTTCGTCGTCGAGGAGCCGGTGGAACTGGCCAAGGCACTGCGGCGACTTGGCCGCTCCCTGGCGGCAACTCATTCCTGATCGAGCTCCGGGTCCAGCTCGTCGGTGGCAGTGCCTGTCTCCGAGACGATCCGCAGAGCCTCGGGCGGGAGGCGCAGGGCAACCGGATCGGGCCAGTCCAAGGTGAAGGCGGCACCCTGGTTGGGGATGGTCACCTGGATGATCCCAACCTCCCGGATGCTGACCAAGACGTTGAGTAAGGGGCCGGCGAACACCACCCGGTCGATCTCCCCCTTCAAGACGTTCTCACCATCGAAGTCCGGAGGGTGGAGCTCGATCCGTTCCGGCCTGATGCTCACGGTGACCTCACCGGTTGCCCCGTCCCTGGAAACACACTCCAGCTCGCGGCCACCGAGGCTGATCCTCCCCGCTCCCACCGCCTCGGCATACATGAGATTGGAGATGCCGAGAAAGTCGGCGATGTAGCTCGATGTCGGCGTCTCGTACACCTCGGCGGGGGTGCCCAGCTGCTCGATCTTGCCCTCGGTCATGACGGCCATGCGATCCGACATCGTGAGCGCCTCCTCCTGATCGTGGGTCACGTAGAGGAAGGTGACCTCCAGCTCCTCCTGCAGGCTCTTCAGCTCCACCTGGAGCGCTTTCCTCAACTTGGCGTCGAGGGCACCCAGCGGCTCGTCGAGCAGCAACACGGAGGGATTCAGCACCAGGGAGCGGGCAAGCGCCACTCGTTGTTGTTGCCCACCGGAGAGCTGGGTGGGCTTTCGTGACTCCATGCCCGAAAGCCGCACCTTCTCCAGCGCCTCGGCCACTCGCCGCTTCTGATCTCCCTTGCTCACATCCTGATAGCGCAGGCCGAACGCGACATTTGCTGCCACGTCCATATGGGGGAACAGGGCGTAGCTCTGGAACACCGTATTGACCGGGCGCTTGTGGGGAGGGGTCCCCGACTGGTCGACGCCATCGATCAGGATCGCTCCCCCGTCGGGTCGCTCGAAGCCGGCAATGAGGCGAAGGGTTGTCGTCTTGCCGCAACCCGACGGTCCGAGCAATGAGAAGAACTCGCCGCTGGCGATTTGCAGGTTGATGTTGTCGACAGCCGGAGTTTCGCCGAACCATTTCTCCAGACCGACCAGTTCGACGACGCCGCTCATGAGCCGGCGGAGTCTAAGTGGGGATCAGGAGGTGATAGTCGCCGCAAAGCCGTCCAATGTCTCCAGGTAGCGGTCGACGTCGTCGTCGTTGTGAACCACGGAGACCAGCCACTGCTCGCCCTTCCCCCAGGGTGGTAGGAACACCCCCCTGTTGTACTGGTAGAGCCAGGCAGCCTGGGCATAGCGGCCATCGACCTCGAGGAAGTCGCGGTAGGTCCGCATCGGCTCCTCGCAGTAGATGACACTTCCCTTGGCCCCGGCCATCGCCACGTGAGCCGGGAGCTGGTAGCGGCCGATCACCTCGTTGGCGCCCTTCTCCATGCGCTGCTGGATGTGTGCCAGGTTTGCGTAGGCGTCCTCGACCATCACCTCTTTGAGCATCGCCCTTGCCGCCGCCATCCCCAGCGGATTGCCATTGAAGGTGCCCACCTGCTCGTAGGTTCCGTCGACGATCGCCGACATCACCTCCTCGGTCCCCCCGATCGCCGAGATCGGAAGCCCTCCGCCAAGGGCCTTGGCGAGACACACGATGTCGGGCTGGACACCGAACCTCCTGGTCGCGCCACCCTTCCCTACGGTGAGGCCGGTCTTCACCTCGTCGAAGGTGAGCAGGGCGTCGTGTTTCCGTGTCAGATCCCGGAGGCCCTGAAGGAAGCCATCGACCGGCAGGAGGACACCGCAGTTCTGCAGGATCGGCTCGACGATCACTCCGGCGATCTCACCGGGATGTGCCTCGAATATCCTGGAGACCACCTCGAGGTCGTTGAATGTGGCGACCAAGGTGAGCCCGACGATCGCGTCGGGGATCCCCGAGCCGGCAGGCATGCTCGACGGCTGCCGGGCCGGACCGAGGTCTTCCTCGTTCCACACCGAGACCATCACCGAGTCGTGGTGCCCGTGGTAGGCCCCCTCGAACTTGATGATCAGATCGCGCCCGGTCACGGCGCGCATCAGGTGCACGGCATCCATGGTCGCCTCGGTCCCTGAGTTCCCGAATCGCCAAAGCGGGAACCCGTAACGAACGCTGAGCTCCTCGGCAACGACGATGGCGTCGGCCGTCGGCTGCGCGAAATGGGTTCCCTTGCGCACCCTCTCGCTGACTGCGGCAACGATCGCCGGGTGCGCGTGCCCGGCGAGCATGGCCCCGTAGCCACCGTGCAGGTCGACATATTCGTTGTCGTCGACATCCCAGACCCTCGATCCCAGGCCGCGATCGATCCAGATCGGCTGGGGCCGCGAGATCTGCCAACTGGAGGTGACTCCCCCGGCCAGCGACTTTCGTGCCACCGAGTCCATTCGTGTCGCCTCGGGGGCTCGCTCCAGGAACTTCCCCTCTTCTGAGTCGATCAGACGGTCCAACATCACGGACATCCGATCATCGGCGGGGAGCATGAGTGACCTTCCTTTGGGTATCCTGACTCACCGTTCAGGATACACTGAGGGACCGGCACCCGTAGGAGGGATCGCGTTGACACCCACCCCGCTGCGCGAAGAAGACGTGCGCAACGTGTTGCGCGATTTCGGCTCCAGCCTCACCTTCCCCGCCGCCGCCTACAACGCCCCGGAAGTCCTGGCCTGGGAGACCGAGAACCTGTTTCAGAGCATGTGGACCTGCGTCGGCCGTCTCGACGAGGTGTTGGCGCCGGGTCAACTGCGCGCCGTGGAGATAGCCGGCGAAAGTGTGCTCCTGAGCAGGGAGCGTGACGGAGGGCTCAGGGCCTTCTCCAACGTCTGCCGTCACCGCGGGCACGAGCTGGCACCGGTCGGTGACGCCTTCGACGCCCGGCAAATCCGCTGCCCCTATCACAGTTGGGCCTATCGATTCGACGGCACTCTTCGGCAGGCACCCCGATTCACCCAGAGCGACGACTTCGACACGGCGGACTACCCATTGGTGGAGTTGGGCGCGGCAACCTTTGGTGGGTGGCTCTGGGTATGCCTCACCGAGGGCACCCGTCCACTCGGTGATCAATTGGGGAACCTCGCCGAGGTCACAGCCCCATATGAGCTGGAGCGCCTGGTGACCGCGGTCACCCATTCCTATGTGGTGGAGGCCAACTGGAAGATCGTGGTGGAGAACTACAACGAGTGCTACCACTGCTCCACGATCCACCCCGAGCTATGTGAGGTGACACCGCCGGACAGCGGCTACGACCACATCCCAACTGGCATGTGGTGCGGGGGGACGATGGAGCTCAAGGATCACGCGGTGACCATGTCGCTCGACGGGACCTCCAAAGGAGTCAACTTCCGCGGTATCGACCACGAGCTCGCCCGCCATGTCTGGTATTTGACCGTGATGCCCAACCTCTTGCTCTCGATACACCCCGATTACGTCATGACGCACCGACTCACCCCGCTCTCGGCCGATCAGACCCACATCGAGTGCTCCTGGCTGTTCCCACCGGAGGCACTCCAGGTGGCGGGTTTCGACCCCTCCTACGCGGTCGACTTTTGGGACATCACCAACCGGGAGGACTGGACGGCCTGCGAAGCGGTGATGCGTGGGGTCAAGAACCGGGGGTATCGCCCCGGGCCGCTCAGCGGTTGGGAGGGGACGGTGTACCAGTTCATGGGGATCATGGCCCACGCCTACCTCGGCGAGGGCATGGTCGTTCCCAGGGTGCCGCAGCGGGAGCTGAAGGCCTGAGGGTCTGAACAACGGGATCGGATGGGGGTGGTTGGGTCGGACCACGCCTCCCCATGCACCGTTGCTACTCGGGTGAGGTTCCAGCAACCCAGTCGATGGCAAAAGACGGGACAATGTGATCGTCGCCACCGGAACTCCACTCCGGAAAGTCCAGGATTGCCAACATCGCTTGCAACGGATAGTTGGGTGGATTGCGAGAGGAGTGGATCACCTGATCATCGACGAAGAACGACGACTCTCTGGCATCCCACTCGACTGCATATACGTGGTACTCGGACACATCCATTTCCAGCCGGGGACTCACAAAGTCATGCGTCAACCGCGGATCCCGCAGTTTCTTGATCCCGACTCCCACCTCAGCCGAGCCACTGTCAATGCTTCTTCCGAACACTTCGACGACGCAAATCTCTCCGGACTCATCGGGGTTCTCCTCGAACCCGGCCATCCACATCGCCGCCATCGACCGCGGTGTCAGATCCATCCGGCATCGAATCTCTGCTCGTCCGCTGCTCGGCAACCATCCTTCCAACCGTGGCTGTTCCTCTCGAACGCGTAGGTCGTCTCGAAAACGCTGCTGCCCGGCGCTGGATCCGACCGGCCCCGAATAGCTGCCTGACTGAATGCCGGAAACCCGGATCGGCACGGGATGCTCGTCGGGGCACCACAGTCCTCTGTCGGTTGGGATACTCAGCGTGAGATTCGAGCCCGCTATTCGGTAGACCGCTCCGGTCAGCTCACGCGAGCTCCAGGCCGGCAAGTAATAGGGGAACCAGACCGATTCGTCCAAGGCATCGCCCTCGAAGTCATCCCGGAAGCCGGCCATACCGGCAAGCTACGCCCCGAGCACGCCGACGATCCAACGACCCTGGGAGTGGCTCGGGCATGGGAGACGGGCACCTCCCCTACGAGTCGTCTACGTCAGGTCGGGCGTAGAGTCTCGACGCCATGACATCCGACTCCCTTTCGTTGCCCGCCGACACAGTGCGCCGGCTGAGTGGTTTCAGGCCACCGTGGCGGGGCCTGCTGTTGGCCGTCGCCACTCTGTTGGCACTCATAGGCGGATCGACGGCAGCGCACCTCGCCGTGCTTTCACCAACGGGGAGGCATGCGGTTGGCCGGGAACGGGTGGTCCTCGTCGACGACGCACGACCTGAGTTGCATACCGCTGAGGCCGGCGACGTTCGTTCGGTTCCCGTTCTGCTTTGGTATCCCGCTGAGGC
>JBIOVB010000018.1:0-7500 GCA_044867525.1 Acidimicrobiia bacterium | reverse complement strand
CCCAGTACCTGTGGTAGGTTTGGCCAGGTCCCGCAAAGAGAGGTGGACCAAAGCCCATGAGCCTCCTGTTGACCCTCGGCGTGGTGGTGGCCGTCGCGTCCGCCGCCAGATCCACCTGGTCCCCATGCGGCTTGTCCATGCTCTCCACGATCACCCCGGTCACCGAACAGGGGAGAGGCCGCAACTATTGGGGCACGGTGCCCTGGTATCTGATCGGGGCGCTGGCCGGTGGCGCCACCCTCGGGGGCGCTGCCGCTCTGTTGTCGATCCCGGTCGGGGCATTCGATTTGGCGCCCGAAGTCGCCTTGGCCATTGCTGGGCTGTTCACGGTGGTCAGCGTCTTCTCCGACCTCGGAGTGGGTGGATTCCGTCTGCCGCGGCACAAGCGCCAGGTCGATCGTTTCTGGCTCGACGACTATCGGTCGTGGGTGTACGGCACCGGCTTCGGGTGGCAGATCGGTGTCGGGCTCGCCACCTACATCGTCACCACCGGGGTGTACGTGACGGTTCTGATCGCGATCCTGGGCGGCTCCCCGGCAGAGGCATTGCTGCTTGGCCTTCTGTTCGGGGGGATTCGGGGCCTGGCCATCTTTCTCGGGGCACGGGCCAGCACTCTCGAGAAGCTGCACGCCCTTCACCGAAAGATCACCGAGCTCGAGCCCGGCTCCCGGCTGGTCATGTTCCTGGTCCAGGCCGGGGTGGCGACCGTGGCGCTCGGCGTGGCTTGGGGGCTGGTGTCGGGACTCGGGGCGCTCCTGGTCTCGGTGGCGGCGGGCCTCTACAGCCTGCGAACCGCTTCCACGACCCGGGCCCGAGAGCAGAGCCCCGCTTCGATCTGAGGGCCTCGCGCCACGCGGTCTTCTCCATCCCCTCATCGACAGATAACCTCGCCCGCGAATGTTCAGCCTGATCAACCCTGACGGGTCGGTTCGGGATCGGCTTCCGATAACCCTCGAGGAGATGCGAGGGCTCTACGCGGACATGGTCGAGGCCCGTACCTACGACCAGAAGTGCATGGCGATGCAGCGTCAGGGCAGGCTCGCCACGTACGCGCCGTTCGAGGGCCAGGAGGCGGCGCAAATCGGGGCCGCCGCCGCCCTCCGAGGCGATGACTGGGTGGCGGGGACCTATCGAGACGCCGCCCTGATGTGGCGGGCCGGCTATCCGTGGGAACTGCTGATCGCAGGGCGGACCGGCGACGAGCGGGGAGGGAGAGCCCCCGACGGTGTCAACGTCCTTCCGCCGTCAATAACGGTGGGCGGCCACATGATCCACGCCGTGGGTCTCGGCTGGGCGGAGCGTCTTCAAGGATCGGATCGAGTGGCTCTCACCTCCTTCGGTGACGGTGCCACCTCCGAGGGTGACTTCCACGAAGCGATGAACTTCGCAGCCGTGTTCGACAGCCCGACAATCCTCTTCTGCCAGAACAACCAGTTCGCGATCTCCTATCCCCGTGCCGAGCAGACACGTTCGAGTTCCATCGCGGCCAAGGCTGATGGTTACGGGATGTCGGGCATCGAGGTAGACGGCAATGATGTGGCCGCCGTGCTCGTCGCGGTGCGTGAGGCCGTCGAGTCGGCCCGGAAGGGTGGTGGCCCGGCGCTGATCGAGGCAGTCACCTATCGCCTCGGCCCTCACACCACCTCCGACGACCCTGCCAGATACCGGGACGAGGGGGAGGCCGAGCGCTGGAGGGAGAAGGACCCCCTGATCCGGATCCGCATCCTCCTCGAGAAGGCAAGAGGCTGGACCCCGGAGTGGCAGGAAGAGTTGGAGCAGAACGCCTCGGCAGTGATCGAGGAGGCCGTGGCCCGGGCCGAGGCGTATCCACAACCCACCGTGGATGAGATGTTTGCCCGGATGTACTCCGAGCCCACGTCCCCCTTGAGGGACCAGTTGGGCGAGGCCAGCGGATGAGCGTTCAGACTCTCGCTCAGTCTCTCAATGGGGCATTGGACACAGCACTCGAGTCCGACCAGCGGGTGGTGCTCCTCGGGGAGGACATCGGCCGCACCGGCGGCGTGTTCCGGATCACCGATGGCCTCCAGGAGAAGTACGGGGCATCCCGGGTGTTCGACACCCCGGTTGCCGAGTCGGGGATAGTCGGTGCCGCGTTCGGGATGGCGATCGCAGGGATGCGGCCCGTAGCCGAGCTCCAGTTCCTCGGCTTCTCCTACCCGGCCTACGACCAGATCATCAATCACGTCGCCAGGATCCGGAATCGATCCGATCATCGTTTCACCGCTCCGCTCGTCATCCGGATCCCGTTCGGCGGTGGCATCGGGGCCGCCGAGCATCACTCGGAGTCGACCGAGGCGATTTACACCCATATTCCCGGGGTCAAGGTGGTCGTGCCCTCGACGCCTCACCAGGCCCGGGGCCTGCTGCTCGCGGCCATCGAAGACCCCGACCCGGTCGTCTTCCTGGAGCCGATTCGGCTCTACCGGGCCGTCAAGGAGGAAGTGCCGGAGATCTATTACACCACCGACATCGGACCGGCCCGGGTGGAGCGCCAGGGCAAGGACATCACCCTGATTTCCTGGGGGGCGATGATGAAGGAGACGAGGGCCGCCGCAGCCGCCCTCGAGGACGCCGGCGTGTCGGTGGAGGTCCTGGAGCTGCAGACGCTGTCGCCACTCGACGCGACCGCGATCGTGGCCTCCGCACGCAAGACCGGCCGTGTCGTGGTCATCCACGAGGCGCCCCGCACCGGTGGCCTCGGCGGGGAGATTGCGGCCCTCATCCAGGAACAAGCCCTTTATTCCCTGCTGGCGCCGGTGCGAAGGGTGACCGGATGGGACACCGTCTTTCCTTTGAAGCGCTCGGAGGGTCACTACCTTCCGAGCGTGGACCGGATCTTGCAGGCCGCCGAACAGACTCTGGAGGATTAGTGGCCAACGAATTCAGGCTCCCTGACATCGGGGAGGGCTTGACGGAAGCCGAGATCGTCCGCTGGCTCGTCCCGGAGGGGGAGCGGGTCGAAGCCGACCAACCCGTGGTCGAGGTGGAGACCGACAAGGCAGTGGTCGAGATTCCCTCGCCGTATGCCGGGATCGTGCTCCGTCATGGCGGTGCAGAGGGGGAGACGGTGGCTGTTGGTGATGTTCTGGTGGTGATCGGCGAGCCGGATGAGGCGGTGGCTCCGGAGGCCGCTGCCCAAACGCCAACGCCGACGGCGGCTCCGATCGTCGGAACCTTGATCGAAGATGCCGAGCACCTGGCCCCGCGCACAGACAACGACGTCCCCTCGGGCTCGGTGAAGGCCCTACCCGTCGTCCGCAAGCTGGCCCGGGACATGGGGGTGGACTTGGCGTCGATTTCCGGCTCGGGCCCTGAGGGCCGGATCGCCCGAGAGGACGTGCTGGCGGCAGGTGACCTGGCGAGCAGTCCTCCGCCCAGCGAGGAGCAGGAGCCGGTGGCGGTAATCGTCGAGCCCGCCTTGGCACCCGAACCGGAGCCGGAGACCGAGCCCGAGGCGGAAGAGGAGAGGGCACCGCAAACCAAGCCCGAGCCCGCCGCCGAGGACGAGCGCCGTCCCCTGTCCCGTCTCCGTCGCACCATCGCCGCCAACATGTCGAAGAGCTGGGCCGAGATCCCACATGTCACCACGTTCGATGACGTGGACGCCACCCGCCTCCTCGAGATCCGGGCTGCACTCGGAGCCCGCCACGACACCAAGGTCCCCATCGAGGCTCTGGTGGTGAAGGCGGTCATTCCTGCGCTGGAGGTGTTTCCCGAGTTCAACGCCACCATCGATGGCGACGACCTCATCATCCACCACTCCTATGACATCGGGATCGCCGTCGACACCCCGGACGGGCTTCTGGTCGCGGTCATCGACGACGCCGGGTCCCGTGGGGTGCTCGATCTCGCCTCGGAGGTGCGTCGGCTCGGTGACGGGGCCAAGGCCCGCTCCTTGAGCCCCGACGAGCTCACCGGCCAGACCTTCACCGTGACCAACATCGGGGCTGTCGGTGGAGGGCACGGGACTCCGATCGTCCCCTATGGGACCACCGCCATCCTCTCGGTGGGTAGGGCACAGGAGAAGGTGGTGGCGGTCGACGGCGAGCTGGCGATCGCCCCGGTGATGCCACTGTCCCTCTCCTACGATCACCGGGTGGTGGATGGGGCCCAGGGTCGGAGGTTCATGGCACTGGTCATCGAGAATCTGGAGGAGCCGGCCCTGTTCCTGGCCGGCTGAGCCATGTCCTACGTCGAGGTCACCCCATATGACGATTCGGACGGGGTCCTGCGCGAGGAATACGACGCAGCCATCCGACGCGCCGGTCGGATCTGGAACATCGTCTCCGTGCAGGGCCAGCTTCCCGAGGTCCTGCGTGAGTCGATGCGCCTCTACCGGGAGATCATGTTCGGCCCATCTCCACTGAGCAGGGCACAACGCGAGTTGCTGGCGGCGGTCACCTCATCGGCCAACTCCACCCGGTACTGCACTACGGCCCACTGGCACGACTACCGGGATGAGGTGGAGGATCAGGGCCTCGTCGACCGGATCATGGAGGATTGGAGATCGGCAGACATCGATGACGCCGACCGGGCGCTGATCGCTTTCGCCGAGAAGCTGACCTGGGCCAACGCCACGGTGGGGCCGGCCGAGATCGCCGAGTTGCGGGCCCACGGATTCGACGACCGTGCGATCTCCAGCGCGGTCCAGGTGGTTTCGTATTTCAATTACATCAACCGGGTCGCCGACGGGCTCGGTGTCGACCTCGAAGACTGGATCGAGAGAGACGGGCGGGAGACGGCCGTTGGCTGACGAGGAGAAGGTCGACCAGGCGGACGAGAAGTCGGACCAGCCAGACATCGAAGAGAAGTCGGTCTCCAAGCAATACCGGGGGGTGTTCGGGGGGCGCGAGGTCGCCTACACCGCAACCGCGGCCACGGTTTCGGTTGGCAGCGGCGACGACCGAAAGGCCGCGTTCTTCTACGTCTCCTACACCGAGGATGGAGCCGACCCGTCGTCGCGTCCGATGGTGTTCGCCTTCAACGGCGGGCCCGGGTCGTCCACCGTTTGGCTCCATCTCGGCCTGCTCGGCCCGAAGCGAGTCGAATTGGACGAGGAGGGCTTCGCCTTCCGGACCCCGGGGCGTCTCGTCGACAACGAGCATTCGGCCCTCGACGTCGCCGACGTGGTGCTCATCGACGCCGTGGGCACCGGGTGGAGCACCGCCTCCCCCCGGGACAAGGAGAAGGAGTACCACCATTTCTCCCGTGACATCGAGGCCTTCATCGAGTTCATCGTCACCTATCTCAACCGCCACGGGCGCTGGTCGTCGCCCAAGTACCTCGCCGGGGAGAGCTACGGGACCACCCGGGGGGCGGCCATCGCCAACCAGCTGTTCGCCAAACAGGGCGTTGAGCTCAACGGGCTGATCCTGATCTCGGTCGCACTCAACTTCCAGACCATCGCCGGTGAGAAGACGACCGGGGTCTTCCATCCCGGGAACGACCTACCGTTCCCGCTCCACCTGCCCACCTACGCGGCAACCGCCTGGTACCACGGTCGGCTCGGAAAGGAGCAGCAGGCCCGGCCGCTGCGAGAGCTGCTCGACGAGGTCGAAGAGTTCTCCTTGGGGGAGTATTCGACCGCGCTGATGCTGGGTGATCGTCTCGAACCCGATGTCCGGGAGCGGGTCCTCGATCGGCTGGTTGAGTACACCGGGCTCGACCGCTCCTACCTGGACACCTACGACCTGCGGATCCACATCATGCGTTTCTGCAAGGAGCTGCTGAGGACGGAGCGACGGACCGTTGGCAGGCTCGACTCCCGTTTCAAGGGGATCGACCGCTTCCCCGACGGTGACGTCCTGGAGAACGATCCCAGCGGGGATCAGATGATGGGCCAGTTCACCTCGGCGCTCAACGACCTGCTCCGCAACGAGCTCGGCTACGAGAACGAGTCGTTCTACAAGTCGTTGTCGATGGAGGTCAACGAAACCTGGGACTACGAGGAGTTCAAGGGGCGCTATGTGAACACCTCGGAGAGCCTGCGTGACCTGTTGGCCCGGTCACCGCGCACCAGGGTGCTGGTAGCCAACGGCTACTACGACCTGGCGACCCCACATCTCGCCACCGAGCACACCTTCGAGCACATGGGGCTCGACCCATCGGTGCGGGGCAATGTCCGGATGGAGTACTACGAGGCGGGGCACATGATGTACGTCCATCGCCCGTCGCTGGAGGCAATGGCGGGCCACCTGCGGGAGTTCATCACCGGCTCGTAGCTCAACCAGCGGGTCGTTGGATCACTGTTGCGGAACACCCCCCCTCTCTAGGTAGGCTCCCATCAGACGGTCTAGGGGAACGTTTTGCGGCAACGCACGCCAACTCGACTTGTTCGGCGGGGCTTGGTTCTCGTACTAATCTTTGCCCTCGCCACGCCAGCCTACGCACACGTCTTTACTAAGACCTCGACGTATAACGGGCCGAACTGTGAATGGAGAGGCTCACTCAAGAGGGACGGCAGCATCTATAACATCGGTAGCGGGACGACTACCCATCTTGGAGGAGCGAGCTGCAGTGCTGTTCGCGTCCGACTGCGCTATACGGATTCGAGTGGTGTCGGCCATACCACGGCTTATGACACAAGCATGACGTACAGCGTGACTACGGACCCACTGATCTTCTTTACGGCGGAGTCGAACTGGAGTGATCACGACACCAATCGATATGGCACATGGTACGGGTTCCGCATAAATCATTGATCTGGTTCGCTTCAGGTATTGCCAGTCTGCTGCTGGTCGCCTGTGCGACCGCGATCGCCGCAGACGACATCAAGGACGAAGCGGAGCAACCCACGGTTACGGTTGGCTTGGCTCCTGTCTCTGACCCCTCCCAGACCAAGATCTTGGCTGACGGGTCGGTCAGCCACGAGGAAATGGAACAGGCTCTTATGGCTGTGGTCGAATGTCTGCGGGCGAGCGGATACGACGCGTCCCTTGCCGAATTCAGACCCCGGGCCGGATACCGGATAGAGCTGAACGCACCGACGGATACCGCGGAAACCCAAGAAGCACAAGACGCCGACTACGCCCGCTGCGAGGCGACATACCTCGGGTTCGTTCTTGACGCCTATTCCCGAGAGCACCGCCCGTCCCGAGATGAGGTCGATGCCCGCAACCGTGACCTGGCGGAGTGCCTTGGCGGCCTAGAAGACGACAAGGTGACCGGCGCCGACCTCGAAGACATAATCCTCGAACTTCGAGTGAAAGCAGGCGAGGCTCTTTTCTCGGCCTGTGACGAGGCCACGCAGTATCCGCTGGATTAGAACCAACCTCCAGCCGGACACCCTCATATCCGGGAATGCGCCTCCACGAGGCTCAGGATCTCGGGCAGGTCGAGCTCGGGGTAGGGGTCGGGGGCGAGCAGCCCCAGTATCCGGTCCTGGGAGCGGGCGGAGACGATCACCTTGTTCGACCACTTCTCGGCGAGGGCCTGGGACGGCATCCGACAGCACACCGGGTCGGGGCAGGTCGAGGTCTC
>JBIOVB010000017.1:0-5022 GCA_044867525.1 Acidimicrobiia bacterium | reverse complement strand
CGCCCGGCACATGGCCCCGACACGACCGAGGCTACTTACCGCACCGCTCGGGATCACCACACCCACGTCAAGAATGCACGCCAGCGCGAACCGCCCACAGCGGCATTTCAGGAGCGACCGAAGTGCCACAGAACACCTAGATTTTTCGCGTAACGCCCAGGATCGAGAACGCCCATATCGGCACGTACCGATCGGGTCGACCCTGGAATGCCATATGCGTTTGTGATCGAGAACCGACGTCTCGGTCAGGGTCGTTTCGCCGAATGCTCGCTGAGAGAAGATGTCAGCTCCCGGCGATCGCCATCCCGATGGAAGAGGACAATGCCGATGCCGCTAAGAGATAGAACCACGCCGACAAGCCCTGTCAGATTCGGAATGAACGGCAGTGGAGGAGGCGGGCTGATTCGCATGTCTTCGTATATCGCGTCAGGCGCACGATCGCCCTGATGATTGAACAGAGTCCATTCACAGTCGTCGCCGGCACGTTGCCAATGCCACCCAGGAGGCCCGTCGTCGAAGGGTGGACCATCAAGGTTGCAGAACGCCTCGCTGCGACCGAGACCTTGGCTGAGAAGGAACATGCTCGTTACGAACAGCATGCTCAGACCCACCAACATTGCGATCCGGCCACGTCGCATTTGCGCTCCTTCCGGGTTCATTATCGGCGCGGTCTGAAGGTCTAGGAACCCCGATTTGGACGCTTTATCCCGGATATCAGCTCGTCGGCGTTCGTGCGACCCGCGTTGAATTCCGGAGCAGGCTGAGAACGAGAGCTCTAGGTCGACTGTTGAGCCGGCGCATATCGACAGTCTGCGTGGATAGCGAGCAATCGCGAAGCGAGCGATATCGGCACATGTGCGCTTGGGCACACACCCGACCCTCATGTACCGGCTAATCCTGGTACCGAACGGCGACATTAGAATTTGCCGGTATGAGGCGACTAGGGCGTGCGTTCTATCGCTTGATTGGCCTCGCGGTCACGCTGCTGGGCGCGTGGGTGCTCTTCATCAACCTTGTAGACGTCAGTTACTCCGGCTGGGTTCTCGTCTGGATACTCTCGGCTGGCTTACTGGGCGCCATTGGCGGAGTGCTCTTTCTGCTCAGCTTCGACGGGCCTCCAAGGGCGCGAACTCGCCAGGTGCGGTTGCTCGGTTGGCTGGGCATGCTGTTTCTGGCCCTGCTGCCTTGGAGCTTTCAGTTCGTGATGCTGCCGCTGGTACTCCTGACGCTTCCGGCATTGGCTACTGGCGCTTCCCAGGAAGTAGCGCCGATCAACTGACCTCGAGCGACCACCTGCAGCACGTGATGTGCTCGGTGTCGGCACATGTCGGCGTTTGGGGTGCTGATCGGGTGCCACCGCATACCCCCGCAGGCCGGAGGCTCCCTAGCTCAGCCGATGGTCACCGGCACTCTGGTGACGCAGTCGTCGTCGAGCACCTTGTGCGGGATGATCACCGGGTTGCAGCTGTAGGAGAGGGCTCCAAACATTCCCGCCACAATTCCCCGGTCGAGGGAGCAGATGACCTCGGGATGGCTGGTCGCGGCCTCGCCGAACGGGCAGTGCGTGGTCAGCAATCGTTGCCCTTTGACGTCCGGGTCGACCGAGAAGCCGAGCCCGGTCATCGCGCTTGCGACTGCCTGAACCGCACCGTCGTATCCCGGCTCATCCGGGACCCCGATCTCCTCGGCCAGCTCGCGGCCATAGGCCCGGCCCACGTCTTCAGCCACCTTGGCCAGGTCACCGGGCGCCACCTCGTCGATGACTCTGATGAGAAGATCCACCAGCATCTCGAAACGGCGAGGTGCGAAATGAACCGACACCTCTTTCGCGGTGGCGGAATAGCACTTGGCTGGTCTCCCGGCACCCGGGCCCTTGCCCCCACTCGTCCTGCGATGACTGACTTCCAGGTACCCGTCATCGGTCAGGCGGTCGAGATGATGCCGAGCCACGTTGGGATGGAGCCCAAAGAGCTTGGCCACCTCGGATGTGGTCAGGGGCTCCTGCGATTCCCGAGCCGCGATGTAGATCGCCCGCCTCGTCGGGTCGCCCAACGCAGAGGTCAGGTCCGAAATACGGCTTTCGAAGGTCGCGGTGTCCATCTTGGGTACCAGGGGGTCAAAACTATAGTTTCCAGAGCCTTCTATCCACTGTCGGCGTAGGGGAAATCCATGGCCTCCGACAATCAGCTCTTTGACGCGGTCGCGTCCATCGAATCCCCAACGTTCGTCGGTCGGACTCTGGGCGAGCTTGACGTCGTGAGGCGCGTCGACCGCACCATGACCGGGAAGATCGACGTCGAGCTCCTCCTGCCAACGGCACAGGCTTCCGACATCCTCGACCAAAGGCTGAAGCTTGCCCTGGAGCCGCACGGCCGAAGCGCCGACATCCAAGTCGACATCATGGACGACGAGACGGCCACCTCATGGATGGCGGAACTCCGCAGGAAGTCTGGCGCGCCGGTGGGAGAGCCTGGTTCCTCGACGAGGGTGGTCGCGGTTTCCTCAGGCAAGGGTGGTGTCGGCAAGTCGTCGGTGAGCTGCAACCTCGCCGTGGCCCTGGTCCGCACCGGCCACAAGGTCGGGATCGTCGACGGCGACATCTGGGGGTTCTCCATCCCGCGGATGCTTGGCGTCTCCCAACCACCGGTGATGGTGGGCGAGTCGATCGTCCCTCCGGTCTCCTACGGAGTGAAGGTGATGTCGATGGACTACTTCGTAGGTGACGACAAGGCGGTGATCTGGCGGGGGCCGATGCTCCACAAGGCGATCGAGCAGTTCCTCAAAGACGTCTTCTGGGACAACCTCGATTTCCTCATCGTGGACATGCCGCCCGGCACCGGCGACATCGCAATCTCCATGTCGCAGTTCCTTCCCCGCGCCCAGGTTCTGTTGGTGACCACGCCGCAGCCCACCGCGCAGCGAGTGGCGAGGCGGGCTGCGCTCATGGCGGCGGAGGTCGACCAGCAGGTGATCGGGATCGTGGAGAACATGTCATGGTTCACCGGCGACGATGGGACGCGCTACGAGCTGTTCGGCTCGGGTGGAGGCCAGGCCCTGGCGGAAGAGGTCGGTGTCGACCTAATGACGCGGATCCCCCTGCTCCCGGCGATGGGCCGGGGCGCCGATGAGGGACATCCGGTGTCTGTGGTCGCCCCGGGCTCGGAGGCCGAGCAGGCATTCGAGGATCTGGCCAAGGCCGTCATCGAGAAGCGCCCCCGGATCCGGACCAACCCCGCCTTGGTCATCGGCTGATGGCCTCGGCTCGGCGCGCGGCCAGAGGAATCGCAGGCTTCTTGTTCGGATTTGCCTCCACCGTCCTCCTGGTGGGGATCTGGGGTCGGGCAGTCGTCGTGGATACCGACGAGCTGGCAGCGTCACTTTCTCCGATGGCAGCCAGCGACGCGGTGGTGGATCGGTTCACGACCTGGATGGTCGACGAGCTCGGGGAGCTCGGGCTGGACCCGGTGACAGCCGATTCCGCCACGGAGCACGTGTTGGAGAGCCCTGAGGTGTCGTTGGCGCTGTCCGGGCTTCTGTCCGAGGTCGTGGAAGCGGCGGCTTCCTCCGATCCCGGCGGCTCCACCGTGGACGCGGCAGCAGTGTTCGCACCGGCGGTGCCCGGCATCACGGCCCGCCTCAACGAGGTCGGTGTCCCTGCCACCGAGGATCAGGTGTCGTCGGCTGTCGCCGACCTCGATCCGATCGTCGTCCGTCAGCCTCAGGACGCGGCCATTGTCGGCCCCGATTCGGAGGTGGCCTCGAGGCTGGGGACGGCTGCTGCACTTGGTGTCATTGCGATGCTGATCTCCGGCGCGGCGTATGTCGCGGTTTCCCTCGACCGGAGGAAGGCTTTTCGCAGCCTGCTCAACCGGTTCGCTCTGGGAGCGCTGTCGTTCGCATTGTTCCTTCGCATTGGGAGTTGGATATTGGACCCCGGCGGGGGCCGGGCACCGCTCATGGAGTCATTGGGCCTGATCGCCGCATCCAAATGGCTGGTCCCCCTGGCCATCGGGTTGGTCGCGGGCTGCGTCGCCCTCGTCTTCTTCGTGTTCCGCCGGCGTCGACAGCTCAGACCGGCGGCAGTGACCCGTTCGTCCAGCGAACAGCCCACACCGCGATCAGGATGATCCCGATCCCGACCAGGACCACGTTCAACTCATTCTGCGAGATGGGGCGGGCCCGCCCTGCCCTCCACAACATGTACCAGACCCATCCTCCGCCGAGGAGCAGTGCGATCAGTGGAGCCACCGGGTGGTAGCCAAGCGCCCCAGACAGGTCCCCGACGAGCATCTCATGGCCGGCACGTGTCATCCCGCAGCCGGGGCAGGCCATCCCGGTGGCCAGGGCGAACGGGCACAGAGTCACACCTGATCCCGGGCGCACCAGCAACAACAAACCCGCCAATAACGCCGGCGAGGTGACGATCAGGCGGTCCCGCCACGAGTGGGCGGAGGGCGAATGGTGCTCTGAGGCGGAAATCACGTGTAGATCAATAGTAAGGATCGTCGAACCAGTCGAGGAAAAGGCCGATGACGATCAGGACCATCGTCAGGAAGAACGTCGCAACGCCCACCCAGCCGAGGACGAGCCCTGCGGTCGCCAATCCATCTCCGGTCTGAGACCCGTTGGATTCCTTGATCTCTCCTCTCGCCCTGTATCCAAAGATCAGCGCCAGGATCGAGCCGATCCAGTACAACCACAGGATCCCCAGGATCATCGACGTCAAAGCCATTCCGTTCATCGAGGGGGTGCCGGTGCGAACCGCTCGACTTCCGGTGCGAAAGTCGTAGCCGCCGTAGCGACACAACAAAGCTTCGCCTGCGATTTGCTCGGCGCATTCAGGGCATTTCTTTGTGGAGTCGGTGGTCACAATCGGCGCCGACCCTAACGGCCGAGGCGGTCGAGGGCCCGGTACACCATCGATGCCGGAGTGAGGAACCAGGGCTCGCCCCGGTAGTAGAAGCGGGTTGGCGGCGGGACGGTGGTGAACACGCTCGGTGGCTCCTCCCCGAGGAGCATCCC
>JBIOVB010000016.1:0-127958 GCA_044867525.1 Acidimicrobiia bacterium | reverse complement strand
TTCCTGCCGGTCTTGTCCATCGTGAAGGGTCAACCTATCCGGAACGACCAGGAGAACTCGCCCGGATCGGGCAACCCGTTGACCGTGTCATAGACCACCAGGACCGTGTGCTCCCCGGCGGTCCATTCGGTGATAGTCGGGTTGGTGGGGCTCGGCGCCCAGCGATATACCCCGGTCCCTTCTACGAACGTGGCGTCTTCCATGAGCCAGTCGTCTACGAAGATGTCCGCCGTGTATCCGTGCTCGAGGTCGATTTCGATGAATGCCTGGAGTGGCGCCAGGTCGCCAGGTGCTGGGGAGACTGCCTCGATTGGCCCGGGAAGCACGATTTCCTCCCCCTCGGTGGAGAGCAGGATCCCGACTGTGATGGCCGCCACGGCAACGAGGCCGAGCCCGAGATAGATGAGGCGATAGGACATGCCACGGGCACCGTAGCGATGCCCCGTTACTCTGCCGCCGGGACCGAGCCGAGGAATCTGGTGTGACCAACCAAGACCGAATCAGGGCGGCATTCGCCGGGGAGGGTGAGGTCGATAGCGCCCGCGATTCAGTGGAATGGGCCATAGGTGCCCTTGACCGCGGCGAAGTGCGAGTCGCGGAGAAGACCGCAGAGGGATGGGTGGTCAACGAATGGCTGAAGGAGGCAATCCTCCTCTACTTCCAGATACGCGAAATGGAGACGGTCGAGGTCGGCGCCTACGAATACCACGACAAGATCCCGCTCAAGCACGGCCTCGCGGAGCAAGGGGTGAGGGTGGTGCCACCGGGGACGGTGCGCTATGGAGCGCATTGCGAGCCCGGGGTGATCGTCATGCCCGGCTACGTCAACATCGGGGCGTATGTCGGCTCGGGGACGATGGTCGACACCTGGGCGACGGTGGGCTCCTGCGCCCAGATCGGTCGCAACGTTCATCTTTCGGGAGGAGTGGGGATCGGGGGCGTCCTCGAGCCCCCGGGCGCCCGACCGGTGATCATCGAGGACGGGGCATTCATCGGGAGCAGATCGATTGTCGTCGAGGGGATTCTCGTCGAGGAGGGAGCCGTCCTCGGGGCCAACACTGTGCTCACCGGCTCCACTCCGATCATCGATGTCACCGGTCCCCAGCCGGTAGAGCACCGGGGCCGGGTCCCGGCGGGCTCGGTGGTGGTGCCCGGTACCAGGCCCAAGGATTTCCCAAGTGGCACTTACGACCTGGTGTGCGCCCTGATCATCGGGAAGCGCACCGAGAAGACGAGCGAGAAGACCGCCTTGAACGCCTACCTGCGAGATCTCGGCGTCCAACTGTGAGCGGGCTGGTCGACACGCTTTGCTGGCTGGTCGACATCCCCTCGGTCACCGGTGAGGAATCCGCCCTCCGCGACGCCTTGAAGGACAGGCTCTCGGGGTTCCCGAATCAGGTCGTTGCCGACTCGCTGGTGGTCGGGGAGGCGGGCAGCGGCGCCACATTGCTGGTCGGGCACCTGGACACAGTCCCGCTACAGGGCCACGTCGGTTCGAGCACGGACGGGGACCGGGTGCACGGCCTCGGCGCCACCGACATGAAGGCCGGCCTGGCGGTGATGATCCACCTCGTCGAGGACCTGGGGCCGGCCAGGATCCGGTGTGTGTTCTACGCCGGCGAGGAGGGACCGCTCATCGGGAACCAGCTGGCGACGGTGCTCGAAGCCGCCCCCTGGCTGCGTGAGGCCGGGTCCGCCCTCGTGCTGGAGCCAACCGATCGCAATCTGGAGGCCGGATGTCAGGGTGTGGTCAACGCCGATGTGGTGTTCGAGGGGGAGGCCGCCCACTCGGCGCGACCCTGGCTCGGTGTCAACGCGGTCACCAAGGCAGGAGAGTTCTTGTCCATGATGAACGGGCTGGAGCCGGACCTGCATGTCGTCGAGGGTTTGGAGTTCAAGGAGGTGATGTCGGTGACCATGGCGCGGGGCGGAGTCGCCAGGAACGTGATCCCTTCTGAGTTCACGCTCAACGTCAATTACCGGTTCGCCCCAGACCGGAGCAAAGAGGCTGCCGTCGCGCATCTCAGGGAGGTGTGCTCGGCAGCCGACCGGATCCTGGTCACCGATGTTGCCCCCGCGGGCGCCGTTCACACCAGCCACCCCCTTTTCCGCGACTTGGCTCGGGCCTCGAACGCGGAGTTCAGTGGCAAGCAGGGTTGGACGGATGTCGCCCAATTGTCCGAGGCCGGAGTCCCTGCCGTGAACTTCGGTCCCGGTGAGCCGGCACTGGCCCACAAGCCGGGGGAGTCGGTTCGGGTCGCCGACCTGGCCTGGGCCTACGATTCGATCGCAGAGGTGATCGGTTGAATCGTCCCGCCCTCGTGGGCAGATAACCCCGGGGAGCTTCCAGCCCACCCTTCCTACACTCCCGCGCCATGCCCGTCGACATCGACATCGCCCATGTTTCCCGCCTCGCCCGTCTCGACCTCAGCGCCGAGGAGCTCGAGAGCTACAAGCGGCAGCTCGGGGTCATCCTGGAGCACGCCGCCCGGGTGCAGTCGCTCGACGCCGATCCTCGCATCGAGAACGCCCATCCTCTGGGTTTGGTCAACAGTTTCCGCGACGACGTGACCCGACCCCCCCTTGACCGGGATGAGGTGCTGGCCTCCGCCCCGGACACCATGGATGGTTTCTTCGTGGTGCCGCCGGCGATGGAGTCACCGTGACCGGCCCGCTCGGGGTGGCGGAGGCCGGGCGCCGGCTCCGTGCGGGCGAGGTGTCGGCGGTTGCGTTGCTCGAGGCGGTGTTCGAGCGGGCCGCCAGCACCGAGGCCCAGATCCATGCCTATCTCACTCTGGACCGGGAGCACGCCCTGGAGTCGGCGGGCAAGGCCGACGCCGAACTGGCGCAAGGCATGGACCACGGTCCGCTCCATGGGATCCCAATCGCGGTCAAGGACAACATGTGCACCCGGGGGGTGGAGACGACGGCGGCCTCCCAGATCCTGGCCGGCTACCGCCCCCCCTATGACGCCACAGTGGTGACCAGGCTTCGAGACGGGGGAGCGGTCATCGTGGGCAAGACCAACCTCGACGAGTTCGCCATGGGGTCGTCGACCGAGAACTCTGCCTACGGGCCCACTTACAACCCGTGGGACACGGCGAGGGTGGCTGGGGGGTCCTCGGGTGGATCGGCGGCGGCGGTCTCCATCGGGTCCGCGATGGCAGCCCTCGGCTCGGACACCGGGGGATCGATCCGTCAGCCGGCGTCCCTGTGCGGGGTGGTCGGGATGAAGCCGACATATGGCACGGTGAGCCGCTACGGGCTCATCGCATTTGCCTCCTCGCTCGACCAGATCGGACCTCTGACCCGGAGCGTCGAGGACGCGGCACTGACTCTGGCCGCGATCTGGGGTCACGACGCTCTGGATGCAACCTCGTTCGCCGGCTCCTACCCGGAGCCGGGGGCGGGGTTGGCCAGGGGGGTGGCCGGGCTTCGGGTCGGAGTAGTCGATGAGCTGTCTGGCGAGGGCTATGAGCCCGCTGTCGAATCGGCAACCTCGGAGATGGTCTCCCTCCTGGAGCAGGCCGGGATGGATGTGGTCCGGGTCTCTCTGCCCTCGTTCGAAATCGCGCTTTCCGCCTACTACCTGATCGCTCCTGCCGAGTGCTCTGCCAACCTGGCCCGCTTCGACGGGGTCCGCTACGGGCTGCGGGGGGAGGGCTCCACCACCGAGCAGATGATGGGGGCGACACGGGCCGAGGGCTTCGGGCCCGAGGTGACCAGGCGGATCCTGCTCGGCACCTATGCCCTTTCTGCCGGGTACTACGACGCCTTCTACGGGCAGGCGCAGAGGGTCCGCGCCGCGATCCAGGATGACTTCGCCCGAGCCTATGAGAAGGTTGATGTCTTGGTCTCGCCGACCAGCCCGACGTCGGCCTTCGCGGCGGGGGCCCGGGTTGCCGACCCGCTGGCGATGTATCTGTCCGACATCTGCACCATCCCGTCCAACCTGGCGGGCCACCCCGCGATATCGATCCCGATCGGTCTCGACGACGACGGGCTGCCCATTGGGTTCCAGGTGATGGCCCCTGCCCTGGGTGAGGAGGTCCTCTTCCAGGTGGCGGCCGAGGTGGAGCGACTCGCCGTTTTCGATTCGGCGCCCGAGTTGACAGAGGTGGCGTCGTGACCTGGGAGCCGGTGATCGGGATCGAGGTCCACGTCGAACTGCGGACAGATTCCAAGATGTTCTGCGGATGCGCAGTGAGCTTCGGGGCCGAGCCCAACATCAACGTTTGCCCCACCTGCCTCGGGCTACCCGGGGCACTCCCGGTGACCAACAGGGCGGCGATCGAGTCGATCATCGCGATCGGCCTCGCCCTCGACTGTGAGATCTCGGAGCGATCGGTGTTCCATCGGAAGAACTACTTCTACGCCGATCTGCCCAAGAACTATCAGATCTCCCAGTTCGACGTCCCGGTGTGCCGTGATGGCCACCTGGATATCACGGTCGACGGGGAGACCCACAGCGTCGGCATCGAACGTGCGCACATGGAGGAAGACACCGGAAAGTCGACGCATATCGGTGCGGGCGGGAGGATCCACGCTGCCGAGTCGACCCTTCTCGATTTCAACCGTTCCGGCGTCCCTCTGGTCGAGATCGTCTCCCGCCCCGACCTTCGCAGCGCGGTCGAGGCCCGTGCGTATGCACAGGAGCTGAGAGCGTTGGTAGCCGAACTCGGCGTCTCCGACGCCCGGCTCGAGGAGGGCTCGGTCCGCTTCGACGCCAATGTCTCGATTCGCCCCGTCGGCACCGAGACGTTGGGGACCAAGGTCGAGATCAAGAACATGAACTCGTTTCGTTCCCTGGAGCGTGCCGTGGATCACGAAATCGGGCGCCAGACCGCAATCGCCGATTCCGGAGGCAAGTTGACGCAGGAGACCCGGCACTGGGACGAGGAGGCCGGAGTCACCCACTCGATGCGAACCAAGGAGGGCTCCTCCGACTATCGATACTTCGTGGAGCCGGACCTGGTGCCGATGGTGATCGATGAAGAATGGGTCTCCGAGGTCAGGGCATCGCTCCCCGAGCTGCCAGCCGTGCGCCGTGACCGATATCGGGCGCAAGGCCTCAGTGCCGCCACCGCGGGGGTCCTCTCGGCGTCGGCCCTGGTTCTCCGTGAGCTGCACACGGGCGCGGTGGAGGCGGGTGCCGATCCGAGGGCGTCGGCGAACTGGGTCACCGGCGAGGTCACTGCGTGGCTGCGACGTCAAGACCATGACCCCGATGCGCTCCCGGTCGACGGGGCGGCGCTCGCCGAGCTCATCGGGCTCGTCGAGGAGGGGCGCCTCTCCAGCTCGGCCGCGAAGGAGGTGCTGGAAGGTGTTCTGTCCGGTGAGGGCTCACCGGCTGCGATCGCCGAAGCTCGCAACCTCATCCAGATCAGCGACACCGGTGCCCTGGAATCGGCGGTCACCGAGATCTTGGAGGCAAACCCTCAGGCGGTCGATTCGTTCCACAACGGAGAGGAGAAGGTTCTCGGCTTCCTGGTGGGACAGGTGATGAAGGCCACTCAGGGGCGGGCCGACCCCCGGTTGGTCGATCAGCTGCTCAGGGCGCGCCTCGACGGCTGATCCGGCACCGCCTACCTCGTCGGTTACCGTCTGGGTTGATGCAGCGCCACACGAAGATCATCGCCACGCTGGGCCCTGCAGTGTCCGACGAAGCCTCGATCAAAGCCCTGGTGGAGGCGGGCATGGACGTGGCACGTCTCAACTTCTCTCACGGTGAGCACGAGTTCCATGCCGCGATGTTGAAATGGGTCCGGGCCGCAGCCCTCGATGCCGGGCGCGCCGTCGCGGTTCTCCAGGACATCCAGGGCCCCAAGCTGCGGGTCGGAGAGTTTCCATCGGGGTCGATCCGCCTCAAGAAGGGCGACGAGGTGAGCCTGGTCCCCGATAGGGGGATGGGGGACCGCGACCTGATCCCCGTCGGGTACGACCAGCTCCTCGAGGACGTTCGCCCCGGAGACCGGGTCTTGCTCTCCGACGGCCTGATCCGACTCGAGGTGATCGGGATGTCCGACACCGGCCTCATGGCCGACGTGAAGATCGGCGGCGACCTGTCGGACCACAAGGGAGTGGCATTTCCCGACAGCAGGCTGTCGACGGAGTGCGTGACCGTCAAGGACGAGGTCGACCTGGCATTTGGCAAGAAGATCGGCGTCGATTACGTCGCCGCCTCGTTCGTGCGCAACGGGGACGACGTGAGGAAAGTGGCGGATCTGGCCGGGGACACCCCGGTGATCGCGAAGATCGAGCTGGCCCAGGCATATGAGAACCTCGATGACATCCTCGAGCCGTCGTTCGGGGTGATGGTCGCCCGGGGGGATCTCGGGGTTCAGCTCCCCTTGGAGCGGATCCCACTAATCCAGGCCGAGATCCTGAAGCGCACCAACGCGGCGGGCCGAATATCGATCACGGCCACGGAGATGCTGGAGTCGATGACGAAGAGCCCGCGGCCCACCAGGGCCGAGGTGACCGACGTCGCCACCGCGGTCATCGGCGGCACCGACGCTGTGATGCTCTCCGGAGAGACAGCCGTCGGCGATTATCCGGCGCAGACGGTGGCCGCGATGGCGGAGATCTGCCGGGTGGTCGAAGAGGACACACTGTCCAACCGGGGGGACCATCCGGTCCCCTTCGTCGGGGATGGGAACACGGTCGCCTCCGCGGTCGCCCAGGCTGCCACCGAAGTCGCGATCAATCTCGGGGCGAAGGCGATAGTGGCCTTCACCGAATCCGGCAACACCGCCCGCCTCATTTCCAAGTACCGGCCCGAAGGGCGGATCGTTGCCTTCAGCCCGAACGAGTCGACATTGAGGCGGATGGCTCTTCTCTGGGGCGTCTCGCCCCACGTGTTCGAACGGCGTGATTACACCGACGACGAGATGGCGGCGGGCTCGGCCATCCTCGAACAAGAGGGCCTGGCCCGAGTCGGGGACACCGTGGTCATGGTCGCCGGTGTCCCCCCCAACGTCCAGGCGTCGACCAACCTGCTCAAGGTGCAGATGGTTGGCGAGGTCCCGGGCGGCTTCGGATCCTGAGTAGTGGCCCGACGGGCCACTACGCTCGAAATCGTGGGCCAGACCGTGATCATCCGGGATCAAGTGGTGATGGGAGGGGTTCTCCTCGTCACCACCGACCGCAGCTTCACCGGCCAGGATGGGCAGGCCATCACGCCTGAGTCGCCGGGGAGCGCGGTGCCGGCTCTTCTCGCTGGCGCCCTCTTCGACCTAGACCTCGGGATCGACCACGTCTATGTGCTCCAGAACACTGTCACCATCAGGCGCCCCGACCCGTGGGACGAGGATGCCGTCGCCGGTGCTCTCGAGGCGATCTCCGACTTCTTGCGCCACTACGAGGACGCCGCGGAGGAGTAGGGGGCCGCTCAGGGTGGGGTGGTTGTCGTCGTGGTTGTAGTCGTCGTCGGCACTGTGGTCGTCGTCGTGGTAGTCGTCGTGGTCGTGGGACAGGCAACAGTGGTGTCGGGGACCATGCACGGGTGGACCTCGATGACGGCGAACCGGGGTGCGTAGCGGACCACCCACTCCTGAGTCTCGATCACCTCATCGCCTCTCGATATCTCACGGGTGACCGTGACGCTCCAGCCCCCTTCCTCGGTTTGGATCTGGTCCTCCTCATCGACACCGAGCTCGGGATTACCCACATATCGGGGCTCCGAGGGCTCGGTGAGGGCGTAGCGCTCGGAGACATCGCCGCTCACGTGGAGGGCGTTGCTACCGCCGTCTGCGTCGAGCCAGATGTGGGTTTCCCCACCGCTCTGCTCGCCCTTGAGCACCCGGCCGTCGTTGCTACCGAATATGCGCACCGTGATCGAAGTGTCCGTCCAACGGGTGTCGATCAGCACCGCGTGATCCCTGTTGTTCTTGAACTTGAGGTCCGGGCTGGTCCAGCTGAGGGTGGCCTCGATGCCTTCGGGGTAGCGCGAGAAGTAGTAGGAGTGTGGCTTGTGCTCCACGTCTTGGTAGCCGCCCCAGAACACCGCGTTGTAGAGCGTTGTCGTGAATTGGCTGACCCCTCCACCGACCGACTCCTGGAGCACTCCTTCGAAGATCCCGGGGGCGGGGAGATACCCGCCTTCCTCGGTGCGTTGTCCAACTGTCTCGTTGAGGCTGAAGGTCTCGCCGGGGACCACTATCTCTCCGTCCACGGTTGCGGCCATCTTCTGGATGTTGGCCACCCGCGGTTGGCAGCAATCGTGATAGGTCGTGAATTGGGATACCAGGTGCTCGATGCCGAGCCCTTCGAGGTATTCGGTGGTGACCTCCGGGTCTGCCCCTTCGACCAACGGCAACTCCCCTGTCCGCTCCTCGGTCAGGCCGGCCACCTCAAGGCGGCGCGCGGTCTCGGCCGCGTCGATCTCGGTCCCTTTTTGCCCGGGGGCAATCGAGATCGAGTCTCCATCGATCACGAACTCGGCGTCGACCGGCTCGTCCTCGAACTCCCCTCGCACCGGCTCGAGCATGTCGTTGATCACGTCGGGATCGAAGGTGTTGACGATCTGTGCCGGGCTCTGCTTGATGGTCTCGGATCGGAACGCTTCCTCCAACTCGGATGGGTTGAAAACAACCTCCGTCCCGTCGTGGGTGAGCTCGATCGAATCCGACAGCAGCATCTGCGCCTCAGCAAATGCTGCGTCGACGTCTGCATCCGTGAGGCTGGGCTCGATTGTGACCACCGGGATCGTCAGCTGCAGTGCCTCTGTCGAGAGGAGAGAAGACTCGACGATGGCCAAGCCCGCAGGGCGATCCACACCGCTCCCTATTTCGGGATATACGGCCCGGAGCTCCCCTTCGACGAGCTGGATGCCGCCCTGGTTGGCGGGGCGGGCGATCACCTCCACGTCCCATGTGTCGAAGAGGGCATTCACGGACTCGGCGTCTATCGAACCGTTGACCGGGACTTGCACCGTCGAGAAGATGTGGGTCAGCCACCACGTGAACTGGGAGAGCGGGCTGCCTTCCCGACCCACTGACATCGCCTCGTCGACGATGCTGTCTTCGTCGAGGTCGAGCCCGGCCTCAGGCGGGATGAGACTCACTACCTTCCCGTCGAGGTTGAAGATTGCAGGCCTTGCCAGGTACTCGTCTTCGACCGCGACCATGGCGGTCAATGCCTGTTCCTCGTCGAGACCCCCTATTGGGGTGCCGGAGACTTCGACGCGACCCATCACCTCGCCTCTGGACGTGGCCCTGGTGAGGCCGTAGAGACCGAAGAGGAGAGCGAGCACGGCGCCGAGGCCGAGGGCAGCAGCGACCCATATGTTGTTGGGAGGGGAGAGGTGTTTGTTCATTCAGAAGGCCGCCCCAAACGACCTAGTGGATGGCCGGGCGATGGTAACGCCGACCCGATGCCTATTTACAGTCGTGTCCCAAGCGCGCCCTACGCTTTTCCCGTGGTAGTCGCCTTTCCAGACGTGGTCGATGGAGACGCCATCCGGGTGTCGGCGACCACCTACGTCATGTACAAGAAGTGCCCCGGGCAGGCAAACGCCAGGCTCCAGGGCGTGTTTGGCCCCGATTCGCGTGCCTCGTTCCTGGGGAGTCTCGCCCACCGCATGTTCAGCCGGCATCTCACCGCAGGCCCCATCGCATCAGAGGAGTTCGTCCAAGCCTGCCGGGAGGAGATCGGAGGGTCGGCGCTGAACCACAAGCTGGGGCCACTCGAGCTCAAGCCGTCCATCCTGGCTTCGATGATCGAAGAGGTCCGCGGGCTCTACGAGCGCTTCACCCGACTGCCAACGGAGGGCTTCGAGGGGTCGGAGGTATCGATCTCGAGGGAGCCTGCCTCCGGCGTCGAGTTGGTTGGCTCGGTGGACGCCGTATATCGCGAGGACTTGGGGGGCCATCGACTCGTGGATTGGAAGACCGGGGACTTGGGCGAGCCCGAGGATCAGCTTCTCTTCTATGCCCTGCTCTGGACACTGGACAAGGACGAGCTGCCGGCCTATGTCGAAGCGGTGTCGGTTCGCACCGGGGAGCGCTACCGCACAGTCCCGAGCACTGCCGATGTGAAGCGGGTTGCCACGGAGGTAGGCGCCATGGTCGATGATCTGCGCCGGGCCTGGGCCAGCGGGACCGAGCCCGTTCGCCAAGGCGGCCCGTGGTGCCGCTATTGCCCCCTCCTCGAAGACTGTGTCGAGGGAAAGGCAGCCGGGGCGCTGCTCGATTGAGCGGCGCCCCGGCAAGGTCCAGCTGTCAGCAGCAGCTCCCGCCACCGCAACATCCGGATGTGTCGACGGAGATCATCTCCAGCTCCTTCCTATCGATGATCTTCGATGTATTGATCTTGGTCGATGGATAGATCTGTGTCAATATGTTGGGATGGAATTCTGCTGCACCCCGATCTTCGACGGCGTGATCGACGAAGCCGATGCCGTGGAGACCGCACAAGCCCTGGCTGCCCTGGGCGACCCGGTCCGGCTCAGGATCGTCTCCTTGCTCGCCGCGGCGCCGGAGGGGACGGCATGCGGCTGTGAGCTCGAGTCACCGCTCGGGTTGAGCCAGCCAACGGTGTCCCATCACCTTCGGATCCTCCGCGAGGCGGGCCTGGTCACCGGGCGCAGAGAGGGAAGGTGGGTCCACTATCAAGTGGTGCCCGGTCGTCTTCAGGAGCTTCGGGAGGCCCTGACCCCTCCCGTGCTCGCCAGTGTCTAGCCGGGGCGAACCGACCTCCTATCCGACCTAGGCTCTGGCCCAATCAAAGGACAGGAGCCCCATGCAGAGCCGAGCCACCGCAACCTGGGAAGGTGATCTACTCACCGGTTCCGGGACCACGACCCTGGCCACCGGTGTCGCCCCACCATTGCCCGTGAGCTGGCCGAGTCGGACCGAGGCGTCCGCAGGAAGGACCAGCCCGGAGGAGCTGATCGCCGCCGCCCATGCCGCTTGTTACTCGATGGCATTTGCCAACGGGCTCTCGGGACGCGGCTTCATACCCGATCGCCTGGAGACCTCCGCCGAAGCCACCTTCGAGAAGTTGGAAGCCGGGTGGCGACTGACCACGATGGCCCTGCGCGTCACCGGGACGGTTCCCGGCATCGGCGCAGACGAGTTCCAGGAGGCGGCCGTCGCAGCCAAGGATGGGTGCCCGGTGTCCAACGCCCTCAAGGGCAACGTGAACATAAGCATCGAGGCATCCCTGGCCTGAGGGATCAGCCCCGGGTCATCTCGGCCAACCGTGTGACGGTGTTCCAGTTGCGCATGGTCCCCCGGATCCCGAGCCTCTTCTCGAAGTAGTCGAGGCCCAGCCTGGACCGCCCTTGCCCGTTGGGAAACTCGACGTAGATCTCCCGCCCGGCGACTTCGAAGCGGTCGGGTGGGAAACGGTCGGGTTCGAGGGCAGCCACCGCATGGGTGTCGGGTCGGTCCTCGAGGAACACAACGTGGAGTTGGACCGGGGTGGCATCCTTCCTGCCAAGGGGGTGAGCCCTGGAGATGGCCGCCAGCTGCCGCCCGCTCCTCGTGATCACGGTTATGTCTAGTCCGAAGCTCTCGGAGATCACGTCAGCCACGATCCGAGCGTCGTCCCGGTCCTTGGGGCCGCCGGCGAAAACCACGTTCCCGCTCTGGACATAGGTGGCGACGCCGTCGAGGCCGGCCTTCTCGAGTGCCGACTTGAGCTCCGCCATCGGCACCCGGGCCCTGCCCCCCAGATTCACCCCGCGCAGCAGGGCAGCCACGCGGCTCACCTCGGGGGCCTGACTCCACGAAGCTCCCAATCGCCTCCCAGCGCCGTGGAAACGACCTCTTCGGACTCCGTCGGCTGGGCTCCAAGCTCTGCCCTCATCGGGACCGTTCCCTCGACGATGGTGTTGGTGAGCGCCCCGAGGCCCTCGACCTCCACGGTCACCACGTCACCGGGCACGACCGGTCGTGAGCCTGCCGGCGTCCCGCTCAGGATCACGTCACCGGGGAACAGCGTGATCGTTCGGGCCAGGTCGGCAACGAGGTACGCCATGTCCCACTCCATCTCCGAGGTGGTGGCCTCTTGGCGAACCTCCCCGTTGACCAGTGTCCGTATCGACTTGTCGTGGAAATCCCAATCGTCGACGAGCCCGGGTCCAAGAGGGCACAGCGTGTCTGAGCCCTTGACCCGGAGCATCGAGCCGGCATCGGTGTCCCTGAAGTCGTGGAGGCCGAAATCGTTGGCAATGGTGTAACCGGCCACGAAGTCTCGAGCCTCATCCCGCCCGACCCCCTTGCATTCCCTGCCGATCACGATCGCGATCTCGCCCTCGAAATTGAGGAACTTGCATCTCGGGGGTCGCACGACATCACCACGGTGGGCGTTCAAGGCGCTGGTCGGCTTTTGGAAGTACGTGGGAGCGTCAGGGAGCTGGGTCATGAACTCGTCGACCCGGCTGCGGTAGTTGAGATGCACGGCCAAGACCTTGGTCGGCTCCACCGGGGGAAGATGCACCGCAGCAGACAGGTCGAAGCGGCGCCCGTCATCGCTGACCAGGTCTTCGCCGTCGCGGAGCACCGTGAGCGGAGCGGCTCCCACCAGTATTCGGCGCACCTCGGCCATGACCCCACGGTACCCAGGGCAGGGGCCCGATTATGTTTGGTCCCAGACCACGGATGCCTGCGAACACCCTGCACCAGGACCTCGGCGAAGTCGATGCCGACATCTTCTCCCACGACACCTACGTGAGGTGTGTCCCCCACGCCGCCTTCGAGCGGATGCGGCGCGATCGCCCGGTGTCATGGGTCGAGGAGGCCGACGGCACCGGTTTCTGGGCCGTGACCAGACATGCCGACGTAGAGACTGTCAGCCGTGATTTCGGGCGGTTCACCGCGTCCCGGGGGATCAGGGCGGAGCAGATGGCACCCGATGCCCTCGAGGCCCGGAGGACCATGATGGAGTTCGACCCCCCCGAGCACGCCCGGCTCCGGAGGCTGGTCCAGCCCGGGTTCACCCCGCGGGTGGTCGCCACCTACGAGGAGGCGTTCCGGGCACTGGCGGGGCACGTCCTGGACAAGGTCCTGCCCCTCGGCGACTTCGACTTCGTCACCGAGATCTCCAGGGAGCTGCCGATCCGGCTGCTGTGCCGCCTGCTCGGGGTCCCAGAGTCGGATGCCTCGAAGCTGGTGGCGTGGGGAGACCAGATGATCTCCAACGCCGACCCCGAGTACACCCCGGTGGTGATCGATCGTGACGACACCGAGGAATACCGATTGCTCCCCTTCCGCTCGCCGGCTGCCATAGAGGTGTTTCGCTATGCGGAGGGGATGGCTATCGAGCGCAGAGCGAATCCACAAGACGACATCATCACGACGCTGCTCCATGCCGAGCCCGACGGCGAGCCGCTCACCGACCTCGAGTTCAAGAACTTCTTCACTTTGATGATGGTGGCCGGCAACGAGACCACCAGGCACACGATCAGCCACGGGCTGATCTATCTCACCGACCACCCCGAGCAGATGGAGGAGCTGCGAGCAGATCCGCTTGGCTTGTCGTTGCCTGCCACCGAGGAGATCCTGAGGGCGTCGGCGGTGACCATGCATTTTCGGCGAACTGCCACAGAAGACACCGAGCTGGGGGGCGAGCAAATCGCCAGCGGCGATCGCGTGGTGATGTGGTATCCGTCCGCGAATTACGACGAGGATGTGTTCGACGACCCATACCGGTTCGACATTCGGCGCTCTCCGAACGACCACCTGACCTTCGGTGCGGGGCGCCACGTTTGCCTCGGAGCATCGCTGGCCCGGCTCGAGGTGCGGGTGGTGTTCGAGGAGCTACTGAAGCGTGTCGACAGCATCGAGATCCTTGGCGAGCCGACGCGGCTTCGCTCGAACTTCATCAACGGTATCAAGCACCTTCCGGTGAGGGCCGTCGCCTGACCGGCTGATCGGCATCGCCGGACTCAACCAGCGAGGGACTTCTCGATGATGTCGGTGGCGTGGTCGATGTGCTCCATCGTCGTCCTCCGGTTGAGGATCGCGAAGCGGAGAACGAATCGACCATCGACGACGGTAGAAGAGACATGGACGGTGCGGTCCCGGTTGATCGCCTCCATCGCCGTTCTTCCCTGACCGTCGTCTTCGAATCCAAAGGCCACGATCGAGAGATCAGGAGCCCATAGGGCCCGCACGCCTGGAATCGCCGAAATGCGGGCGTGAGCCTTGTGTGCGAGGTCGAGCGCCAGGTCCAATGCCTCCCGGAATGGGGCAATCCCATGCAGGTGGAGCGGAAGCCAGACCTGGAGGGCTCGAAACGGCCGACTCAGCTCCGGTCCCAACGAGGCGATGTCGCGCTGCCCGAAATGGAGGTCGCTGCTCAGCAGGTAGGCACCCCGCCCCCGGTTGGTGTCGATCAGGTGTGCCTCCTCCCGTACCAGAAGCGCTCCCACCCCAAATGGGATCGACAGCCCCTTGTGTGGGTCGAGCGCGATGGAGTCGGCGCGCTCGATTCCGGCAAGGGTGCGCAGGCCCCTAGAAGTGAGCTGAAAGAAGCCCCCATATGCGCCGTCGACGTGCATCCAGAGCTCGTGCTTCGAGACTTCGTCGGCGATGGGGCCGATGGGGTCGACCGTTCCCGTGTCGGTCGTGCCCGCCGATGCCACAACCAGGAACGGCTGCAAACCAGCGCCTCGGTCTGACACCACCATTTCGGCTAGTGCCTGGGGCTCCATCCTCAGGTCCCGGTCGACCGGGACCACCCGAATCTGGTCATTGCGGAAGCCGGCGAGCCGGGCCGCTTTGGCCACCGAGTGATGGGTGTGCCCGCTCACATAGAGGACACCGTTCCCCAACTCGTCACCCAGCTTGGCAGTCCTAGCCGCCACGATCGCAGTGAAGTTCGCCATCGACCCGCCTGAGAGCAGCAGGCCCGATGCCGATGGCCCCAGGTCGAACAGCGACGTCATCCAATCGACCGTGGCGTGCTCGATGGCGGTCATTCCGGGCGCGGCACTGGCCACCCCCGTGTAGCGGTTGAGGCCTGCGGCCAGAAACTCGGCGAGTGCGCCCGCGTACATCCCGCTGTTGGGTATGTACGAGAGATGGCCCCCCGACAGGTGGATGTGCCCCGCCTTCCCGGCCAGCTCCACGTCGGCGAGGATCGACTCCAGTGCGCGCCCCTCTTCGGTTGGGGGTGTCATCAGGCTCTCGATCTCCTCGGTGGTGAGGTCGGTGCCCGACCCGGGCATGGTCGCGGCCCGCTCCATCCAGTCATCGAGAAAGGCCAGGATCTGGCTTGCGAGCACGGCGCGTTCGGCCTGATCGGGCTCGAGGCGTGACGACATGGAGGCTCAAGGTAGCCCACCGGCGACGGGTAGTCGGCACCCGCGGGCCTACGATGATCGGCGACCACGATGCCCGGATTTCTCTTCCCACGCACCCCAGAGGGACGTTCCTCGCTCTTGCCACCACCGCCGTGGCACTACTCGGGTGAGATGCTCACCGTCGAGTACCGGACCCACCCCGAGCGCGTGGCCGCGCTCTTGCCTGAGGGCCTCGCGCCCGCCGACGATGACCCGGGCGCGGTTGCCGTGATCTGGGCGGACTGGCAGAGCTGCGGCGACGGATTCGAGGAGATCCTCGATCCGGTTCGAGCCCAATACAAAGAGTGCTTCGTGGTCGTTCGCTGCGAATGGGAGGGCACCCTCTGGAGTCGATGCCCGTACATCTGGGTGGACAAGGACTTCGCCATGGTCCGCGGCTATCACCAGGGGTACCCAAAGAAGCTGGGTGAGATTTGGATGACCCGGCCCGTGGAGATCGGGCGCGCCGGGCCCCGCCTCGAGCCTGGCGGACGCTTCGGGGCCACACTGTCGGTGTCCGGGAGGCGAATCGCAGAGGCTGTGGTCACCCTGGAGGCCGCGGCCGAACGCCCCGGCTTCGTCAACGGGCATCAAATGCTCCACAACCGCTGGTGGCCGACGATCGAGTCCGACGGCGTCGACTCCCTGGACGAGTTGGTGACGATGAGGGGTGAGGACGGGGAGACGGCGGATGTATGGGCCGGGTCGGCGTCTCTTGATCTGTTCGATTCGCCCACAGAGGAATTGGCGGGCCTGGAGCCACTCGAGATGATCGGTGGCTATTACCACCGGGTTGGAGTCACCTGGAGACAGGGGACGACACTCCGGCGTACCGTTCCCGTGGAGGTGGAAGGCGGATGACTGCGATTCTCGACGAGCTGAGGGCCGGCGGAAAGACCGGCCTGTACATAGGTGGGAAATGGGTCGAGGGCACCGGTGAGATGTCCGTTGTCGACCCGGCCACCGAAGAAGTGCTTGTGGACGTGGGCTTGGCCGAGGCGAGCCACGGCGAGGAGGCGGTGACGGCGGCGCACGACGCGGCCAAGCCATGGGCGGCCACGGCTCCCCGGGAACGTGGTGAGATCCTGAGGCGCACATTCGACATGATGCGGGCCCGGGAAGAGGACCTGGCGGAGTTGATCGTGCTCGAGAACGGCAAGGCGTTTGCCGATGCCCTCGCCGAGGTCCGCTACGCCGCCGAGTTCTTCAGGTGGTTCTCCGAGGAGGCGGCCCGGGTCGGCGGCGAGGTGCGAACGGCGCCTGCAGGCGACAAGCGGATCATGACTCTCCGCCAGCCGGTGGGGGTTTCGGTCATGGTCACTCCATGGAACTTTCCCGCAGCGATGGCGACCAGGAAGCTGGGCCCGGCCCTCGCTGCCGGCTGCACCGCCATCGTCAAACCGGCATCCGATGCCCCGCTCACCACGCTGGCCGTGGTCCACCTGATGGAGGAGGCGGGCCTTCCGCCCGGTGTGGTCAACGTGATCGTGGCCAAAGGCTCGTCGGGAGTCATCGAGACCGTTCTCCGGGACCCGCGGGTGAGGAAGCTTTCGTTCACAGGATCGACCGAGGTGGGCCGGACCCTGCTCCAGGTGGCCTCCGACCAGGTTCTCCGGGTGTCCATGGAGCTGGGCGGTAACGCACCGTTTCTCGTCTTCGACGACGCCGATCTCGGTGCCGCTCTGGAGGGAGCCATGGTCGCCAAGATGCGGAATGCCGGCGAAGCATGCACCGCGGCCAATCGGTTCCTGGTCCATGAGGCGGTTGCCGGAGAGTTCACCAACATGCTCGCCGGCGCGATGAGCGCCCTGAAGGTGGGACCGGGGATCGACCGCTCCAATCAGGTGGGCCCGATGATCAATGGGCGGGCTCGGGATGACATCTCGTCCCTGGTCCAGTCGGCCGTCGACGACGGCGCCGCGGTGGTCACCGGAGCCACGGTGCCCGATCGAGTCGGTTACTACTACTCCCCGACGGTGCTCGGCGGAGTGCCTGCCGACGCCGACATCCTGCAACAGGAGATCTTCGGCCCGGTGGCGCCGGTGGTGACCTTCGAAAGCGACGAGGAGGCGATCGCCCTCGCCAACGACACCCCCTACGGGTTGGCCTCCTACCTCTACACCGATGACCTGGCCCGAGGGCTGAGGGTGGCCGAGGCCATCGAGTCGGGGATGGTGGGCCTCAATCGAGGCCTGGTATCCGACCCAGCGGCGCCTTTCGGGGGGGTCAAGCACTCCGGGATCGGCCGTGAGGGCTCCCACGAAGGCATGGACGAGTATCTGGAGACCAAGTACATCGCGGTCAACTGGTAGCAGGGACAGAAGTGCCCGGTCATCGGACCGGAGCGCCGCATACTCCCAGAGGCTCTCGTCGGTACGCTCGCTCATGTAGGCGCTAAAAGCTGGTTCGAGTTGTTGGCGTCCCTAGGTACTGATTGGGCATCAAGCGACTTCAATTGCCAACGTGAATCGCACTCGCCCGTTGCGTCTTCTTCTGGCCGTCGCAGCCGCCTCGCTACTCACAGCCTGTACGAGTCGGGTGGGCACTCCGGCGGTGCCGGAGTTTGTAGACCATGTCGAACGACCGTCGGAGCAGCCGCTATTCGAGATGACTGTGGACGGTGTCACGGCTGAGGCTTTCAGCATCGGCAGTTGCGGTGTCCTCGTTATTTCAGTTCCAGAGTTCGGCGAGTTCGCCGAGGAATTGTGTGATCCGCCCGAATCTGGCACGAGCGGAATTGGCGGTGTGGACTGTGCCGAAGTCGTAGACGATCGATGTACCTATCAAATTCAACCCTTCTTGCTGGGTGCCACAGCGCGAGATGCTTCCGCTGTTTGCCGAGTCACCGGCGATCCGGCACATCCGGGGGAGGTCATCGCTGCAAGCGACGGTTGGTTTCTGATAGCAAATGGGACACTCGGCGGTGACGTCTTTCCCTTGGACGACTCAGGTAATCGACTCGACGACCCGCGAGTCACCGAAATCGACGATCAAGTGGCCGAGGCATGCGGGTTGCGACCTGCGACCTGACCGCTGCAGACGGAATTGCACATCCGTGACTACTTAGGTACCGATAGGACTCCTGCCAGGCAGGTCACGAGTGACCCACTCCAGCTCGACAGTGCTCCAACGGAGGGCGAGGGCGACCCCTGTTTCCCCGGCGGGTCGGGTCCCGTGGTGTAGGCGTGGCCGAGGGGGCTGGTCCTCGTGTAGATCCCGTGCGTGATCCGCTTCGACAGGTTGTCTTCAGCCACCTCAGAGCGGGCTCAGGCTCCACCGCTCACTCCACCGTTCCCTGGCTGATCTGGACCGTCTTCAACTCGGAATGGAAATCCAGGGCGTAATCGCCGCCCTCCCGGCCGATACCCGAGATCCGGCAGCCACCGAAGGGCGCAGTCAGATCCCTGACCAGGAATGTGTTGACCCAGATGGTCCCGGCACGAATCTCCCGCCCCACCCGAAGCGCCCTCTCCTCGGACCCGGTGTAGACGATCCCCGACAGGCCGTATTGGGTGGAGTTGGCTAGGTCGACGGCTTCTTCCTCGTCACCGAAGGTCTGGTAGGTCAACACCGGTCCGAACACCTCGCGCTGCACGACCTCGGAATCGTTGGACTTGGGCTCGATGAGAGTGGGCTCGTACCAGAGCCCATCCTGCTTCCAGCGCTCCCCGCCCCGAACGATGCGATCACCGGCGGCACGAGCTCGCCCCACGAAACCCTCGACACGAGCCAGATGATCGGGGTGGATCAGCGGGCTGATCGTGGTCTGCGGGCTCCTGCTGTCACCGAGGACGTGTTCGTCTGTGAAACGGTGGAACATGTCCAAGAACTCGCTCGACACCGATCGCTCGACGATGAGGCGGGTCCCGGCGAGGCAGACCTGGCCTGCGTCGTCGTACTGGAGGGCGGCCTTGCGGGCCGCCGCCTCGAGGTCCGAGTCGGCGAACACCAGCAGGGGGCCCTTTCCCCCCAACTCCGCGGTGAAGGGGACGATGTTGCGCGCAGCGGCCACCCCGATGTGTCGGGCGGTCTCCGGCGATCCGGTGAATGAGATCCGCCGCACCCGGCGATCGGAGACCAGCGCCGCCCCGACTTCCTCCCCGATCCCTTGGACCACGTTGAGAACCCCCGGCGGGAGCCCCGCCTGATCGGCGAGGTCGGCGAGGACAGAGGCGGACAGCGGAGCCCACTCTGCAGGCTTGAGGATCACCGGGTTCCCGGCGGCGAGCGCAGGGGCCAGCTTCCAGGTGGAGAGGATCCACGGGGCGTTCCAGGGGGTGATGATCACCGCGGGGCCGGCAGGCATCCGCTGCACCTGGTTGTTGGTGCCTTTCGATGACCAGCTTCGACCCTGATAACCAGCCGCCAACCCGGCGTAATTGCGAAAGTTCTCCGCACCGCGATGGATCCCCCGGGCGCGCAGACTCTCCAGGAGCATGGCCATGTCGACACACTCGACCTGGGCGATTGCTTCGATGCTCTCGTCGATGAGGTCGGCGAGGCGATTCAGGAACTCACCTCGCTCGTGGGCCGATCGGCCGGACCAATCAGGGAAGGCCTCGACTGCGGCGCTGACCGCGGCGTCGGCGGTGAGGGCATCGCCACGGGCGACATCGGCGAGCTTCCACTCCCAGTCGAGAGGGGAGCGGGCCTCGAACGTCGCCACCGACGACACCCGCCTGCCTCCGATGTAGTGATCAGGGGAGACCGAAAGGTCGGAGATGTCGACGCGTGCGCTGGGCAGGGTGTTGGTCAACAGGTCAAATATAGACTTCTGCTCCTCAGTGAACTCATGCCCGGCCCCCTAAGAGACCATGATCCGGAAATAGTGCTGGAGGCCGAACGGGACATCAGGGCCCGACTCGGCGACCGGCCCCTCGACTTCGAGGCGATGCTTGCGGTGTCCAACATCTATCGGGCCGCCAATGCGGTGCGCCACCGGATGGAACGCGAGGTTCTTGCGCCCGAGGGCCTGTCCTGGGGCGGTTTCACCATACTTTTCGTCCTCTGGGTCTGGGGAGAGCGAGAGACCGCTCAACTCGCCGAGGACTGCGGCCTGGCCAAAGGGACCCTGAGCGGGATGCTGGGCACTCTGGAAAAGGGTGGGCTGGTGGAAAGGAGGCGACATCCCGAGGATGGGCGACGGGTCACCGTCCATCTCCTAGACCCGGGTCTGGACGTGATCGAGGCAGTGTTTCCACGGTTCAACCGGTACGAGGCCAAGTTCACCGCCGCACTGGATCCTGAAGAGCGCCTCGAATTGGCCCGTCTGCTGCGTCAGGTCACCGCCACCGCCGACGGGGTCCCCCTCGTGGCCGGTTCACCGCCCTCCGGGTAGGGTTTCATTTGCTGCCTAACGAATTCGAGGAGGACCTATATGGGTGAGGTCGTCGGCGCAGGGCTGATCAGTCATGCCCCCACCATCATGTTCGACGAGGCGACCCGTCTCGAGATCAACGAAGGCAACGAGATCAGCCTCGTCCCGGGGTTGAGGCGGCTGCGCACCGAGGTCTTCGATCGGCTGCGGCCCGACACCATCGTGATCGTCGACTCCCACTGGTTCTCCACGGTCGAGCACATCCTCTCCGCGCACGAGAAGCGTGAGGGGATCTTCACCTCTTCCGAGCTCCCCCGGGGCATGGCCCGGATTCCATACGAATACAGCGGCGACCCCGAGCTGGCGAAGCTTGCCGCCGACCTCGGCTCAGAATTGGGCACCCCGACCCACGCCTCAGAGGACGACTACCTCCCTGTCTACTACGCGACGATCAACCTCCTCTACTACCTGCGCAGCGACGAGAACGTGGTCTCGGTGTCGGTGGTGCAGACCGGTGACACCGACGACTTCATGACGATGGGCGAGGCAATCGGCGAGGCAATCGCACGGCTCGATCGGCGAGTTGTGATCCTCGCCTCCGGCGGGATGAGCCACACGTTCTGGCCGCTGAAGGAGTTGCCCAAACACGAGGCGTCGGACCCAATACACATCATCACCCCCGAGGCCCGGGCAGCCGACGAGGAGAGGCTGGAGATGATGCGCGCCGGCGACCACGCCCGGCTGGTCGACACCATGGACGACTACTTCGAGTACGCGCCGGAGGGAAACTTCGGCCATTACCTCATGATGCTGGGGGCGATCGGTGGTCGGGAGTGCGCGGCCATCGGCGAGATGTACTCCGACTACGAGAACGCGACGGGGACCGGCCAGGTCCACGTCTGGTTCGAGAGGCCGGCCGGGGGCTGGACCGGCTGAGATCGAGTCCCCCCGCATGCCGTGATCTGATCCGGCGCCATGCCACAATTTCGTGAAGATGGTGGCGATCAATGCACCCGCCGATCTGAGCACCGACCTGGAGCGGTTGGCGCGCTCGTTGGAAACCCTGGCCTTCCCCGAAATTCCCGGAGAAGTCGGGCCCAGCGCGACGAGAGATCGACTGGTGCGGGCGATCCGCTCGTACCTCCTGCCCCGGATCGAGGGCCCACCCGGGCCGCTCCTTGTCGTGTTCGCGGGCTCTACCGGCGCCGGTAAATCGACGCTGCTCAACTCGCTTTCGGGTATCGAGGTAAGCGAGACCGGGCCTCTGCGGCCAACCACCCGTGAGCCCGTCGTCCTCGCTGCCGACCCGGATCGATACCAGACCGTTGGTGGTGTCGAATGCGTGACCGTCGGTGGAGTGGCACCGATCCTCGCATCGATGACTTTCGTCGACACCCCCGACATCGACTCCACCTCATCACGACATCGCGCGGTGTCGGAAATCATGATCGACCACGCCGACATCGTGGTCTTTGTCAGCTCTGCGATGCGTTATGGCGACCTGGTGCCCTGGGAGGTCATGAGGAGGGCGAGATCACGCGGGGCCCCCCTGCTCATGGTCCTGAATCGGGTGAGCACAGGGTCCGGGGCAGCCGTCGCCGACTTTCGTAGGGTCCTGGAGCGGGAAGGCCTCGACGGCGAGGTGGTGGTGGTCCATGAGCACCATCTCGGCGCGGGCGCAGCGGTCGTGCCGTCGGTCGCAGTGCGATCGGTACGGCGCAGCTTGATGGCCGAAGTGACGAAGCACAGGGAGCACAGCAGCGAGATTATGAAATCGGTGCTGTGGTCGACACTCGGTGAGGCGCGGGATCTGATAGCCCAGGCCGACCTGGCGCTGACTGACGCCGAGGTCGTGTCCAGGATCATCCGCGACCGCTTCACACCGGAGATCGAGCGCCTGCTCCCCGAGTTGCCCGACGTGAGCGACCACGCGATGGATCTCGAAGCGATCACCGCTCTACGCCGGTTCTCGAACCGCAGAGTGCGACGAAGACTGCGCCGCCTCGCCCCGTCGCCACAACAAGTCGCGGCAACCAGACGATGGCTCGACGTCGCCCTCACCGTCGCCGTCGAATCCGATCTCCGGGCAGCGGTGGAGGAGTGCTTGCACGCAGCCGGTGAGGCCGACAGTCGGCGCGTCCGCACCCAGGACCGGGAGTCGACAGCCTCCGCCATCGCATCTTGGTCGAGCCGTTTGGAGGCGATGGCCGCCGGCCACGACCCCTATCTCATCTCGTTGCTGATAGAGCTGGCGGTTCTCGATGTCGATGAGGCCCGGGCATCGCTCCAGGCATTGGTGGGCGACGACTGCGATCAGGTGATGGAAAGTGCAGAGTCGGCGTTGATCGAGGCACTCCTGCCTGGGTACGAGGTGACGCGGGATTGGCTTACATCCGAAGTGGCTGTCCCGGTCCCGGCGCGCCCACTCGTGGACGAGGCGCGTGCCGCGCTCTCCGAGGCGGTTGCCCTCTCGGCATTCGCCAATGCATGACTCGATCGCGGACCTCCTCCCGATCCTCGACCAGGCGCTGGCCGACAGCGTCGGGGTCGTCGAGGAGCCTGATCTCGAGCCGATAGCCCGGGCACGGGACCGGATCGAAGCCCGACTTCGGCGTCCCGACGACCTCCTCCTGGTAGCGCTTGCCGGTGGAACCGGTTCCGGGAAATCCAGCCTCTTCAACGCCATCGCCGGAGACGAGCTCGCGGTGGTCGGCGGTACCCGGCCCACAACCGCCCAGCCCCTGGCGCTGGTACCCGAGGCACGAGCCGGGGAAATTGCCGCTTACCTGGAGGCTGCCGGTGTCGACAATCAGGTAGTGGCCCCCGGCCCGCGCTGGCTGTGCCTGATCGACCTTCCCGATACCGACAGCGTCGTGGTGGACCACAGGCTGAGGGTCGAAGCTCTTCTCCCCGCGGTCGACGTGGTGGTGTGGGTGGTCGATCCCGAGAAATACCGGGACGCCGCATTGCACCATGGCCTGATCTCGCCACTCGCGGCGTACGGGAGGCAGTTCGTGTTCGCCCTGAATCAGGTCGATCGGCTCTCCACCGGAGATGCCAGCAGTGTCGTCGACGACCTGGTCACCGCGCTCGCCGAGGATGGGCTGGGAGATCCGGCCGTGTTCCCGATGGCGGCGCAGCCTCGGTCAGGACCGGCTCTGGGTGTGGATTCCCTGCTTTCCCACCTCAGAGCCATGCTCGACTCGGGCTCGGTCGACGCCAGGCTGCTCGTCGAACTGGAGGCCGCGGTGGCGCGGCTCGTCGAAGTGGCCGGGCCCGGGGGCGGAGACGACTTCGAGGCGAGGTGGGCAGATATCCGGTCCGACCTGGACCCTGGCGATCCAGCCGGACGCGGGGTGACGGTGGCTCACCTCATTGACGACCTGGCCGACGAGGTCGGTGGGCCGTCGGGGCGGAATCTGCGTGACGTCGCCCGAATGGCGCCCGCGGCACTGATCGAGGGGCCTCCGGCGCCGAGCCCTGGGGCGCAGCGTGGTCGCAGGTTCGGGTTCCGCCGCCGTCCGACCTCGGATAGCGATGCTGAAACCGGGCCGAAGGAACCTTCATCTTCCGAGATCGAGATCGTCGACTCGATCCGTGAGATCCTGAACAGACGTGCCCGGGCCCAGGCCACTATCAGCCTGCTCGCACTGGAGGTCCGCTCCTTGTCGGACCGGGCCGGCTAACTACTCTCGCCGTGATGGACTCCACCTTGGGGCCTTGGATCGCCACCGCGGTCGTGGTGGTCGCCAGCCTCATCAGCTACTTCATCGTGCGACAAATCGGCGAGCGTTTCGTGGCGCGGGTAGGCAACAAGGGGCCGGAATCGGCATCACGAGCCGCAACCCTCTGGCTGATGGCCCGTCGGGTCGTCCTGGCGATCCTCATCGTGTTCGTGGTCCTCATGGTGTTCACCATCTGGGGATGGAGCGTGGCGCCCTTCATCGCCATCGCGACCGTGATCGGGGCCGCCATCGGGTTCGGTGCGCAGCACATCGTCCGGGACGTGCTCTCCGGCTTTTTCATCCTCGCCGAAGATCAATACCAAATAGGAGACGCGGTCAGCCTGGCCGGGGCGGTTGGGACGGTCGAGGACATCCAATTCCGGGTGACCGTGTTGCGTGACGACGAGGGGAACGTTCACTACGTGCCCAATGGCCAGATCGCTGTGGCATCGAACTTCACGCGGCTCTACGCGCGCCCGGTGATCGACATCCGGATTCCCTACGGCCAGGACATCGACCGTGCGATCGAGGTGATGAGCGACGAGTTGGGGCGTCTGGAGTCCGACCCGGTGATCGGCTCCATGGTGAGGGGGCCGGCTGAGATCCTGGGCGTTGAGGAGCTGAGCGACGCCGCGGTGGTGATCAGGGGTCGGATCATGACCGATCCCGATCAGCGTTGGGCAGTGAAACGTGAGGCCCTGCGCAGGCTGAAGAACCGCTTCGACGCCGAGGGGATCGCTCTCCACACCCCCTAGATCGGCACGGGCTGGGGGACCACCACGGTCAGGCTCTCCGGCGACCATTCGATGCTCCCACCATCGACCATGCCAAGCGCCTCCCCATCCGCTTGGGCCTCGACCGGGGGATTGGCGTCCAGCTCCAGCGATTCCACCATCCTCCACACCTCGATCTCAGGATTGGTCCCGAGGTCCCTTCCGGCGAGCACCATGGCGACAATGCGAGGAATTGCCCGCCGCTTGAGCCGCCCCAAGACGAAAGCCGACATCGGCTCGGGCGCACCGGGGGCGAAACGGAGCGGGATCCTCCCGAAATATGTGTAGATGTCCCGGAACTGGACCAAGGCGGCGGTCGCCAGAGCCTCGGAATCGCCGGAACGGACGCTCACGTGTGGCTTGCGCCGGGGGAATTCCTGGAACGCGGTTCCCAGGGCGGAGCGGGCATAGTGGATCGAGCCGAATCGGTACTTGCGATAGGGCTCTTTCTCCGCCCGTTGCACGACCGCGGCATCGAGGCCGACACCACATGCGAACACCGCGTGGTGGATTGTCTCCGTCGAGCCCCGGCGCAGGGTCATCGTGGCGACTCCGACGCTCCTCATGGTTGGGTTTCCCAGGAAGATGCGCGCCGCCCTGTTCGGCTTCGATGGGATCTCGAGGAGGCGGGCGAAGACGTTGGTGGTCCCCACCGGGATCACCCCGAGAGCGGATCCGGTCCCGACGAGTCCCTGGGCGACATGATGGACCATGCCGTCGCCTCCCATGGCGACCACGATGTCGACACCGTCATCTGCCGCGGCTCGCGACCTGTCCTCGGCCTCGCTCGGGGAGCCCGGCCAGATCGATGCCACGTCGGCGCCACGACTCAACAGCGCCATGACGTCGCGGTGCGAGCCACCGGTGAACTGGGAGGCCGCCGGGTTGGCAATGACCACTATCCGGTGCATCGGACGTCGAGGGTACCCCGGTTAGCCTCACCTACCCGTGAGCGATACCGAGTCCCGTTTCTCCCTGATTTCCGGGGAGGGTGATGGAGCAATGCTCGGCCTCGCCGCCGGGGACACCGCCGGGGGCGCGTGGGAGCTCGGATACTCGGCCATCACCGAGCAGGCCACGGTCATCGCCTATCAACTCATCGAGCCGGTCGAGTTCGACATCTCGCACATCGAGCGCGCCATCAGAGAGCTCGACGGTTCCGATGTCGAGGAGCCGGTATACCGGGCGGAGTCCCCCCATTTCCGGGCGTGGCTGAATCGGGGCACCGGCGGCTCGCCGGCACCGGAGTCGGAGCAGTCCCTGGACGGGGGAGCGCGGGCAGTGCCGGTCGGTGTCGCCCTCCGCAAGGAGCCCGAGGAGTTGGCCCGTGCCGTCCTCGAGCTCGGATTGCTGTTCCACCCCGATCCGAAATCGGTGGCCACCGGGGTGGTAACCGCAAGCGCGGTGGCTGCCTCCTGTTTCGGCCAGGCAGGAAAAGACCTCGTTGCCGGAGTCGTCGAGTCGATGGATGTGGCAAGTCGGTCTGTGGCAACGGGCACCGACGGCTGGGGGGAGAGCTGGGGCGGGCTCTCCAGAGAGCTCAACGGCCTGATGGATGTGGTGCGACCCCTCGATGCCGATGGTGCACTGGCCGCCGTGGGATCGGGGCCAGTCCCGGGGCCCTGGGAGCTGTTGAAAGCGGGTCTCCTGCTGGCCGCGCCACAGGTGGAGCGACCACACGTGCCAGTGGAGCACGCGGCGCGGATCGGCGGCAGCCCATTGGCCGCGATCGTCGGTGGCATCATCGGCGCTCGGACCGGGATCAGGGCGTGGCCTTGGGCGTTTGCCAACGACACCTGGTTCGCCGAGATCGGCAGGCGATTGGTCCGTGGGCCGCGTGAGGTACGCGACCTCCCGATCCCCTACGCGGTGGAACAGCACCTCATCTCGGGGGAGCGCGACTTCCGCTGACCACCGGGAGGTCCTCAGGGGGCCAATTTCGCTCGGAGTCGTCCACCGACCTCAGCACCCACCATCCCGCCCCGATGAACACGATGAGGGCGCTCATCGCCACCCGGCGCCCGAGACCCAGTCCGTCGACGATCAGAGCCCAGACCAGGGGCCCGAGAATCGTGGCGAACCGTCCCACCGTGGCATAGAGGCCGTAGAACTGGCCGAGATGCCGTGGCGGCGAGATCCGGGTCATCACGACCCGGTCTGCGGTCCAGGTCGCTCCGAGTGCGAGGCCCCCCAGGGCCCCGATCGCCCAGGCCAGCGCCGTGTTTCCGGTGATCGCGGCGAGGACACCCGACCCAATGGCGACTATCCACAGGACCAGCACGCCACGCAGGATGCGAAGCGGGCCAACTGGCTGGAGCATTCGACCGGCGACCAGGGCCCCGACGACCGCTGCCACGATCGCCAGCCCCAACAGCCCGGTCACCAGGTTGCTCTCGAAACCGAGCTCTTCGATCACAAAGAGGGTGAGGAAGCCGCCGATGAGGGTGTTGATCGCATCGGTGTAGAGGAACCTGCCGACCAGGAACCGCACCACCCCGGGGTAGCCAGCAGCAGCCCGCCAGGACGCCGCCATCTTCGCCGCGACATCCTTGACCTTTGGCATCGGGCCGCCGTCCGTGCCGCCACGCTCCTTGATGAAGAAGAAAGCGGGCAGGGCGAAGATGAGAAAGCCGATGGCCAGGGCGCGGAAGGTGGCCGCGTAGGACAAGCCGAGCACGTCCAATGTGACCACGCCGATACCGAGGCCGACGAAAGAGCCGATGTACCCGACGCCCACTCCGAGGCCGGAGATCCGCCCTCGATTCGCCGGGGTGCTGACGTCGACGAGCAGGGCGTCATAGGCCACAGATCCCACGTTGAAGGCCACGAGCGCCACCCCGAGAAGGGCGAGGGTCGATGCTGGGGGGAATGCGGCGAGCCCGGCCGTAGCGGCCACGGCAATCACCGTTGTCGCTCGAAGTGTCGGCACCCGAGCCCCCCGGGCATCGCTTCGGGCGCCGGCCCAAGGTGCCAGGAAGATGACTGCGATCCCTGCGACCGACTCGACGATGGCAAGGGCGCTGTCGGGCTGCCCCACGGACGACAGCCATCCCGGAAAATACCTGCCGATCACGCCCAGGGCGAAGATCGTGTTGGCCAGGTCGTAGAGGACCCAGGACCACACCGAGACCCGGTCGGCTCCGTTGCGGGCCGGGGTCATGTCAGAAAGTGACGGCGACCGAGATCAGCTCCTCCCTCCCGAGGAGCCCGGCGGCGGCCTGCAACGCCCGCGAAGCCTCGGAGAGGGGGAATTGGTGGGAGACGAGGTCGTCGATCCTGGGATCGATCTCGATCTGGCGGGTTGCCCACTGGTAGCCGACGCTGCTGGCGCCCATGGCCCCTCTGATGGTCAACTGCTTGGCGACCAGCACGTCACTGAGGAAATGGAATGCCTTGTTGCCCTTGGTCGAGGCAAGGATCACCCGCCCACCGCTCCGCACCAGGTCGAGCGCGGTGAACACCGCCTCGGGGTCGTCAGAGGTCACGTCGACGACGATGTCCGGCCGCCTCCCGGCTCCCTCGGCTATGGCCCCGCCGACGTCGTCCTGCTCGCTGTCTATGACCATGTCTGCCCCCAGCCGCTTGGCAAGCTCGAGCCGGTCCCGGTCGTGGCTGAGACCGGTCACCCCAACCCAGCCTGCCCCGGCGGCCTTGGCCGCGATCAGGCAGGCCAGCCCACGGGGCCCGGGCCCGAGGATGAGAACGCTCTCGCCCGCCTGAAGAGTTGGCAACTCCACTGCCCAGGTGTGCCCCGCCGCCAGCGGGTGCACGAAAGTCGACACCTCGGCCGGCACATCGTCGGTCAGCGGATGGAGGCGGGCATCGGGGTCGATGAAGAGGAACTCGGCGAGGCCCCCCCAGAGCCCCGGAGGCTCGATCGAGGGGATGAATCCGTAGGAGTTCGATGGTCGCCTGCGCACACAGGTGGCGAGGCCGTGCTTGCAACGATGGCATTCTCCGCAACGGATGCGAGGCTCGAGGGCAACCCTGGTACCGATCGGGAACGGAATCGTCGGGCCTTCGGTTGCGATCCTCCCCACGACCTCGTGACCGGGGACCAGCGGATAGACCACGTCTCGGGCGTCCCCTTTCCAGACCTGGACATCCGCTCCCGAGATCCCGGTGGCTTCGACTGCGAGCCAGCCACCACGATCCACAGCCTTGGTGGGCAGCTCCGTCATCGAGAAGTGACGGGGCTCCACGAGCATCATTGCTCGAGCTTTCGTCCCTGCCTCCATTGAGCGAGCGAGTGTAAACCCGGTTCGCAGGTGGTCTGTCAGCCGCCGAGAAACGCGGTGATTCGCTCCAAACCCCGCTCTATCTCTTCTTCGCCCGTGGCATAGGACAGACGGAGGAAACCGGGGGCACCGAAAGACTCCCCAGGGACCAGAGCCACAGCAGCCTCCTCGAGTATCGCTTCGGCGAGCTGGTCGGTGGTATCCCAGCGTTCTCCGAGATGGTGGGAGACGTCGGGGAACACGTAGAAGGCGCCTTCCGGCTCCACGCACGCCACTCCCGGGATCGAGCTCACCATCGAATACATGAGTTTGCGGCGGGTGTCGAAGGCGCGCCGCATCTCCTCGACTGCCTCTTGGGGACCGGTGAGGGCGGCGATGGCTGCATGCTGTGCGACGTTGGCCACATTCCCGGTGGCGTGGGACTGGTGGGCATTGGCGGCATCGATCACATCGTGCGGGCCCACCATCCAACCAACCCGCCACCCCGTCATGGAATAGGACTTGGCCACTCCGTTGATCAGGACCCAATTCTCGAAGCGGGGAGTGACCGCGGCGATCGAGGGTGCGACATCGGTGAAATAGGTGAGCCGCTGGTAGATCTCGTCAGCCATCACCCATACCTCGTTGGCGGCAGCCCACTCCCCGATCCGCTTCGCTTCTTCGGCGCTGTACACCGCACCGGTGGGATTTGAAGGGGACACGAAGACAAGGAGCTTGGTTCGATCGGTGCGGGCCTCGTCTAGGGCGTCGACAGAGACTTTGAACCCCTCTTCGAGGCGGGTGGGCACAGACACCGTCACCCCGCCGGCGAGGTCGATGCCGGCCGGATAGGTGACCCAATGCGGCGACGGGAGAAGGACCTCGTCGCCGGGGTCGAGCAGGGCCGCGAATCCTTGGAACACAGCTTGCTTTGCCCCGTTACTGACCATCACCTCCGACCAGTCGACTTCGACGCCTGAGAATCGGGCGGTGTCCTCGGCGATGGCTCGGCGGAGCTCGGGCAAGCCTGCCGCAGCCGTGTACTTGTGGTTGACCGGATCGTGACAGGCCCTCGCTGCAGCGGCGACGACATGCTCGGGAGTGGGGAAATCAGGCTCTCCCGCGCCAAAGGAGACCACGTCGACGCCCTTGGCCCGCATCTCCCGTGCCCGCGCCGATATGCCGAGGGTGGCCGACGGAGGAAGGTGGCCCAGGCGATCGGAGACTCTGCTCATGTCCGGGTCAGAATATGCACCCCGGATCGCCTTCACGGCAACGGTCGGTGCGTCGCCGCGGGAGGGCTACTGCCCGCTCAGGTCGTCCTTTGCCTCGTCGACCGCATCCGACGCTTGCTCTGTCGCCTGCTCGGCGGCATCGCCGGCGGCATCGGCCCAGTCGGAGACATTGTCCTCCGCGGTTTCCTTTGCCTCCGAGATCTCCCGGCCGGCATCACTTGCGAAGTCCTTGACGCCGTCGGTGGCTTCGGAGGCGGAATCCCCAGCGGAACTGAACCATCCCTTGATGGTGTCCATCAACCCCATTGCGACATTCCTTCTCTCGGGGCTGAGAACCCTACTCAGAAGGGCCGTTCGAGTAATAGGGTCAGTTGAGGAGCTTCGCCTGATCCGACGACCCGGTCGCCATCCAGACCTCGACGTCGTTTACTCCCGCGTGCAGAAGGTCGGGATGGATCAGGGCCTGATAGCGAGCCGAGTCGCCTTCGGCCTCGAAGGTCCTGGTGATGGCTCGAACCACGCCATCCACGGCGACCATGACGATCTCCTCGCCGGTGGCTGGTGCCTCCAAGTTGACCCGCCCCGAGATGAACACCGGCAGCTGGTCGGCGTTCTCGTCGAGAGCGTCGAGAGCGCCACGTTGGTTGACCGTGAGCGTCACATCCTCGACGTCCTCGGTGGAAGCCCGCGCCAGGGGGGTTCCCAGCCAGCTCTCCCATCCTGGAGGAGCCAGGGCCCACGGGTCGCCATCCGGGAACATCGCCTCCTTCTCGGCGGCGGCCTCCAGTTTCTCGGTCCCATCGACGCCAAAGGTCACCGCGCCGTCCTTGCTCAACATGGCCGATTGCGTCCTCGCTCCACGCTCGGGGTCGAGAAGCGACATCCCGTCGAGGTTCCAGGGGACTTCGACGCCTGCGACTTCGGCAACTGTGGGGAGTAGATCGATCGTTTCCGCCCTCGTGTCGTCGATCTCCCCCGGGGCGACTCCTGGATAGGCCGCGGGGTACTTCACAAAGAGGGGCACGGCAGCGATGGTGCCCACGGTGTCGGGCGTGATCTTCCTCTGGTGCGGGATGCCCGGCCGGATCGTGATCCCGTGATCCGCCACCACGAGGATCAGGGCCTCGTCGTAGATCCCCTTCTCGCGGAGGCGATCGGTTACCTGGCCGAGGACCGTGTCGGCGTACTGGCTCTGCAGGATGTGCCGCTGGTACCCCTGGGCGACCAGCCACCGGTCGGTCTTCCACCCGGTGCCCTCGCTCCCCGGTGACCCGCTGGAACCGGTGCGACGCCCATCGGCGGTCAGCTCCCATGGATGATGGGGGTAGAGGAAATGGGCGAAGCGCAAAATCGGCTCGTCGCCGGTGTCATCCAGGGTGTCGAGGAGCCGCTCCACCTCGAGCCGGCGGTCCTCCTCCACGTTCGCGAGAAAGCGGTCGATGATGTCGAACTCCGAGCGCTCGCCCGTGGTGAAGTTGCCCCAGGTCTGGTCGATTGCAGGCAGACCCTCCGAGATGTCATCTGGAAGTGTGAGGTGTCCATAGACCACCGACAGATCGGCACCGAGGGCGCTCCAGCGCTCGGGCAAGGGCTCGATGGTCCGGCTCGAGTTGGAGCATGCGAAGTCGGGACAGAGGTCGGTCACTGTCTCCACTGCCTGGATGTCGTAGGCATCTGAGAACAGCGTGAACAGGTTCAGCGGGTGATCGGATGAGATCGGGATGCTCCCGATCTCGGCGCCCACACCGGAGAGGATCGTTGGCAGCGCCTGTTCGGTCTGCTGACGAACCCCAACGGCGTTGCGATACCAGACTCCATCGTCGGCGAGCCGGGCGAAGTTGGGAAACAGGTCATCGAGGAGCGCGCCTTCGGAATCGATCAAGGTGGCCACCGGGAACTCGTCGAACACGAGCATGACGATCGGTATCGGGTTGGTCACCTCGTCCATCCGGGGCAGGTCTCCGGTGCTGGCGAATGCGACATCGCTGGCCGGGGTCATCGCGAGGAACCAAAAGGTGAACGCCACCAGGGCGAGGGATGCATATCGGACCGCCGCTTGGACCAGGGGATATCGGGTGAACAGGAGGGCGAAGCCGATCCCCGCCGCCAGCACCAGCCCTCCGAACACCACGGGCGCCAACTCCCGGCCGGCCAACGCCACGAGAATCGACGCCGTGAGCACGGCGAACAGCGCTCCGATCAAGATGGCGTGAGCCAGGCCTGAGACTCTGGGTCCGACCAGGCGCAGAGCAAGCACCGGGATCGAGAGCAGGCCCGGGAGGACGATGAGGACCAGCGGGAAGACGATCACGTCCGGAGACGTCAGCCCGCGGGCTATGAAAAACTCCGGGTTCTTGCCCAACAAGTCGAGCAGGGGCTGTGCCAGGGCAAAGGCACCGACAGTGGCCAAGGAGAGAGGAACTGTCCACCACGGCGCCCTCCCCAGCCGCTCCAGACTCATCGCGGGTCGAGATCGAACAGAACCCTGGTGCCCGATTCCAGCCTGTGCTCTGACCGGACTTCGAAATGTTGGCTCATCAGCGCCCTGAAGTCCCTTTCCTCGATCCCGGAATGGAGTTCTTCCGGGAGCTTGTTGCCAACGAGGCGGGCGACCATCTCATCCCCGGGGGACACGAACTCCAATGCCACCGGGCAATCCAGGCTACGCAGCCACTCGAGGACCTTCTGCGGCGGGATGCTCGATCCGTATATGAGGTGATGGATCACCCCGTAGGCGACCACCATCTCGGGCCGGCACCGTTCGATGACCCCGGGGCGCTCCTTGCCGGCCCAGCCCATCGCGGGTGAGGGGTTGCCGAGATCGGTGAGCGCGATCGAAAGGCCGCGGCCAACGCCCTGCCGATAGAGATCGTCGAGGACCGCCTCGTCGCTATCGAGGGCGACCACATCGGCCCCATGGGCGACTGCGATCCGTGAGAAATGCCCATCATTCGCCCCGAGGTCGAGCACCCGATGCGGGTCAACGCGGTTGAGCGCGGCGGTCAGAAAGTCGCTCTTGGCGTCTCGGTCCCGCCCGACATGAGCACAGGCGTGGTAGTCGGACCAGCCCTGGGTGTCGGGCTTCCATTCCAATGAGCCGACCAGCGATTTGAGCTTCCTCACGTTGGCCAGGATCAAGTCGGAGTTGAAGCCTGCCTGTTTCAGGTCCTCCCGCACCGCCTGCCCCGACATCCGGTCCTCCATCCGAGCCTGGAGCACGACATGGAGCAGGGCACCGGTGTTGAACCGCTTCAGGAACGGGAGCAGGTTGGCCATCTGACGCGGTGTGAGCCCGTCGAGGTCGCCTCGGAGCCAAGGTTGGAACGGGATGTCCAGCCAGGCCCGCATCATCAGTGGGAAGAGGAACTGGCGGGTGAACTGGCGGTAGCCGATCCAGGGCTCACCCGGCCGGTAGGCCTCGAAGGAGCCGATGTCGATGAACACCGGTTTGCCATTGTGAAACTGGATGTTGTACGGGGTGCTGTCCTTGATGGTGATCCCGGCGTCCAACGCCGCCTCGAGGAGGCCGAGCTGGAGGAGTGCGGCATCCTTCAGCATCGAGAACGTCCACTCGAACGGATAGGAGATGAAAGGCAAGCGGGGGTGTCGGAGCGCCCCTGCGCTCCCTAGCGGCGCGTTGGTGATCTCGGCTGCGTCGATCACTCGCCCGTCGGCCACGGCCGCTGCAAAGAACTTGGAGGTGGAGAGAGCGCGCCATGCCTCCAGCCCTCGTTCGTCGAGCAAACGGATCACATCGTCCCCGTCGAGGACGACTCGGGAGGCCGGGTCGCGGAATGACCCGGGGTCGGGTGAGGTCATGCGGGGGTCAGGGCTCGGGGGTGAGGAGATCGTCCTCGACTGCCTCGGTGGCATCGACCTCGGCGGTGGCGTTTCCACTACGGGCCATTCGCATCCGCATCGCCTTGAATGCGACGCCGATTCCGGCCGCTCCCGCGATCACCGCCTGGAGGATGAGGCTCCCCGATCCTGCGTCCAAATATCCAAAGATCATTGCTTGGGCTCCTAGAGATAGGCCACCGTTTCCAGGGCCTGAGGAACATTGTCGTCCAAGTCTGCAGTCAAGCAAACACTTGTGGTTGGTTTTCTGGCAATCCTCCTGACATCTGGGGCGGATCAGCCCGACTGATACCGGGCTCTGGACACCACGCCGCCTTGGGTGTCGAGGAGCAGTGCCATGTCCCCGGCGTTGTTCCAGACCGGGCTGCCCCCGGGGTCCCAAGCCGGGTTGGAGCTGGCGACCCGCAACATCCCTCCCCCAGGAACGACCGCTCCCTCTGGGAAGAGAAAGCGATGTGCCGAGGACTCGTCACGCAGGATCCAGCCCGTGAGATCCACGCTCGTCGCGCCGATATTGCTGATCGCCACCACCTCCTCGGACAGGATCATCTCGTCGGGCCCAGGCGGGTCATGGCCGGAGATGTCGATCGCCATCTCGAGATCGGCGCTCTCTGCCGCATCACAGTCGTCCCAGAGGCCGACGCCAGCCTGGTATGACTCTTCCTCAGCCGACACCAAGTCGAGACCCAACATGTCACCGGGCTCGGGGGTCGTTGCGATGGCCAAGCCCTCCGCGACCAGAGCGAGATTCACGAAGCGGTCATCGGCCCAGAGATAGGCAAGGGTCCTCTCGAATTGATCTGTGCCTCGCTCTTCCACCCGTATCGACGCCTCCCGAAGCATTCCCTCCAGAGTCGATGCAGCCTCGTCGTGGGCGCACTCGCCCTGCTCGGGAGCGTTCACCCCGAACAGCCTCACGGTCACCGGCATCCCGTCGATCGAGAGCGTCGCAGTGTCTCCGTCCTCGACCCGGATCACACTCGCCTCTACTCCCGCGGGCCGGCTCTGTGTCCCGGTGGTCTCGGAACCCGAGCCGGACCCGGCGCATGCCGTGATCAGAACCAACAGTGCCGGCAGGTGAAGCCACACGAAGCTAGGTGGACTCCCGATATCGCTTCAGCTCCTGTTGCTCCACCATCCGCCTCTTCCTCCTTCGGCGGTAGCTAAAGCCAACCAGTGCCGCGATGAGCACGGTGACGGCGACGGTTATGAGGATCACCAGGGCCAGTGGGTACTCCCCGTCCAGCCACAGGAAATGGACCGGGACCAGCTCGGTGTTCTGGACTGCGAACACCACGGTCAGGCTGATCCCGACGATTGCGATCAGGGCAACCCAGGGGAACCCGGGCTCGGGCACGATCGTCGGCTCGGGACTGGCTGGCTGCTCCTCGTCCGGGGGAGACGTCTCGAATTGATCGTCGGTCATGACAGCAAGCCTATGCGGCCACCGTCTCTCGTAGCGATGCTCGATTTCGCCGACCCTGATCGATGTCCACTGTCGTGAACAGAGCCCCGCCGACGATGAAGAAGAGCGCCACGGAAAGGATCGCCCACCGTGCCGATCCAGTCGTCTGGCGCACGATGGCGAAGATCCAGGGCCCCCAGATGGCACTGAATTTCGAGAACACCGAGAAGAAACCGTAGAACTCGGCCGACTGCTCCTCGGGGATCATGGAGCCGTAGAGACTCCGAGAAAGTGCCTGGGTGCCGCCGAGAACGAAACCGATCAAACAGGCGAGGGCGAGAAATGGGGCAGCGGCTCCGACCGGGAGGAAGAACGCGGCGACGGTGACCCCGGCCCAGACCACGATGCTGGTGAGCAATGCCCTCCTCGTCCCCACCCTCGACGAGTAGCTGCCGAATGCCATCGCCCCGAAGTAGGCGATGAACTGCACCAGGAGTACGGCGACGATCACGATCGTGATCCCGAGATCGAGGGTTTCGGTGGCGTAGATCGACGCCATCGCGATCGTGGTCTGCACCCCGTCGTTGAAGAGGATGAAGGCGAGCACGAAAACGAGGAGCGGACGATTGTGGATCACTCGGACCGAGGTCCGCACCGTCCTCGTGAAGCCGATCCTGGCGTATTCCGCCCAACTCGGCCTGGGATCACCCGGGGCCACCGCGGAGCGACCGGTCTCGGGGATGTGGCGAAGCGCCTTCACCGTGAAGCCGAGCCACCAGACGCCCACCGACCCGAGGGCGATCCTGGTGGCCAGCTCGGGGTCGATCGGGATGAAACCTGCCTCGGCGCCCTGAATCAGAGCCAGTGAGAGGAGCAGGTGGAGGCCGCCACCGATGTAGCCCCAGGCGTAACCGCGGGAGCTGACCATGTCGATCGTGTCGTCGGTGGTCAGGTCGGGGAGAAAGGCGTCGTAGAAGACATTGGCGCCGACAAAACCGAGGTGCGCCAACAGGAAGAGCCCAAGGGTCAATGTGACGTCGCCGGACGTCGAGAAGAAGAGGAGAGAGGTGAAGACCGCGCCCCAGGTGGCGAACACCGTCAGGAATCGCTTCTTCGACGCCGAGTAGTCGGCGATGGCCCCCAGGACCGGCGTTGCCAGGAACATGATCAGCGGCCCGAAGCCGACGGCTACCGCCCAAAGATCCTGACCGGTCCATGTGCGCCCGAGGAAATCGACGCCGTCGTCCGGGACCACCACCGAGGCGAAGTAAGCGGGAAGGACAGCGGCGAGGATCGTGGTCGCGTACGCCGAGTTGGCCCAGTCGTATGTGACCCAGCCCCTGATCGACGAGGGGTCGTTCTTGACTCCGCTGTTCACGGTTGGCGCAAGCTAGTGGGCTGTCGCTCAAATAGGGTGCGCGCATCTTCGAGGGCCGGAGAGACGCCACCAGTATTTGTGTGACGGGCCACTGGTCATAACCTGCCTCCGATGCGGCATGTGTTGCCCCTCACCCTTGTCGCCCTCATTGCCTGCAACGGCGGCTCCCCCACGTCGTCGACGACGACGTCCATCGAGCCGCCGACGACCAGCGTCGTGGAGACCACCACCACTACCACGGCCGCTACAACCACGACCACCGCAGCGCCGACAACGACCAGCACGATCAGTGTCGAGGACACGGTGCTCGCCTACGCATCGATCGCAGAGATCGACTTCCCGGTCCAGATGACGGCCCGCACGGGGGACCCTCTTTCTTACGTGATCACCAAGGACGGACGGGTTTGGGCCTACGACGGATCGGCGATCGGGGAAACCCCGGTACTCGATATCGCCGACCAGGTCACCAATCAGGGCGAGCAAGGATTGCTCTCGATCGCATTACACCCGTCCGACCCGAGGCTCTATCTCCATTACTCGGACAACAGTGGTGACACGACGGTCTCCGAGTTCACGCTCACTTCGCCCTTGGTGGCCGACCCCGGCTCCGAGAGGATCTTGTTGGAGGTGGATCAGCCGGCGCGAAACCACAACGGGGGGATGCTCCAATTCACACCCGATGGGACGCTGCTGCTGGGACTCGGTGATGGTGGAGGAGCGGACGATCGCTTCGGGAACGGGCAGAACACCGAGACCCTGCTCGGGGGCTTGGTCGAGTTGAAGGTCGATGGCGATCCTTCTCCGACGAAATATGCCATTGGGTTGCGCAACCCATGGCGCTTCTGGATCGACGAAGGTCTCATCGTCATCGCCGATGTCGGCCAGGACGAGTTCGAGGAGGTCAACGTGGCCCCGCTGGCTCCCGACACCAACTACGGGTGGCCGATCACCGAGGGGCTGCACTGCTTCCGGGTGGCAGCCGGATCGTGTGACACCACTGGACTGATGGTCCCGGTCCTCGAGGTCGAGCATGGCGATGCCGGCACCTGCTCGATCACGGGGGGCATCGTCTATCGGGGCCCCGCCATGCCGCAGCTCAATGGCCATTACTTCTATTCCGACTACTGCGGCGGTTGGCTTCGCTCTTTTCGCGTTGCGGACGGCATCAGCGAGCAGACCGACTGGACGGAACAGGTCGGAGCCCCGGGCCAGGTCACCGGGTTCGGCATCGATGGCAGTGGGGAGATGTACGTCACCACCACGGGCGCTCTGCTCCAGGTGGTTCCGGCGGGCTGATCCCCCCCGGATAGGCTCGTCCAATGGCCACCCTGTTCACCAGGATCATCCAGGGCGAGATCCCGGGCACCTTCGTCTGGGAGGACGACCGGGCGGTTGGGTTCATGTCGATCAACCCATTGCGCCCGGGTCACGCCCTCGTTGTGCCCCGTGAGGAGATCGATCATTGGATCGACTGCCCGCCCGATCTCGGCGACCATCTGCTCGAGGTGGCGCGGATCATCGGTCGCGCCCAAATGCGAGCCTTCAGGCCGGAGCGAATCGGGCTGGTGATCGCCGGGTTGGAGGTCCCGCACCTGCATCTTCATGTGGTGCCGATCGACAGCGCCCGCGATCTCGACTTCGCACGGGCAGCGTCCTCGGTGGAGCCCACGGAGCTCGAGGAGGCGGCGTCGTCGATTCGCTACGTTCTGCGATCGCTCGGCAGCGAAGATGTGAGCGAGGGAGCGGGCAGCTAGGTGGAGGTCGTTTTTGGGGGGATCAGCTCGCTGCTCTATGGCGTCGCCGACTTCCTCGGCGGTGAAGGAGCGAAACGGGTAACGGCAGCGTCGGTGGTGCTGTGGGCCGGCTTGGTCAGCTTCCCGATCCTGACGGTGGTCGCCGTCGTCATCGGTGGGGACGCCGCCGCCTCCGACTACTGGTACGGGGCCCTGGCGGGGTTGTCGGGTGCGGTTGGCCTGGTCGCCCTTTTCGCAGGTCTCAGCCGCGGCCAGGCTGCCGCGGTGGCGCCGGTTTCTGCCGCCCTGGGCGCGACCATCCCGGTGATCGTCGCCGTGATCGGAGGGGAGCGGCCCTCCTGGCTCGCCTGGATCGGGGTGGTGGCCGCCCTCCCTGCCGTGCTGCTCTGCGCATGGGTTGCCGACCCCGGAGAGGTTCCCCGGGGCGGTTTCTTCTACGGGGTGGTGGCCGGTCTCGGTTTCGGCGGGTTCACCGCCATCTTCCGGCTCACCTCGGAGGAATCGAATCTCCTACCTCTCATCGCCTCGCGGGGAGCGTCGATCGTGCTCATCCTCGCCATCGCCTTGCTCGGATATTGGAGAGTCACCGGTCCCCGCCAGGTCCCGTTCAAACTGGTGGCGACGAGTGGCCTGTTCGACGTGAGCGCCAATGTGTCCCTCTTGCTCGCGGTGCGCGCCGGCTCGCTGGCCCGGGCCGCGGTGGCCTCGGAGTTCTATCCGGCGGTCACCGTGCTCCTGGCTCGCATCGTCAACTCGGAGCATCTATTGCGCCGTCAGAGCGTGGGCCTGGTCCTCGCTTTGCTTTCGATGACGGCGATCGCGCTGGGTTAGTGGCCCGTTGCACAAGTGTTGACGGCGGCTCCAATTCATACGACAGGCCACTAGCCCCGCACCACGAGCCAGGTGCCGAAGATCACCATTGCGACGCCGAGCAGTCGCGGCCCATCCAGCGGTCTCGCCTCACCGAACCAGCCGAAATGCTCGATGAGGGCGCCGAGGACCAGGGTGGCACCGGTGAAGAGGGTCAGGCCGGCCCCGAGGCCGAGCCGGGAGACGCTGACTCCGAGGGACGCAACCACCACCAGCCCCATCAGCCCGGCGGTGAACACCCACCAGGGGAGGGCGCGCAGCTCGGACAGCTTCCCGCCCTGCAGGGCCAGCATGAGGATGGTGACCGCGAGACCGCCGCCGCCGTAGGTAACGAAGGTCGAGGCCAGGGTGCCAACCCGTTGCTCCATCACCCCGAGGAATTGGGACTGCAAGGCGCCGGCGAGGCCACCGAGCACGGCTATGACGACAACGACAGCGAGGCTCATATCGGCCAATGGTGGTCTGCGGCGGCCTCGTAGTCACGGATCGTGTCCTCCAGGTGCCCGATCGCGGCCTGGTAGCCCTTGGGCACCCATTCCATGGTGTAGGAGACCACACGGTGCAGCCACAGCCGGAATGCCAGCGCCTCCCAAGCCGACTCGCCGATCTCGAAGCCATCGTGGAGGAAGCGCAACGTGTCGAGCCAGGTCGAGGCGTCCATGAGCTCGGGCAACGGGCGGACCGGGTCGGCCAGGCGCTGGATGCGTCCCGCGTCGGGCATCCTTGCCATCAGCTCCGTCTCTCCTCCCGAGAGCGGCGTGGAGAGGATGAGCGTGGTCTCCTCGAAGTCGTAGGCAACGGTCGTGAGCAGGTCGGGCGGGACCGGCTGAGTGGGATCGCTGCCGTGACGTGCCCCGGCATCGGGCCCGGGCAGTCCGCGCAAGGAGACCGCCGCCGCCAGGCACTCGATGAGCATCGGCCGCAACTCCTCCAGCGAGCCGTAGAGGCTGTGCCTCTTCCCGTCGGCGACGTGATGCTCGTAGAGGCCGAGCCCCATGACGGCGGTTGCGTATGTGATGACGGTGTCGATCCCCCAGTCCGAGCGATCCCGCACCAGATCGGAGCGAACGAGGAGTTCGAGGGCGGGGCCGGTGAGGAGCAGCTCGCCTCCCAAGGGCTGATCGAGGCGTGGCAGGAATGTGCCGGGAAAGAGAAGGGCCAGGCTGGGCCTGGTCACCATCCAGGTGATCATCGCATCTGTGGCGGCACGTGGGAATCGGTGCCTCACGACGCCATATCCCTGGTCGGCCGCGGCCTCGGCCCCATCGATCCATGAGTGGTCGAAGTTGGTTATGTCGGAATCGAAGAAATGCGCCCGCTCCCAACCCTGTTTGGCGGCGGCGGAGATGGCCGTGTTCATGGCGTCACCCTTGCCGGGCCGGAAGCGGCCGATTCTCTCCTGGGCCAGCACGCGAACTGCCTTGCCCGACCCGGCAGCGATCTCCTCGGTGATTGCCGTCACCCGGGCGGCTTGGGAGCTGTCGGTCGCGGCCACGGCCCAAACCTCGGTGACTCCATGGTGGGCCGCTGCGGTCTTCAGGTTGGCGCCGACCGTTGCCGGATCCTCGTCCTTGAAAGGGAACACCACCAGGCTCACCGCGGTCACCCTACGAGACCGTTTCCTGTCGCCGGCGAGGTCTACTCTCGGCACATGGAGGAGATGGTCGGTCGGGTGATCGGGACCGTCGACGCCACGCCGCTCGAGTTCTGGGTGGGCGTCGCCGACGGTGAATACCTGGAGCTCGACGACGTGGTCGCGTTGGAGCGAGTGCTCCCATCCGGTGAGCTGGTGAAGATCTTCGGGACGGTGAGCCAGGTGAGGGCGCGCCACGAGGGAGCTCGATTCGACTCCGACGTGTTCCTCATCGAGGACGGGGTGCTGCCCGCCGAGGTCGTCGAGGCGGCGCAGGTCACCGCGACACGGGTGGAGCCGGAGATCTTCGTGCCCCCGCGGCCCGGGCAACCGGTGCGGAGAGCTCAGGGCGAGGAGCGGGAGCAGGCCCTGTTCTTCGACCGCATGGATCGCAAGTTCCCGGTTGGTGCGTCCCGCAACGGAGAGCCGCTCTTTGCCAATTTCGAGTTCCTCAACGGACAACGTGGTGCCCACGTCAACATCTCTGGAGTGTCGGGTGTGGCCACCAAGACCAGCTACGCCACCTTCCTACTCCATTCGCTGTTCACCTCCGGCGTCCTGGCTGCGGCGGCGGTCAACACCAAGGCGCTGATCTTCAACGTCAAGGGCGAGGACCTGCTCCACATCGACCGCCCCAATCGCAGCCTCGACGACGATGCCCGGCGCCGATACAAGGATCTCGGCCTACCCGCCGGGCCGTTCGACTCTGTGGGGCTGTTCGCCCCGCCCCGGGTCGGATCCGAAAAGGCCGTGGCCGAGGTCAGCTCCCGTCCCGACATCACATCGTTCTTCTGGACGCTCGCCGAGTTCTGCCACGAGGACCTGATGGTGTTCCTCTTCGCCGACGCCGAGGACGAGCGGGCTCAGTACACGATGGTCGTCTACAACGTCATGGCCCAGCTGAGGCATGCCGAGGATGCCGATGGAGGCTCGGTGAGGATCGAGGGCGAAACGGTGCGCACCTTTCGCGAGCTGGTCGACCTGGTTACGAGGAAGGTGCAACAGGATGACTCGAACTTCGAATGGGCCGGGCCTCACATCGGGCAGGGCACGGTCAACGCATTCGTCCGCCGCCTTCAGGGATCCGTGCGCCACGTCGAGCGCCTGATCCGGGGGGACATCGCCAATCCGGCGCGGCACAACATCGATGTCCAGGGCCACCAGGTGACAGTGGTCGACCTCCACAACCTGAACGATCGTGCGAAGCGGTTCGTGGTCGGGGTGACGGTGAGGCGAGCCTTCGAGGACAAGGAGAATGCCGGGCAGTCCGAAGAGCTGCTGTTCCTGGTCCTCGACGAGTTGAACAAGTACGCCCCCAGGGAGGGATTCAGCCCGATCAAGGAGGTGCTCCTCGACGTGGCGGAGCGGGGCCGGTCGTTGGGGGTGATCCTGATCGGCGCGCAGCAGACCGCTTCCGAAGTGGAGCGGCGCATCATCGCCAACTCATCGATCAGGGTCGTGGGTCGACTGGACTCTGCCGAGGCGTCACGCGAGGAGTACGGCTTCCTTCCTGCTGCGCAACGCCAGCGGGCAACCATCCTCAAACCGGGCACGATGCTCCTCGCCCAGCCGGAGCTCCCTGTGCCCTTGGTCCTCGAGTTCCCATTTCCCGCCTGGGCCACTCGAGCTTCTGAGGCCGGGGCGCTTCCCGCCCGGGCCGACTCGCCGGAGGACCCCTTCCAGGACCTCTAGGACTACCAGGATCTGTCCCACCCCGGTCCTACGATCGGAGGAATGAAAGAGCTCTGGCTCCGATGAGGCTGCTCCATACGTCCGATTGGCACGTGGGGAGGAGGATCCGGGGGCGATCCCGCGTGGAGGAGCACCGTGCGGTGCTGGTTGAGATCGCCGGTATAGCCCGCGATCGACTCGTGGACGCCACCCTGGTTGCAGGTGATCTGTTCGACGTCTCCTCTCCATCGCCGGAGGATGAGGCCGTGGTCTATCGGGCCCTGCTCGACCTGGCCGAAGTCGGCCCTGTGCTGGTGGTCGGCGGCAACCATGACAACGCGGCCCGTCTCGATGCCATCAAACCCCTGCTCGACCTGGGACGGATCCGGGTCGTGTCCCGGCCCTTGCCACCAGGTGATGGTGGGGTGGCCCACCTCCAAGAACTCGGCCTTCGGGCGGCATTTCTGCCCTTCGTATCGCAACGAGGGATCATCAAGGCGGAGCAGATCATGGGACTCGATCCCGATCAACACGTGCAGACCTACGAGCACCGGATGAGAAAGGTGATCGAGGCGCTCACCGGGGACATGGGCGTCGACACCGTCAACGTCGTGATCGGCCACGCCTTCGTCTATGGGGCGACAACGGGTGGGGGCGAACGGGACTCCCACATCATGGGTTACGACATCCCCCCGCAGGCTTTCCCGGGGCACTTGAGCTATGTGGCGCTCGGCCATCTCCACAGGCAGCAGAAGGTGGCTGCTCCGGCCCCGGTCTGGTACAGCGGGTCGCCGATGCCGCTCGACTTTGGCGAGGTCGGCGACCGGAAAGGAGTGCTCCTCGTGGAAGCCGAGGCGGGCAAGCCGGCAAAGGTCGAGGAGATCCCCATTGTCAGCGGGACCAGGCTCGTGCAGTTGACCGGCACGTTGGAGCAGGTGATAGCCATGGCGGGAGACGTCACCGACGCCTATGTCAAGGTCATCCTCGACGAGAAGGCCCGCTCCGGGCTCAACGACGAAGTTCGTGCCGCGATCCCCGGCGCCGTCGACGTGGTGATCGAACGCTCAGACGAAGTGGAGCGCCGGGAGAGGGTGAGCCGGGCGGGACGATCCCCGGTCGACCTGTTCGCCACCTACCTGTCCGCCAAAGGCGTGGATGACCCGGCGGTGCTCGACCTGTTTCGCGAGCTCGAACAGGAGGCGATACAAACGTGAGGCCGCAGTTCCTGGTGATGGAGGGGTTCCTCGCCTACCGGCAGCGCACCGAGGTCGACTTCACCGAAGCAGACCTGTTCGTCTTGTCCGGGCCAACGGGCGCCGGCAAGTCGAGCGTGATCGACGGTATGGTCTTCGCCCTCTACGGCACGATTCCCCGGCTCGACGATCGCCGCTCCGTGGCACCTGTCATCTCTGCCCGCGCCGATCGGGCCCGGGTTTCCTTCGATTTCACGGTCGAAGAGGAGCGTTTCGTGGCCGCACGCCTCGTGGAGCGCAGAGGCTCAGGGGCCACGACCACGGAGGCGAGCCTGGAGCGGAAAGGCGGCGAAGTGCTGGCCCGAGGCTCCGACGAGGTCACCGACCGGGTGACCGAGCTCCTCGGCCTCACATATGACCAGTTCACCAAGGCGGTAGTCCTGCCGCAGGGGGCTTTCGCCGACTTCCTCACCGATAAGCCAAGAGAGCGCCAGGCGCTGCTTCGCGCGCTGCTCGAGGTCGGGCTGTTCGAGAAGGTGATGCAGCTGGCAAACGCCAGGGCCAAGACCTCGGAGGGGCGGGCCCAGGCCATGGAGGAGAGCCTGGCCAAGTTGGAGGTGCCCACCCCCGAGCAGCTCGAGGCGGCCCGGGCCGGTTTGGAGGCGATCCTCGTGGCGCGTGAGGAGCTGCCTTCGCGGGTTGAGAAGCTGCAGAGTCTCCAGGCGTCCGTCCTCGATGCGAGCGCGGCCCGCGCCGGAGCCGGCGATGCGCTGAGCCTCCTGGAGTCGATAGCGGCACCGGAGGATCTGGGCACGATCGAGAAAGACCGACTCGACGCGAAGGAAGGCCTCGAGGTAGTGACCCAACTCCTGGCCGGCTTCGTTGCCGAGCTCGATGCGGCTGATGCGGCAATCAAGGGCTTCACTCCCCTTTCGAAGCTCGAGGGATGGGCCGCAAATCGCGATCGGCTGGACTCACTCCGTGTCGATCGAGCTGCTCTCGACCTAAAGGCGCTGAGCGATCACATGGCCGTGACGACAGCCTCCCGGGACCGGAAAGTCGCAGAGCTGAGCTCCCTCAGGTTGGAGCATGCGGCCCACACGGTCCGCCAGGGCCTGGTCGTTGGGGAGGTGTGCCCGGTGTGCCTTGCGGCGATCGAGGAAATCCCGAGCCCGAGTGGCGGGCCCGGTCAATCGATGGAACGTCTGGTCGGAGAGGTCGCCGAACTCGATTCCCTGGTCGCCGATGCCCGGGATGGCCTCAAAGAGGCGGAGGGCGTTGCCAAGCAGATGGACCAGCAGGCAGCGGATCTCGAAGGGTTGCTCGCGGGGGCGCCGCCCTCGGAAGAGCTGGCGTCGTCGATCGCTTCGCTACTGAAACTGCTCGAAGCCAGAGCAGAGACCGAGCTCAGGATCGCAGAAGCGCAGCATCAAGCCGACGAGGCAAAGGCCAGAGTGGACGAGCTCTCGCGGCGGGCGGCCGGGCTCTTCGAGACCCTTCTGGCAGCTCGCGATCTCGTGGCCGGCGAGAAGCCGCCGATACCCGGGGAAGACCCGGTCGCGGCCTGGCTCTCGTTCGTGGGCTGGCGAGAGGGACGCGTCGATGATCGCAAGGCCGACCTCCACCGGCTCGATCAGCAGGTTGCGGGCGCCGAGAAGGAGGCCGCGCGGGCCCTCGACGAGACACGGGGGTGGCTCGAAGGCCTCGGTGTCGAACCGAACGGGTCGCCCGAGGCCAACCTGGCCCTTGCAGAGGAGCGGCGCCGAGCCGAGATCCAAGAGCTGGAGAAGTCGATTGCCGAAGCCGACGAGTTGGGTGGCCAGATCGAGGCGGAGCGGGGCCTGACGCGTGTCGCCTCTTCTCTCGGGAACCACCTGAGGTCCAGCAATTTCGAGGCCTGGCTTCTCGAAGAAGCAATGGAGACCCTGGTGGACGGGGCCAACAAGCTGCTTCACGAGCTGACCGGAGGCGCTTATTCCCTGATTGCTACCCGCAGCCAGTTCGAGGTCGTCGATCATCGCAACGCCGACCTGACCAGGACCACGCGCGGGCTCTCGGGCGGGGAGACCTTCCTGGTGGCGCTGTCTCTGTCGTTGTCCATGGCGGAGCAGCTCGCCGAGCTGACCGGGACTTCTTCACGGCTCGAGTCGGTGTTGTTGGATGAGGGATTTGGCTCACTCGACCAGGAGTCGATCGACGTCGTGGCCTCGGTGCTCGACGAGCTCGCCGGTCAGGGCCGGACCGTCGGCCTGGTTACTCACGTTCAAGAGCTGGCGGAGCGGATACCAGTCCGATTCGAAGTCATCAAGGGGCCGGAGACATCGTCGATCGAGAAGGTGGCCGTATGAGATTCACCGTCGAAGCCTGGGATCCCGACTACGGATCGCCTTCGGACGCCGACCTTGCAGACTCCACCGACAAGGTCGACCCCTCGGTCGAGGTCACACCGGAGAATTGGCGGCCGCTGCTCCCCGAGTGCGAGCCGGCGAGCGACATTCTCTTCGTCGATGGTGTGCGCCGGGTCGATGCCAACCTCTGGATCGATCGGGATGACCTCTTTCCCGGGTTCGGCCTGGCGGCCACCTTCGCCGCGGGGGCGGTGCGCTGCAACGGCGGTGCCACGGTGGTGGCAGCGAGGGTGAGAAGGGGGATCTTCACCGGTGTCCCGGCCGATGAGGTCGACACCAAGGTGGGCCGCTACGAGGTGATGAGCACCAAGGGATCGACCCCAGAGGAGCTCTGGCTCGGGATTCAGGAGAGAATGGGCGATCTCGAGGGTGAGATCGCCTCCGATCATGCAGATGCCGCCCTGATCGTGGTCGATGGGCCGCTGTCGCACAGCAGGCACGTCGAGGGAGCCGTGGGCTACGTGAAGACCCAGCACGTGCAGTATCTCCCCGATGATCTCCGTGCCACCCTGGGGACGCTGCCCGTGGGTCATCGGACTCCGCTCTTCCTCACGACGACCTCATGGAGCCGGTTCTCGTGGTATCTGAGGCTGGCCAATGGCTCTGGGCCGGCGGGCGGGCTCGTCCGTTGCGAGGTGAAGGCGGACATGACCGTGGCCGATGCCGCGCGTGTTGCCCACGTGGTGTCGGCGAGTCTCCCTCGCTATGCCTCGGCGCGCCACAAGGATCCCCGGGCCCCGCAGAACCTCTATCCGATAGGGGGCCTGGAGCGCGAGCTGAGGCGCCGCCTCGGCGACCGCGACCTGGTGATCCGGGCGCTGCGCTCGGCCGCAGCCTGACTCAACCGGTCTCGCCCTCCACGAGGAGGCTCGCCATGCGCTCGGAGTCGGTCTCCCGTCGTGAGGCGAGCAAGGCCCCGCCTATGACCAGGCCGATGCCGAAGATGGCGATTGGAGACACCACCTCGTCGCGGAACACCACGCCGAGCACGAGGGCGACGACCGGTATCAGGTAGGTGATGAAGGTGGCGCGCGTCGGGCCCACACTCCCCACCAGCGACCCCATCATCACCATCGCCAGACCGGTGCCGAGCACCCCCACGGCCAGCATGGCAACCAGCGACGGCCAGGCGAAAGTCGACTGGGTGAGCCCGTAGATCCCGTACGGGGTGACCAGCGCCAGTGCGGTCCACTGCACTCTGGCCAGGACCGGAAGGGACCCGTACCTCTGTTGGAGCGGGGCGACGATGTTGGTGGCGAAGGCGTAGCAAACCGTGGCCAGGATCACGAGCACGACTCCGAAAGCAGCGGTCGGCGCTTCACCTGCCGAGGGGAGGGCGATTGCCACGATGCCGGCGAACCCGACGAAGAGGCCTATCGCCTGGAGCCGGCCCGGCAACTGCCACAACAGCACCGAGGCCACGATGGCGGTGAAGATCGGTGTTGCCCCGTTGAGCATCCCGGCCACTGCCGAGTCGATCCATTGCTGGGCGATAGGGAAAATGACAAAGGGAATTGCCATCCAGATCAACCCGAGGGTGAAGATCTTCGGGCGCTCGGGGCGAGGTATGTGTGACCGGCGTGCCTGGGGAAGGGCGGCGACCGCAGCCGAGCCGAATCCGACCCGGAGCCAAGTGACGAGACCGGGATGGAAGGCGTCGAGGCCGATCGCCATCAGAAGAAACGAGGACCCCCAGATGGCGGAGAGAGCCAGAAACAGGCCCCAATCACGGCCGCTGAATGCCTCCCGGTTGGTTCCGTGGGCGGTGGTCAGAATTCGGTTCGACACGTCTCCCTCAATGTTCCTGTGGGTGAGAACACCCCCGGCGGTGTTCTGGTTGCACAACACCCGCCAGCTGCTCAGTCTTCCGGCTTGGCAACCCTGCCCATCAACCGGAGCACTGCCTCCTTGGGGTCCAGCCCGTCGTAGAGGACGTGGCCGACGTGGTTGGCAATCGGCATCTCGATCCCGCTTCTGTGTGCCAAGTCGAGAACGGCGCGAGTGGTCTTGACACCCTCGGCGACCATTTGCATCTCGGTGACCACCTGCTCCAGTGACTTGCCGGCGGCAAGGCCCACCCCCACCTGGTGGTTGCGGCTCACAGTCGAGATGCAGGTGGCGATCAAATCCCCCATTCCGGCGAGGCCGGCAAATGTCGCCGGTCGGCCGCCCAATGACACGCCGAGCCTGGTCAGCTCCGAGAGCGCTCTGGTGATCAGTGTGGCTCTGGTGTTGTCGCCGAACCCCAGCCCGTCCGACATCCCAGCCGCGATGGCCATCACGTTCTTCAGGGCACCACCCAGCTCGCAGCCCACAACGTCGTCATGCGTGTACACCCGGAAGGTCGGGCCCATGAAGACCTCCTGGAGCCGACGGGCCGTTTCCAGGTCGGACATGGCGATGACCGCTGCCGTGGGCTGCCCGGCGGCGACCTCGCTCGCCAGGTTGGGGCCGGTGAGGACCCCGATCCTGGAACGGTCCTTGTCCGGTGAGGCGTCGGACACGACCTGGGTCATCGTGGCCAGGGTGTCCTGCTCGATGCCCTTGGTGAGCGACAGGACCGGAACGTCGTCGCCCACCGAAGCCGCCGCGGAGGTGTACACCTCCCGGAATCCGTGGGAGGGCACCGCCATCACCAGGGCAGAGGCCCCCTCCGTGGCCTCCCCGAGGTCCGCGGTGGCGGTGACCAGGTCCGGGATCGCGAGGCCGGGGAGATACCGAGTGCTCTGGCGGGTCTCGTTGATCTCGGCGGCGAGCTCGGGGCGCCTCGCCCAGAGCCGGGTGGATACGGAGGTGCCAGCCAGGCAAGCGATGGTGGTGCCCCAGGAACCGGCGCCGATCACCGCGATTCGCTCCATCAGGGCACGCTAGCCAGTTGCCCGGCGGCCCTCCCTAACCTGCATCGGCCATGAGTCTCTCGATCGGGATCGTGGGACTTCCCAATGTCGGCAAGTCCACCTTGTTCAACGCACTGACGGACGCCGGCGTACTCGCCGCCAACTATCCGTTCGCCACGATCGAGCCCAACACGGGGGTGGTGCCGATACCCGATCCCCGTATCGCCCGACTGGCGGCGATCTTCGGCTCGAAGCGGACCATCCCCGCGTCCGTCACCTTCGTGGACATTGCGGGCTTGGTTCGGGGCGCCAGCGAGGGGGAAGGCCTCGGCAACCGCTTCCTCGCCAACATCAGGGATGTCAACGCCATATGCCACGTCGTGCGCGCGTTCGAGTCCGAGAACGTCGCGCATGTCGGGTCAGGGCCCGACCCGGCCGGCGACATCGAGATCATCGAGACCGAGTTGGCGCTGGCGGATCTGGAGACCATCGACAGGAGGCTTCCTCGCATGGAGAAAGAGGCCAACGTCGATCGCAGTCTCGGGCAACGCGTGGAGCAGCTGCGCCTGCTTCGGGAGATCGTCGCATCGGGGAGGATGGCGAGCAGGCAAGGCGATGTCCGGCCGGAGGATTTTGCCGACCTCCACCTGCTCACCGCGAAGCCGGTGATCTACGTGTTCAACTCGGATATCGCACTCTTGGCGGATGTGGACCGGCGGGTGTCGTTGGGGGAGTTGGTCGCCCCCGCCGAGTCTCTCTTCCTCGACGCCCAGCTCGAGGCTGATCTCAACGAACTCGGGGGCGATGATCGCGTCGAGCTGCTCGAGTCCGTCGGCCAGTCCGAGCCCGGGCTCCATGCAGTGATCGATTCCGCATATCGGGTACTCGGCCTGCAGAGCTTCCTCACGGTCGGGGACAAGGAAGCCCGGGCGTGGACCGTTCGCAGCGGAGCGACCGCGCCCGAGGCGGCCGGGGTGATCCACACCGACTTCCAGCGCGGGTTCATCGCTGCGGAGGTGATCGACTATCCCCTGCTCGAGGCAAGCGGCTCGTGGGTCGAGGCAAGGGCACGAGGACTTGTCCGTACCGAAGGCAAGTCCTATGTGATGCGCCCCGATGACGTGGTCGAGTTTCGCTTCAACGTGTGATCCCGAAAAAGGAGGGGCTCCGGTGGGGGTACCGGAGCCCCTCGTGGTCCCTCCCGAAGAGGGACGCCGGAGCCTTGATCAGCAGGCGCATTGGGGTGGCTCGCCCGACTGAGGCCCCGGTTGTTGGGGTTGGCGCCGGTCGGATGCCGACCGGGCCGGACGGCAAAGTAACGGCGAGGCTCCCCCTATGAGACATCTCCAGCGAGGAGCGAAGTTCGTCGTATCATTACCTCTGCCTTCGACACCGAATGGGAGAGCCCCGGGCTGCGGGGCGCCGAAGGGGCAACTCCTCCCCGGAAACTCTCAGGCACGTGGACCATTCGGTCGAGGCGCCGCTGGAGGTGACGACAGCGGGGGAGGGCTGACAGCCTGAGGAGACTGATGCCCAACCCCAGAGAGCGATTCGCCGACCGTCACATCGGGCCCAGCCCCGACGACATCGAAAAGATGCTGGCCACTGTCGGCGCCCCATCCCTCGAGGCCCTGGTGGCCGAGACGATTCCTTCCGCCATCCGGGCCGGATCCGGAATCGAGCTCCCGGACGCGATCTCCGAGGGCGAGCTTGTGGCCGAGCTTCGGGCTATAGCGTCGCGCAACGTGGTGATCCCGTCTTTGATCGGCGTCGGCTACCACGACACGATCACCCCTCCCGTGATCCAGCGCAACGTGCTGGAGAGCCCGGCCTGGTATACGGCGTACACCCCGTACCAGCCCGAGATATCGCAGGGTCGGCTCGAGGCCCTCCTCAACTTCCAGACGATGGTGGCGGACCTGACGGGCCTCGACGTGGCCAACGCATCCCTGCTCGACGAGGCAACGGCTGCCGCCGAGGCAATGGCGATGTGTCGCCGCCTCGGCAAGTCAGGGCGCGAGGTGTTCTACGTCCACGATGACTGCCATGTGCCCACGATCGAAGTGGTGCGCACCAGGGCAAAGGCGGTGGGCATCGAGGTCAGGATGCTGTCCGAGGGAATCGAGCCCGGCGCGGCGTTCGGTGCCCTGATCCAGTATCCGGGGTCGTCGGGTGACGTGGGCGACCACCGACAGTTGGTCGCTGATCTGCATGACGATGGGGCGCTGGTCGCCGTGGCCACTGACCTGCTGGCCCTCACACTGCTCACCCCACCGGGCGAGTGGGGGGCGGACATCGCGGTCGGCTCTGCCCAGCGTTTCGGGGTCCCGCTCGGCTACGGGGGGCCTCACGCCGGGTTCATCGTCACCCGCGAGAGCATGGTCCGCGCCCTGCCGGGTCGTCTCGTCGGGGTCTCCACCGACCGGGCGGGCAAGACCGCCTACCGCTTGGCGCTCCAGACCCGTGAACAGCACATTCGCCGGGAGAAGGCGACCTCGAATGTCTGCACCGCCCAGGTGCTCCTGGCGGTCATTGCCGGGCTCTATGCCTGCTGGCATGGCCCGGACGGCCTCCGGGCCATCGCCATCGAGACCCATGAGCTCACTTCGAGGTTGGCGTCGAGCCTGCGACGGTCGGGTCGCGAGTTGGAGAACGACTCGTGGTTCGACACGCTCACCGTGCTCACGCCGGAAGGGGCGGGCTCAGTCCTGGCTGCCGCACTGGCCGCGGGCGTGAACCTGGGCCGGATCGACGATGGCAGGGTGAGAGTGGCTCTGGACGAGACCACGACACCAGAGGTCCTGGCATCGGTCCTCGCTGCGTTCGGTGTCGGCAACAGCGGCGATGACTCAGGGCGTACCGGCATCCCTCCCTGGGCGAGCAGGCAGTCGGAGTTCCTGACCCACCCGGTGTTCAGCAGTTACCACTCGGAGCACGAGATGCTCCGCTATCTGAGGCGGCTCGCCGACCGTGACCTGGCCTTGGACCGGTCGATGATCCCCCTCGGCTCGTGCACGATGAAGCTCAATGCCACCACTGAGATGATCCCGATCACCTGGCCAGAGTTCAGCAGGATCCACCCATATGCCCCGGCGGAACAGGCGGCCGGCTATCGGGAGCTGGTCGACCGGCTCCAGGCCCAGCTCTGTGCGTTGACCGGGTACGACGTCGTCTCCCTTCAGCCAAACGCAGGCTCCCAAGGAGAGCTGGCCGGGCTGCTGTCGATCCGCGCCTATCACCAGGATCGTGGCGAGGGGCAGCGGGATGTCTGCCTGATCCCGGCCTCTGCACATGGGACAAACGCAGCCTCTGCTGTCATGGCAGGGATGAAGGTGGTGGTGGTAGGCACCGATCCCGAGGGCAACGTCGACATGGCTGATGTCGAGGCCAAGCTGGCGTTGCACGGCGATCACCTCGCGGCCCTGATGATCACCTACCCGTCGACACACGGAGTGTTCGAGGAGGGCATCCTCGACATCACCTCGCTGGTTCACGAGCACGGAGGGCAGGTCTACGTGGACGGGGCCAACCTCAATGCGATGGTGGGCTTGGCGAGGCCCGGGGATCTCGGGGCCGACATCGGGCATCTCAATCTCCACAAGACCTTCACCATCCCTCATGGCGGAGGCGGGCCAGGAGTCGGCCCGGTGGGCGCGCGGTCCCATCTCGCACCCTTCCTCCCCAACCACCCGCTGGACGCGGGGGCGGGGCCGTCCGATGGGATCGGCCCGGTCTCGGGAGCGCCGTACGGATCCGCCGGGATCCTCCCCATCCCCTACGCGTTCATTCGGTTGATGGGCGACGAGGGGCTTCGCCAGGCATCGATGGTCGCCATCCTCTCGGCGAACTACGTGGCCCGTCGTCTCGACCCATACTTCCCTGTGCTCTACAGCGGATCGAACGGCCGGGTTGCCCACGAGTGCATCGTCGACGTCCGACCCATGGGCAGGAGCGCCGGGATCGACGCAGAGGACGTCGCCAAGCGCCTGGCCGACTACGGATTCCACGCTCCAACGCTCTCGTTCCCGGTCGTCGGGACACTCATGATCGAGCCAACCGAGTCCGAGAGCCTGGCCGAATTGGACAGGTTCTGCGATGCGATGATCTCGATCGCCGAGGAGATAGGGAAGGTGGAGAGCGGGGAGTGGTCCCGGGACGACAACCCCTTGGTGAACGCACCTCACACGGCAGAGGCCATTGCTGCCGACGGCTGGGGTCATCCCTACGGCCGCTCGATCGCGGGTTTTCCCGCCCCGGGCTCCGGACGCGAGAAATACTGGCCCCCGGTGGGCCGGGTCGACGGTCCCGGCGGAGACAGAAATCTCATGTGCAGTTGCCCGCCGCTCGAGGCGTACGAGTGAATCTCCCCTTGACTTTCCCGGGCATGATGGGATCGTGAAACGCTGCACGGGCGTCGGCTGGGGCGAGAAAAAGACGGTGACACGGTGAGATTCACCGGACAGGTCAGGGTTCCTGAAGTCGATCACCCCGGCGTGCCCGCCATCTTCATGGTGGAAGATGGCCAGGCTGAGGTGCTCCTCGACGGCGAATCCCTTGGTAGATGGTCGCTTTTCGACGTGCATGCCTCACGTCTGGTTTCCTCTGCCTTTTCGGTGTCACTCGACGGCGAGGAGATCACCTTCATCGCCGACGAGCCGGTCGACTTTGCCTACAAAGGCGTCGATCACATGGCCGAGGCATGGGCCCGTTACAAGGCGATGACCATTCCCCGGCGCATGGTTGCGGTTGGCCGGTCTCGCCGCGGGACGCGGCCCTCGCGAATCCCCGAACTGCGAGACGCGATGCTGGCCAATCTCGAGGTCTATGCCGCGTCGGTCGACGAAGCCCCTGAAGGAGTCGAGGACTCAGGAGTCGTCGAGCGACCCATTCGCTTCACCCCATATCCGGAGAGCAGGGTCGCTCCCTCATACCAGCCTGTCGCCGTGCCCGACCCAATTGCCGAGCCCGAGCCCGTGGTCGAAGTTCCCGGAGACGTCACGGAGTCGGTCGCGCGCGAAGTCACGCCGGGGACCGCGCCACTTCGTCCCGGCCCGGGCCTGGTCTCTCGCCGCATCCCCGAAGAATCGATGTCCGAGGTCGATCCTGCTGAGGCGTTCCAACCCGAGCCCGAGCCGATGCCTGTGACCGACGCGGAACCGGAGCCTGCGGCCGATACGGTGCCGGAGCCTGCGGCCGACATCGAGCTGGAGCCTGCGGCCGACGTGGAGCAAAAGACCGTCGCCGAGGTCGAGGCGGTCCCGGAGTCGTCGGAGCCCGAGCCACCCGCCGCCGAGGAGCCCGATCCCGTCCCGGTCCCAGGGCCCGATGTGGAGCCACCCCGCCGATTGGTGGTCGACCTCGGTGCTTTCGAGCAGGTCGACACCGTCGCCGCACCCACGACCACGCTCGAGCCAAGAGAGCCTGCCCTGGCGGCCACTACCGCAGCAGCGGCCGACAAGTCGGGCCTTCTCGGGGCGGTGCGCGCCGCCTTCGTGCGGAACAAGGGCGCCCACTCCCACGAGTTCGTCGAGGCTCCCGGAGGCATAGGGATCATCCGTCACATCTGCAACGAGTGCGGGTACATCTCGATCGGTGTCAACGACACCGAAGCCGACTGACTCAGTCCGAGCTGCGAAGCCCCCCGCCGGCCCGGGGCTCCCACGAGAACGACCGGATCGCGACAACGACCCCGACCGCGAGCCATATCCCCATGGTCAGGATCGCCTGCCAGGGAAATGGAGGATCCAGGGTCGGGTTGAAGATGTCGACCATCGCGCTGGCGAAGGGTTGGAGGGGGAACAGCCGGGCAACGGTCTCCAACCATTCTGGTGCATTTTCCATCGGGAAGAAGATCCCGGAGATGAACGCCAGCGGGAGTATGAACGCGTTGGCGATCGCCGGCGCCGATCGGGCGTTGGGTGTCAGACCGGCCACCGCCAGGCCCAACGCGGAAAAGGTGGCAGCCCCGAGGGCCATGAGGAAGACGATCAGAGGGAGATCCCCCCACGGCATCTCCACAGCAAAGGCGAGCACTCCGATCGCCAGCATGATCACCACCGAGAGCAGGCCGATCAGAACCGCCGAGAGCAGTCTCCCTGCGAGATGGGCGGGCATCGGGATAGGTGTCGAGAGCACCCGCTTCAACACGCCGGTGTCTCTGGCATTGGCGGTGTTGATGGCCAGGTTGGTGAAAGTCGCGGTGACCATCCCGAATACTGCGATCCCGGGAGTGGTGAACTGGGCCACCGAGATGCCACCCATCGACTCGATCGTTGCTCCCGAGTTCAGGAGATTGATCAGGACCAGGAAGAAGAGCGGGAACGCGAGGGTGAAGAACGCGGCGATCGGCGTCCTGAAGAAGATCTTGGTTTGGACCCCGGTCTCCGACCGCAGCAACGAAGCCGGTATCGCCACCCCGATCACCAGACCCGGGTCGAGGCCGGCGTGACCCGGATCGGGACCGAATAGCTGGCGCTGAATTCTTCGACCGTCATCGCGAGGTCCTCTTCGATCAGGCGTCGGTATCGGGCCAGGTACTCGGGGTGCTGTGCCACGGAGGGCGCCCCGGAATCGATCAGCGCCGTGCCCTGGATGACTGTCACTTCTTCCCGCCCCCGGCCCATCGCATCGAGATTCAGGGCTACCGACGGGTTGTTGGCGATGTTCCTCAGTTTGGGCCGTTCCGGCTGTGAGTAGATCAGGAAGTCAGTCCCATCCCACCAGAACCAGACCAGCGAGGGCTGGGGCTCCCCTTCGGGCGTCACCGTGGTCAGCCAGATCAGATGGGTCGCGCCCAGGCGCTCTTCAACGCGAGGTGTCAGCTTCATGGTTTCCGATCAACTCCAAGTAGGCGTCCTCGAGTGAGGGTCGCAGGACCTGCAGGGCATCGAGTTCGATCCCCGCATCGAGCGCGGCTCCGGTAATTCGGTTGAGATCCCTGGTGGGAGCCTCGCTCATCACAATCACCAGGCCATCGGGCCCGGGCTCGACGCCGAGCTTTGCCGCATCGTTCGGATCCGGGAGTCTGAATCGGATGGTGGCTGCCGCAGTCATCCGATTCCCAAGACTGTCGGGCGGGCCTTCGGCTACCACCTTCCCCGACCTGATCACGATCACTCTGTCCGCCAAGACCTGAGCCTCCTCCAGATAGTGGGTCGTGAGGAGGACGGTTGTCCCGGCGTCGGCCATGCTCTTGACGAGTGCCCACGCATCTCGTCGCGCCGCGGGATCGAAGCCTGTCGTCGGCTCGTCGAGGAACAGGAGCTCCGGGTTGCCGGTGAGGGCGAGGGCAAGATCGAGGCGCCTCTTCTGGCCGCCGGACAGCCGTTTGACGCGCTCGTCGGCCTTCTCGACCAACCCGACGGTCGCAATCAGCTCGTCGGTGTCTCTTGGGCTCTGGTAGGCGGGCCGAAGGGCATCGATCGACTCGCGAACTGTCAGCTCGTCTTCGAGCCCCGCTTCCTGAAGGACGATCCCGATCCGCTGCTTGAGCGCGACGCCGGCTTTCATCGGATCCTCGCCGAGCACTTCGACGGTTCCCCTGTCAGGACGTCGGTAGCCCTCGAGGATTTCGACCGCCGTGGTCTTACCCGCTCCGTTGGGGCCGAGCAACGCCAGCACCTCGCCGGTCTCCACTTCGAGGTCGAAGCCAAGTAGGGCCTCAACCGGCCCGTACGACTTGGTGAGGCCACTGGCCCTGATTGCGCTCATCGGCTGCCGGCAAATTAGCGACGCCGAGACGGCCGAAGAGCGCCAGCGGAGCCGGGTACCCTCGCCCGGTGTCATCCCCAGTTCGGCCAGTGATTCTCTCCGGGGGCTCCGGCACCCGGCTTTGGCCCCTGTCGACTCGCGACAATCCCAAACAGTTCCTCGATCTTCTGGGGCACACCCTGTTCGAGGCCACGCTCACGCGTGCGGCAAGTCTCGAGGGCGTGGCTCCGGCGCTGATCGCCACCGGGATCGAGCACCTCGATGCGGTGACGCACGCGGTCGACACGACGGGGGTCGGGGTCCGTTCCATCCTCGTGGAGCCCTCGGGGCGAAACACAGCACCTGCTGTGATCGCCGCGGCCCTGGTCGCCGATCCGGACGACATCCTGGTGGTGCTGCCCGCCGATCATGTCATCACCGACCGAGACGGCTTCCGTACTGCAGTTGGATCTGCGGTTGAGATTGCCCGAGCGGGGTCGATCGTCCTTTTCGGGGTGCAACCGAGCCGTCCCGAGACCGGCTACGGGTACATCGAGATCGGAGACGCGGTCGGCGATGGCTTCCAGGTGGCCCGGTTCAAGGAAAAGCCGGTGCCTGCGCTCGCAGAGGAGTACCTGAGCGACGGGCGACATCTCTGGAACTCGGGGATGTTCGTGTTCTCGGCGCGTGTCATCCTCGAGGAGTGCGAAACGGTCGAGCCCGATCTCGTGGCGTCGGTCGGTCGGGCGCTGCCCCCCGACCCGGGTTCTCGTGTGGAGCTGGGCCCGGACTTCGTCGAAGCCCCCTCGATCTCCATCGACCACGCCGTCATCGAGCGCACCGAAAGAGCCGTGGTCGTCCCTGTCGATATCGGCTGGAGTGACGTCGGCTCGTGGCAGGCGGTCTGGGAGGTCACGCCTCATGATCCTGACGGCAATGCGATTGCCGGTGATGTGCTGATCGCGGAGGTCACCGGCTCCTATGTTCGGGCGACGTCACGCCTGGTCGCAGTGCTCGGTCTCGACGACGTGGTGGTCATCGAAACCGACGACGCAGTGCTGGTGGTTCCCCGTGACAGGTCGCAGCAGGTCCGCGACATCGTCGAGAGGCTCGAGTCCGGCGGTCCGGATTGAGTCGCATCGACGCCGGCCCATAGCATCCGCCCCATGAGGCGTCCGCTGATCGCAATGCTGATACTTGCGATGCTCCCGTCATGCGTGGGTCGGCCTCCGCAGGACGCAACTGGTGAGGAGATCTACCTCCAGGTGTGCGCCAACTGCCACGGGGCGGCGATGGAGGGAGGGCTGGGGCCTGCTCTGGGGCCGGGGACGAATGCGGCAGAGCAGCCCGACGACTTCCTGGTCGCCACCATCACCCAGGGCCGAGGTCGGATGCCCTCGTTCGCGACGACCCTCACCGGCGATCAAGTGGATCGTCTCATCGACTTCCTGCGAGAGGCCCAGCGCGGATGAGCGCCCTCCTCGAAGCGCTCGAGCTGCACCCGTTCCGCATCCCGATGCGGCATCGCTTCCGGCGAGTCGATCACAGGGAAGGGGTTCTCATCCGGGGGCCGGAGGGCTGGGGGGAGTTCTCGCCTTTTCCCGACTATCCACCCGAGGTGACCACGCGATGGCTCGCAGCCGCCCTGGAAGCGGCTTGCGGCGCCCTGCCCGAGCCGGGCCGGGAGCGAATTCCGGTCAACGTCACCGTTCCGGCGGTTTCGCCGGACGTGGCAACCGGCTTGGTCCTGGAGTCCGGGGCCTCGACTGCCAAGGTCAAGGTGGGGGAGGCCGGCCAGCCGGCCTCGGAGGACGAAGCTCGGCTGGGAGCGGTGCGGGACGCCCTCGGCCCCGAAGGCAAGATTCGCATCGACGTCAATGCGGCCTGGGACCTGGATACGGCAACGGAACGCCTCATCTCACTCTCCAGGTTCGACCTCGAATACGCGGAGCAGCCGGTGGCCAGCCTGGAGGAAATGGTCGAGCTCAAGCGTCGCACCGGGGTCAGACTGGCTGCAGACGAGTTGGTGCGGCTCCGACCGGACCCGCTCGAAGTTGCCGAGATCGGTGCCGCCGACGTCCTCGTACTCAAGGTCCAGCCACTTGGCGGGGTCAACCGCGCTCTGGACATCGCGGCCAGGGCGGGCATCCCGGTCGTGGTGTCCTCGGCGCTCGAGACCTCGGTTGGCATCTATTGCGGGCTGCTGGTGGCGTCACTGCTCCCGGAGTTGCCCTACGCCTGCGGCTTGGGCACGGTTGCCCTGATCGAGGGAGATCCCACCCTGGATCCCCTGGTCTCCCTGGACGGCATGCTCGAAGTCAGGCGACCCGAGCCTGATCCCGATCTCCTGGCGCGTTGGCGCCCGGACCGGGATCAGGCCGCCGAGATGCTGCGTAAGGTCAGGTCGGCGGCAGAGGTGTTGACTTGAGCCAACCAAACGCGAGCACAGCCCTGGCGCGCGCTCTGGTCGACGAGTTGACCCGCCACGGGCTGAGGTTTGCAGCAGTTTCCCCCGGCTCGCGTTCGGCCGCCCTGTCGATCGCCTTCCACGAGCATCCGGCTGTGGAGACCCGGGTGGTGCTGGATGAGAGATCGGCTGCTTTCTGGGCGCTGGGCAGGGCCATGGCCACCCGCAAGCCCGCCGTCGTCGTCTCCACCTCGGGCACCGCAGTCGCCAACCACCTTCCCGCGGTGATCGAAGCGGACCTCTCGGCGGTGCCGCTCATCGTGATCTCGGCGGACCGGCCCCCTGAAGCGCTACATGTCGGAGCAAATCAGACGATCGACCAGGATGGGATCTTCGGAGGCAGGGTTCGCTGGTCCTGCAATATCGGCCCTGCCGAAGCCGGCCTCGATGGCGATCGATACTGGCGGAGCACGATCTCCCAGGCGGCGGCGAGGGCACTCGGACACGGCCACCTTCCGGGGCCGGTCCACCTCAATGTGGCCTTTCGGGAGCCGACCGTCCCGGTGACGGACGACGGAAGGTCGAGCGGCGAGGTCTACCCGCATCCGATCGAGGGCCGGGCCGATGGCCGCCCGTGGCAGGAACACGCCTCTGCCCCACTTGCCGGCGCCCATCTGGACGCTCCGTCCAACCCAAATGGGCTGGTGATCGCAGGTGAGGGCGAATACGACCGAGAGGAGCTGGTCACCGCCACGGCGCGCCTCGGCTGGCCGGTGCTGGCGACCGCCCAGGCCGGGCTCAGGGCCCAGGAGGTCATCACCACTTACCACCATCTCCTCGTTTCCGGCGTACCCGAAGAGTTGCGGCCGGGGATGGTGGTTGCCGTGGGCAGGATCGGCCCCAGCGACCGCCTCCGAGACCTGACTGCCATTGATTGCCCGCAGGTTTCCATCGACCGTTGGGGCTCATGGCAGGACCCACGCCGGGACGGCGCCCGCATGGTCCAAGCCGATCCGTCTGCCACGCTCGCCGGCCTCTCGGGGCAGGTGAGCGCCGATCACGACTGGAGACAGCGATGGTTCGCAGCCGAGCGGGCGATGCGCTCCGCACTAGACGAGGAGGTAGGTGTCGGGGAGGATCCAAGCGGGCCGGGAGTGGCTCGTGCCCTCTCCGGGTCGAAATGGGAGGCCCTGGTTGCTGCATCCTCGATGCCGATTCGCGACGTGGATGCCCACACCGTGCACCCGGGGCCGATCTTCGCCAATCGGGGGGCGTCGGGGATCGATGGCCTGGTGTCGACCGGGCTCGGGGTGGCGTCTGTTCTGCCCCGGACCGTGGTCCTCGCCGGTGACCTCTCGATGCTCCACGACGGCAACGGCCTGATATCTGATCGCCTGGGAAACGTGGTCTTCGTGGTGGTAGACAACGACGGGGGTGGGCTCTTCGACCTGTTGCCACAGGCGGTGCACGCCCCCGATTTCGAGCGGCTCTTCGTCGCCCCTCACGGCCTCGACCTGGTCCGTCTCGCCGGAGATCGCGGCTTGCAGGCTTCCACCGCCGGCCCGATTGCCGACCTCGCATCCGAAATAGATGCCCGCCTCGACCACGGCGGCGCTCACGCGCTCGTGGTGGCGGTCGATCGAGAGCGGGACCTCAAACTGCGACGCAGCCTCGATGAAATGGCTCGGGCCGTGCTCTCCGAGCTCAGCTGATACCGAGCGCCCTCAGCATCGGCCTGAGCTTGATCCGGGTCTCCTCGAACTCGGCGGCTGGGTCCGACCCTTCGACGAGCCCGACCCCGGTGTGAAGCACCAGGTTCTTTCCCGAGACCGTCCCGCATCGCAGGGCAATGGCGAACTCACCGTCGCCACCAGCGTCCAGCCAGCCGACCGGTCCGGCATAGCGGCCCCTCCCTTGCGGCTCGATCTCCCTGATCAGCTCGACCGCAGCCTTCGTCGGCGTCCCTGCCACCGCAGCCGTGGGGTGAAGGGCGGCGACGAGATCTGTGACCTGGATGCCAGCCAGCACCTCACCGGCGAATGCGGTGGCGAGATGGGCGATGTCGGCATAAGACTTCACGGTGGTCGGCTCCCGGGTCAGGGTGACACAGAAGGGCACTAGGGCCTCCTCGACCGAATCTGCGGCCAGCCCGTGCTCGACGGCCATCTTCGGTGATTCGAGCCTGGTGGAAGCCATGGGGCTGAGCCAATCGGCCGAGCCCGCCAGCGACAGCGACCGCACCGTTGCCCCGTGCTTGGATACGAGGAGCTCAGGGCTCGATCCGACCAACCCGTCGATCATGAAGGTGTGCGATCCGCCCTGGGCTCGGGCGAGGCGAGCCGCCAACTCCTCGATTGGCACTGCAGATTCGAATGCCAGGTCGACGGTCCTGGAGATGACCACCTTCTCCACCTCGCCACGAGAGACCGCGCTCATTGCCGACGCCACGATCGCGGCCCACATATCCCAGTCTTCCCGGACGACCCGGCCCGCCGGCATGGAAGGTATGTCGTCGGCAATGGGGATCAGCTCTGGATCACCGAACAGCAGCCGGATCCCGCTTTCGGTCACCTCGACCAATGTCGAAGGGACGATGACCACAGATCCCGGTTCTTCCTGGTCAAAGGTGAAGGTTGCGAGCCCGATCCCACCGGGCGCTTCGCCCACTGCCTCCCGAGCCCGCTCGAAGCGCTCGGTCCCCGTGCCCGGGTCGAATCGCACAGCTTCACCCCAGCCATAGAGGGCAAACCCCTCCCTGACCCAGGCAACATCGGGCCTGGAGCGCCAAGGCACCAATGTCTCGAGGCCAGTGATGGGTCCGCTCATGGAGGAGACCAGGCTAGGGCCGGTTCGGTGGCCTCGATCCCGGCCAGCTCCCGTGCCAATTGCTCCAGGAGCCTGGGGGACCCCGAGGTGGCAAGGCGGAGGGCGCGCCGGCCGGATCGGGCGCGATGGACTCGCACGACTTGCTGGGCGACTGCTGGCGCAGGGTCGACGATCGTCACCTCGGGCCCGGCGACCGCCCCGATGACCTCCTGGAGGAATGGGAAGTGGGTGCAGCCGAGTACAAGGACATCGGCGCCACCGGAGAGGACGGGCTCCAGGCATGCGCTCACAGCTGTTTCGGCCTCGTCGCCGGCGAGGATTCCGGCCTCCACCAGCTCGACCCATCGTGGGCATGCCGCGGTGAGGACCTCCAATCCGGCTGCGTGCCGGGAAACCACTGAGGCAAACAGCTCACCCTGAAATGTCGCCGCGGTCGCCAACACTCCGATGACCCCGGACTTCGTGACCAGGGCCGCCGGCTTGACCGCCGGCTCCATCCCCACGCACGGGACCTCGGGATGGGATGCGCGCACCCGATTGAGGGCGGCCGCGGAGGCCGTGTTGCAGGCAAACACGATCGTGGTCGCACCCTGTTCCAGGAGCCACTCTGTCACTTGCTCCGAGATGACGGCCACCTCTTCGAGAGACCGTATTCCGTAGGGAGCTCGCGCCTGGTCGGCAAGGTAGAGGAGGTCGGCATCCGGGAGCTCCCTGCGGACATGGGCGAGGACGCCAAGCCCGCCGAGCCCGGAATCGAACACACCGATCATCCGCTCTATATCAGCAGGCTGGTGAGGTGGTCACTGGTAGCTTCAAAGGATGACCACGATCCGGATCGGCCTGGTGTGCTTCGATGGAATGGAGGAGCTCGACCTCGTTGGTCCCTGGGAAGTGCTCCGGATGTGGCAGCTCAGCTGGCCCGAAGACGGTGCAGAGGTCTTCACGATCTCCCTCGATGGCGAGATTGTCACCTGTGCCAAGGGAATGGAGATCAAGACCCAGTTCCCGGTTGCCGAAGCCGGGGAGCTCGATGTGATCGTCTACCCGGGAGGTTTCGGCACGAGGCGTCAGATCGGGGACCAGCACATTGCCAATTGGCTCCGGGAGCTCGCGGAGCGCGGGACTCTCATCACCTCGGTCTGCACCGGGTCATTGGTGCTGGCCGATGCGGGAATCCTCCGCAACCGCCCGGCCACCACATACTGGTCCCGGTTGGATGCGCTCCGTGAGCTCGATCCCACCATCGAGATCAGGCCAGATGATCGGTTCGTGGACTCCGGTGAGGTGATCACCGCGGCCGGCGTGTCGGCAGGGATCGACATGGCCCTCTACCTCGTAGGCCGGCTGGTCACCCAGGAGCGAGCGCGGGAGGTGCAAAAGGCGATCCAATACGACCCCGCACCACCGTTCGTCATCGTCTCAGCAGGGTGATCTCTTTCAGACTCTCCGGATTCTCCAAACTGGACAGGTCCCCCGCCTCCTCCCCGAGAGCGAGCGCCTTCACCACCCGCCGCATGATCTTGGCCGAGCGGGTGCGAGGGAGGTCCCCGACCCATTCGACCGTCTTCGGGCGAAAGCTCTTTCCGAGGCCGGCCACTACCGCCGCCTCCACCCGGGCAGTGATGGCGTCGTCGGGGTTGGACCCCGGAGCCGCCACCAGGTAGAGAACGATCGCCTCCCCTTTCACCTCATCTGGCACCCCGACCGCGGCCGCCATCGCCACCTCCGGCAAGGCAACTGCCAGGGACTCGATCTCGGCCGGGCCTATCCGTTTCCCGGCGATGTTGAGCGTGTCGTCCGAGCGCCCGTGGAGGTACCAGAACCCGTCCTCGTCCACAGATGCCCAGTCGCCGTGCACCCAGAGGCCCTCGAACCTCTCCCAATAGGTGGCGAGGTAGCGCTCGGGGTCATTCCAGAAGCCCCGGGTCCGACCCGGCCAGGAGCCGTGCACCGCGAGCTCGCCGACCTCACCCCGCACCGAGTTGCCATGGCTGTCGACGATGTCGGTGCCGACACCCAGCGCCGGGCCCCCCACGGAGGTCGGCTTCATGCCCTGCAGCAGGTTCACCGACAACAGGCAGGCCCCGATCTCGGTGCCGCCCGAGATGTTGATGATGGGTCGCTCACACCCACCGATCTCGTCGAACAGCCACCACCAAGGGTCGGGGTTCCAGGGCTCTCCGGTCGAGCCGAAGGTCTTGAGCCGGGATAGGTCGTGCTTGCCAGCTTCTCCTGCCCCGTGCCGTTTCAGGGAGCGGATCAGGGTGGGGGAGATCCCGAGGACGCTGACTCCGAGGTCCGCGGTGACCTGCCACAGGCGGTCCGGCCCAGGATGGTCCGGAGCACCGTCGAAGGTGGCGACAGCGGCGCCGTTTGCAAGCGCAGCGATGATCACCCACGGTCCCATGATCCAGCCGATGTCAGTGGCCCACATCACGACATCCTCTCGATGGATGTCGAATTGGAATGCCCCCTCGGCGGCGACCTGGGTGGTGAAGCCGGCATGGACGTGGACCGCCCCCTTTGGCGTGCCGGTGGTTCCCGAGGTGTAGGCGATGAGAAACGGGTCCTCGGCCCCGGTAGCCGCCGGAGCGGCCGGCGCGGCCGTGGCCACCATCTCAGACCACGAGATGTCCCGTCCCTGGATCATGACAGGAGCAGGGCCGGCGTAGTCGGCAACGACCACCTTCTCGATGCCTCCCGCCAACTCGATCGCCTGGTCTGCAACTCTCTTCATACCGACCATTTGGCCCCGACGTTGAAAGCCGTTGGCGCAGACGACGACCTTCGGCTTGGGGTCGATCAACCTTCCGGCCACAGCCTCTGCGCCGAACCCCGAGAAGATGGGGACGACGATCCCTCCGAGTCGGGCTGTCGCCAGAAAGGCCACCACGGCCTGCCACGACATCGGGAGGAAGAGGGCCACCGGATCACCAGGGCCCACCCCGAGCGAAGCGAGCCCTCCCGCGAAGGCGGCCACCTCGGCGAGCAGCTCACCGAATGTGAGCTCGTTGGTCGTCCCGTCCTCCCGTTCTGAGCGAACGGCGATGCGGGTGGGATCGGCATCCGCCCACCGGTCGACACAGGCTCGGCTCAGGTTGAACATCGAGCCGGTGAACCAGGTGGTCCATTGCTCGCCTCGCGAGGTGTCGCTGACCGCCCTCCAGGGGCGATCGAATGGCAGTCCGAGGAACCCGACAACCTCGGACCAGAACCAGTCGGGGTCGGCGACGGATCGTCGCCGGAGCGCCTCGAAATCGTCGATCCCGTGGGTGGCCATGAACGCGCTGGTGTGGGTGGCGGCGGCCCGCTCCGGACCCGGCCGCCATACGACCTCGTAGGACTCGGTCATGATCGAAGTTCCACAGGCGGAGGCTAGGAGTTTCCCCGTACCGTTCCCGTCGCCGCCTACTCTCCCCGACGATGCCCACGGCAGCGGATAAGGCCGACAGCAAGCAGTTTCGAAGAAGGACTCTTGTCATCGCCGGCGTCCTCGTGGTCACCGCCGCGGCGCTGTGGCTGATCTACCGCCTCAGCAACATCCTGTTCATGGTGTTCGTCTCGATATTCGTCGCGGTGGCGATCGAGCCCCCGGTGCACTATCTCGAGAAACGGGGCTGGCGACGGGGTGCGGCCACCGGCGTCGTCTTCCTCGCCGCATTAGCTCTGGTCGTGGTCTTCTTCATCGCTCTGGTGCCGCTCTTCGTCCGCCAGATCGACCAATTGGTCGACGCCGCACCCGGGTACGTCACAACTCTGGCGCAGTTCATCGAGGACACATTTGGCGTCCAGCTCTCCGATCTCCAGGTCGCCGAGGAGGGAGAGTCCGTCCGTGACGCTCTCGGCAATTTCGCCGGGACACTCGTCGGAGGCCTGATCGGAGTAACCACCGGTGTTTTCAACTTCCTGATCTTTGCCACCACGGTCGGCATCTTCACCTTCTACATAGTTGCCGAGCTCCCCAAGCTGCAGCACACCGTCCTGTCATTCATGCCCCCCGATCGTCAGCGAGAGGCTCTGCACGTCTGGGATGTCGCGGTCGAGAAGATGGGTGGCTACATCTACTCGAGGCTGATACTGGCCATTCTCAGCGCCTTCCTCTCCACCGTTGTCCTCTCGTTTCTCGGCGTCCCGTTCGCGGTGTCTCTTGGGATCTGGGTGGGGGTGCTCAGTCAGTTCATCCCCGTCATCGGCACCTACCTCGCCGCCATCCTCCCCGCAGTCGTGGCGCTCTCAGCCGAGGGCCCGACCACTGCGATATGGGTGGTCGTCTACTTCGTCCTCTACCAACAGGTTGAGAACTACCTCATCGCCCCCCGCATCACCAAGAGGACCATGGAGATCCACCCCGCGATCTCGATCGCGGCCATCCTCATTGGCGGGGCCCTTCTCGGAGGGATCGGCATCGTCCTCGCTTTGCCCACGGCGGGGATCATCCAGGCCCTGATCTCGGAGTCGTCGACGCACCGTCACGACGTGATCTCCGAAGTGCCGGAGCCGGCTCCCGACAACTGAGCGCACATGGTGGATTCTTGGCGTTGTGACGGCGCCGCTTTACCTTTACCCACCCACGACCTGCTTCCACCTGCCCACAGCAGGATGGAGCATCCTCGGGGAGGGGCTTTGGCCCCGGGATCGACAGGCCAACACGACGGAGGGACGACAGTTGCGAGACTCGCGCAGTAGCGCACTCGCCTCACGAGCGCGCCTTTTGCTCGTGATCGGCATCGTGGTTGCTGCCTGCAACGGCGAGGCCGAAGTCACCACGACGACCACTGCCCCCACGACCAGTGTCGAGACCGCGACCACCACGGCTGCCCCGCCGCCCGAGTGCCCTGACGCCTTCTGTGTCCGCTATCACATCCGGCCGGCCGCGGCGTGGGCCGATGGCTCTCCGGTCACCGCGTCCGATTTTGCCTTCACCCTCGAGACTCTCAAGGACCAGGATCTGGAGATTGCGAGCCGATCGGGCTACAGCCTCATCACCGGCTACGAGTTGGTGGATGACAAGACATTCCTCGCCATCTTCTCCGAGGTCTACGCCCCATGGAGGAACCTCTTCAGCGTCGTGCTCCCGGCCCACGTCTTGGGCGATCAGCCGTTCAACGAGGCCTGGGACGAGGCCATCACGCTCGGCTCGGGGCCGTTCCAATTCTCGGAGTACGTCGCGGAGGAAAGCATTTCGCTCACCCGCAACCCGAACTACTGGGCGACCAGCGACCCGGCATCGGGAGCCCCGTTGGGCGACGTCCAAAATGTGCGCATCGATTTCCTTGGCGACTCGGAGACCCTGGTGGACGCCCTTCGGGATGAGGAAATCGACATGTTCTACCCGGAACCGAATGAGTCATTGGTCGACGAGGTCACATCGATGGGCGACGTCACCTCGGAGATCGGGCCGGGCCGGATCTGGGAGCACATCGACTTCAACCACGACGACCCGCTGCTGTCCAAGAAGTTCATCCGAGAGGCGTTCGCCCGGGCGATCGACCGAGAGGAAGTCCTCGATGAGGTGGTTCGGCCGATGATCGAAGAGGCGACTGCGCTCGGGAACACCGTGTGGCTCACCGAGACCCCCTACTACGAGGACCATTTCGGGCAGTTCACCTACGACCCGGCGGCCGCGAGGGAGCTTCTGGCGGCCAACGGGTGTGTGGAGGGGGAGGATGGGATATACGTGTGCGACGGCCAGCGGCTGTCCTTCCGCTGGGCCACCACTGCTGGCATCGAAGGGCGGGAGGCACTGTTCGACCTGGCTCAGGAAGACCTGCTCGAGGTTGGGATCGAAGTCGTCGCCGATTTCGGCCCGGCAACCCGGGTTTTCGCCAACGAGTTCATATACGGGGACTCCTCTGTGTGGCAGATCCTCAATTTCGCCTGGTTCGGCGCAGCGGATCCATCGGGGCGGAACACGGTCTATTACTGCGAGGGTGCGGCACCCAGTGGTTTCGGGGACATCAACGTCAACAGGTACTGCAACGACGAGATCGAGGATCTGATCCAGCAGACCGAGACCGAGGTGGACGAAGACGCCAGAGCCGCCCTCTACAACCAGGCCGACTCCCTGTATCTGGGCGACGTCGCCTCGATCCCCCTCTATCAGAAGCCCTCTTTCTTCGCCTGGAACGAGGTCATCACCGGGCCCAGGGACAACCCATCGTCCAGCGGCCCGTTCTGGAACATCTCGACCTGGTCGGGCAAGCCCGACATCGTTTTCGGGGTCGATCAGGGGCCGGAGACACTGAACGTGCTGGAGCCGGGCGGGGACCATTTCACCGCATCATTGGTCGCAAGCGCGGTTCTCGAAGGCGCCTTCACGGTTGCTCCCGACTTCACATATGTCCCGGTGCTGGTGAGCCGGGCGGACGTGATCGTCACCGGGGGTTGACCGGGCTCTAGCCGTCATCTCACCGGTATGCTCGGCAGCCACGGACTATTTCCCCGACCGGAGGATTCGATGACGGAAGAAGCTGTCCTGGCAGAGCGCACGGCGATCGATGCCGAGGTCGACGGCAAGACGATCGTCGACTACTTCAACCGCAATGCCGAGCGCTACGGCGACCAACCGGCGGTCCACTGGAAGGACAACGGCGACTGGGCGCATCTCACCTGGTCTGAATACCGAACTGCAGTGCACGATGCCGCTGCCGGCTTCCAGTCGCTGGGAGTGGGCGACGGGCAATTCGTGGCGATCATGGCCGGCAACCGCCCCCAGCACGTGATCGCCGACTATGCGGCGATCCACACCGGTGCCACCGCAGTCACGATCTACTCGACACTGGTCGCCGGCCAGATCCAGTACATCGCCGAGAACTGCTCCGCCACCGTTGCGGTTCTCGAGGACCTCGATTTCATGAAGCGATGGGAGGAGATCCGATCCGAGCTCCCCAACCTGCGTTACGTCGTGCTGATGTCGGGAGCCGAGAACTACGACACCGCCGATTGGGTGCTGAGCTGGGACGAGCTACTTGCCAGGGGCAAGCGGCGCCTTGCCGAGGATACGGAGTCGGTCACCAGGGCGGCCGCCGCGATCACTCCCGACTCGTTGGCCACCCTGATCTACACGTCGGGCACCACGGGTACCCCGAAAGGGGTGATGATCAGTCACCGGAACGTGGTGTGGACCGCAGAATGCCTGCGCCGGGCCGCGAACATCGACCTCGGCCCCCGCATGGTCTCCTATCTTCCGCTGGCCCACATCGCGGAGCGCTTGGCCACCCACTACCTGTGCACCTACATGGCCGGTCAGGTCTGGTTCTGCCCCAACATGGCCGGTGTCCTCGAGTACATCCAGGCGGCGCGTCCCACGATCTTCTTCGGAGTGCCCCGGGTGTATGAGAAGTTCTCGGCCCGCCTCGGCGCTCGCTTCGAGGAGGCTCACGGGATCAAGAAGAGGATTCTCGACAGCGCTTTGGCCGCGAACCGGAAGCGGGTGGAGGCTGAGGCCAAGGGATCCTCGGGCCCGATGCTGGCAGGCCTGCTCGACTCGATCGCCCTTTCCAAGGTGCGCGAAGGCCTGGGCATGGACTCCGTGGAGTTGGCGATCACTGCCGCCGCTCCCATTCACCCGGAGCTGATCACGTTCTTCCATACGATCGGGATCCCGCTGTTCGAGCTCTACGGGATGTCCGAGACCACGGGGCCGGCGACCACCAACCTCCCCGGGGCCAACAAGACGGGCTCGGTGGGGCGCGCCCTTCCAGGGGTCGAGGTGGTCCTCGCCGAGGACGGCGAGGTCCTGATGAGAGGCGGCGTCATCACCCAGGGCTATTACAAGCTCCCGGAGGCAACCGAGGAGTCCTTCGACTCCGATGGTTGGCTGTACTCGGGGGACCTGGGCCAGATCGACGAGGACGGTTTCCTCTGGATCGTGGGCCGGAAGAAGGAGATCATCATCACCGCGGCGGGCAAGAACATCGCCCCCGCCAAGCTGGAGACCTTGCTCGGGAACAACCCGATCATCTCCAAGGCCTGCATGATCGGCGACGGTCGCAAGTTCCTGAGCGTGGTGATCGCCCTCGACCATGAGGAGGCGCCGGAATGGGCGGCAGCCCATGGGCTGGAGTACTCGGACCTCGCCTCGTTTTCCCGTCTGCCAGAGGTGAACGCGGAGATCGAAAGGGCCGTGCGCGAGGCGAATGCGTCGGTCTCCTCCGTTGAGCAGATCAAGAAGTTCGTCATCGTGGGCGACGAGTGGACCCCCGACTCCGGTGAGGTGACCCCGTCGCTCAAGCTCAAGCGCCGGGTGGTGGTTGAGAAGTACGCCGAGGAGATCGAAGCGCTGTACGTCGGCGTCTGAGGTGCAGACGATCTACCGGGGGACCACCGAGGTCATGCGAGAGATCATCGGCCGGTCCCTAGGCCTGTGAAGGGAGCGCGATGACCGAGCCGATCACATTCGACGGGAGAGTTGCGATCGTGACCGGGGGCGGCGGCGGGCTGGGCCGGGAGTACTCACTGGAGCTCGGCCGGCGTGGGGCGAGAGTGGTGGTCAACGATCTGGGTGGCGCAGTCGACGGGACCGGGGCCTCGAGCAGCGCGGCCGATGCCGTTGTCGACGAGATCCGAAGCGCGGGTGGCGAGGCGGTTGCCAACTACGACTCGGTGTCCAGTCGGGAAGGGGGTGCTGCGATCGTGGGGGCCGCGCTCGATGCCTTCGGGACGGTGGATGTCGTGATCAACAACGCGGGGATCCTCCGCGACCGGTCATTCGCCAACATGACCCTCGACGAGGTCGACGCGGTCATCGACGTGCATCTCAGGGGGGCCTTCCATGTCTCCCAGCCCGCTTTCGTCGTCATGAAGACCCAGGGCTACGGGCGGTTCGTGCACACCACCTCCGCCTCGGGCCTTTTCGGGAACTTCGGCCAGGCCAACTACGGGGCGGCCAAGGCAGGGATCGTGGGGCTTTCCAACGTGCTTGCGATCGAAGGAATGAAGTACGACATCAGATCCAATGCCGTTGCCCCGATCGCCCGGACCCGGATGACCGAAGAGCTTCTCGGCCCGTTCGCCGAGCTCGTCGATCCGAAGCAGGTGATGCCTCTCGTCGTGTATCTCTGCTCAGAGGCCAACCAGCTCACCCATGAGGTTTTCACTGCCGGTGGGGGCCGGTACGCGCGGATATTCCTCGGCACCAATCCCGGGTGGCTCGCCGGCCAGGGGGTGGTGCCCGAGGTCGAGGAGATCGCAACGCATATCGAGAAAGTCCGGGACATCTCCGAGTTCACGACACCCCTGAGCAACAACGACGAGATCATGCTGCTCGGGCAAATGCTCGCCGGCTGATGCCGATCGACGCATCCCGCGCTGTCGGTGCGGCACTGCCCGGCTCGACCTACAGCTGGGACGAGGACGACGTAGTCCTCTATCAGCTCGCCATCGGCGCCGGTGTCCCCCCGACCGACGCTCGGGAGCTGAGCTACACCTATGACGCGGACCTTCGTGTCCTCCCTACCTTTGCCACCATCCCTGCGTTCGGGCTCATGATGAGCTTGGGCACCGTGGACGGGCTCGAATTCGAGCTGGCGTCGGTGCTCCATGGCGAGCAGGAGCTCGAGCTCCATCGCCCGATCCCGTCGTCTGGCTCCGTGGTCCAAGAGGGTCGGGTCACGCACGTGTTCGACAAGGGAAAGGGTGCCCTTGTGGTCATGGAGATCGAGTCCCGGCTGGAGAAGGACGGCGAATTGCTCTTCACCAACCGGCCCTCGGTCTTCCTCCGCGGCGAGGGTGGTTTCGGAGGCGAACCCGGGCCTCCGACCACGACCGACATCCCGGACCGCGATCCCGACCAGGTGGTCAGGTCACCCACGCTCCCGCAACAGGCGCTCCTCTATCGAGTTGCGTCCGGCGACCGCAACCCCCTGCACACCGACCCTGGTTTTGCGGCGTTCGCCGGGTATGAGCGGCCGATCCTCCACGGCCTGTGCACCTACGGCATCGTGGGCAAGGCGGTGGTGGACCATTCCCTTGGCGGCCAGGTGGGGGCGCTCACCCGGTATCGAGCTCGCTTCTCCGGCGTGGTCTTTCCCGGGGAGACCGTGGTCACGCGGACCTGGGTCCAGGACGAGGGCCTGGTCGTCGAGGCCGCTGTCGAGGAGCGTGCGGCCACAGTGCTGAGCGGGACGATTTCCGGCCACGGCGCCTGACGCTCAGGCGTTGATCTCGACCGGGGTCCCGACCGGGACCATCTCGTGGAGCTGGGTGATCACATGGTTGGGCACCCGGATGCAGCCCAGGGAGGCGGCGTTGCCGATCGAGCCCGGCCGGTTCGTGCCGTGGATCCCGATGATCCCGTCGCCCCCGTTGTACTCCGTGATCGTGTCCGATCGAGCGGAGATCCCGAAGGCGTGGGGGCCCCAGGGGCTTCCGGGGTGGGCGAGAGTGACGTTGTCGGTAACGAAGAAGTCACCCTCCGGCGTCGGGTTGCGATGGCTCCCCACTGCGGCCTCTGTGGTGAGGACCAGCTTCCCGTCTTCGTAGTAGGAGAGGGTCCTCTCGGAGAGATCGACCACGAACCGGCCGTCGACCACGTACATCATCACGTCCGACGCTTCGACCCAGCCCTGGGTCCCATTGGGCCGGACCGGGACCTTCACCCGGAGCCAGCCCTCAACCGGGCCCTCGACCACCTCGAAAACCGAAACGGTCCCGAGGATGGTGGTGTGGGGGAGGGTCATCATGGGCGTGGTGCCGCCCGGCGCCTGGAACAGGTCCGTGTCTCCGACGCTCATCGCCACCAGCGTCTGGTCAGGGTGGAGCGTCTCGGTGCTCAACCCGGCGAAGGCCTCGCGCTGCTCGGTGTCCATGGACTGTGCGGTTGGCCCGGGCCATGTCGTGACGCCGATGTCGAGCAGGGCTCTTGGAGGCTCGGTCAGTTCGAGCGCAGCTCCGCCCCCGCATCCGACAAGTGCGAGAAGGGCGAAGATCGGGATGAGGACCCGTCGCATCACCGAAATGTTATCGGCGGGTCGGCGGGACACCTTTCCAGGTGTTGTCGAGCCGGACATCTAGCCTCGGAATCCGTGCCCCGTGTCTTCGTGTCCCACCTCATACCGGAGGACATCCTGGTGCCTCTGCGCACTCTCGCAGAGGTCGGGCTCTGGGACGGTGAAGGCCCTGCCCCCAGGGAGGCCCTACTCGAGGGAGTTGCCGGGTGTGAGGGTTTGCTTTCGATGCTCGTCGACGGCATCGACCGGGAATTGCTCGAGGCCGGGCCCTCATTGCGTGTCATCTCCCAGATGGCGGTCGGAGTCGACAACATCGACGTTGCAGCGTGTGGGCAGCGAGGGATTCTCATCGGGCACACGCCAGACGTCCTCACCGAGACGGTCGCCGACACTGCATTCGCCCTGATGTCCGCGATCGTTCGCCGAATCCCCGAAGGGAGGGACCTGGTGCGCGACGGGCGGTGGGGCGTTTGGGACCCGTGGGCGATGCTGGGTGGCGATCTCCATGGCTCGACCCTGGGGATCGTGGGTCTGGGGCGCATCGGGTCTGCGATCGCTAGACGCGCTGCTGGGTTCGACATGCGGGTTCTCTACGCTTCCCCGTCGGAGAAGGCCGAACCGGGAGCGACCCGAGTATCGCTGGCAACGCTCCTCGAAGAGGCGGACATCGTGCTCCTCACCGCGCCTCTGACCCCGGAGACACGGAACCTCATCTCCGTGGACGAGTTGAAGAGGATGAAGCGAACCGGGTACCTGGTCAATGTGGCCCGCGGCGGCCTGGTGGACACCGATGCCCTGGCCGGAGCCCTCCGGGCCTCGCAGATCGCCGGCGCCGCGCTCGATGTCACCGACCCCGAGCCTCTGCCTGCGGGCCATGCCCTGCTGGAGATGGCGAACTGCCTGGTGGTCCCTCACATCGGGAGCGCCTCGGTCTCGGCGCGGCGCGGCATGGCATCCCTGGCGGTCGAGAATCTGATGGCAGGCCTCGACGGCCGCCCGATGCCGGCCCCCCTCGCTCCGGGGGACTGACCGGCTCAGGCGTCGGGAAAGACCACGAGGACGCACCCCGAGGAGATCCAGACGTCGGCCACCGGCCCCCTCATCAGGTTGCTCACCCCCCAGGTTGACCCTGGCTCCAAAGTCGCCTCGTGGAGCTCCCACTCGAGGCCCCTGGTGGTCAGGCCCCCTACCGGTCCTCCGACCGCGAGCAGGGTCACCGTGGCACCAATGTCACCGTGCACGACCCGGTGGCGGCGTACAACATGGCAGCGGCTTCGGCTCGAGATCCAGTCCAGCTCGCCCACGCCACGCCACCGGGGGGAACAGATGAGCTGGAAGGCGGCGAGCTCGTGGTCGTGGCGCCCGCCGGCCCCGCCCACCACCACCACCCGTCCCGGATCCTCGCGCAAGGCCAGCTCCAATGCCAGGTCGAGGTCGGTCTGGTCCTTGTTCGCGTCGTGGCGTTCGACGATCACGTGGTCGGGGAGAGGATCGGTGGCTATCGAGTCCAAGTCGCCCACCAGGACGTCAACACGAAATCCGAGAGCGACAGCTGCTTCGTAGCCGCTATCAGCGGCGACCACCATGTCCGCCAGGGGCAGATCCTGCCCCAGCTCGGGGGGTAGTCCGTCCCCTGCGGCGAAGATGAGGATCGTGTCCATCAAAATGACAAAATCGTCTTACGCGCAAGAACGCGGGTAAGAGCTAACCCTCAAGTTGAGGTTGAGATTGGCGGGCCCGGTTTCTGACCACTGGGACATTGGGCTTTCCCGATCTCAGTCGATGACCACTTCCAGGAGGCGTTGTGCCTCCAGCAAGGCCGACTCTACGTTTTCCGGTGAAGAGGCGCGGGCGTAGACGAATCCGAGGTAGTGGTCTCCCTCCGGTGGAGGCTCCACCCGTCGCCCCGGGTGGACGGTCACGTCGATCCCGGTCACATGGGGGAGAGCGCGCACCAGGTCCAGGTTTCGGATCTCCACGAAGTCGCCTGCGAGGGGGATCGGGATCATGAGGACCCCGCTGGCCGCCTCCTCCCGACGCAGTTCGGGCTTGTCCAAGCCGAGGGCGTTTCGCAGGATCAGCGTCTCCAGGGTGGTGCCCATGAGTCCGAAGTTGAGGCTCTTGGAGCACAGCCCTCCGATGGAGCGCGCTGCGACCTCGATCACCACCACCTTGTCGCCGTCGGCCTTGAGCTCGACGTGTACGGGACCATGGACGATTCCGATGGCGTCGAGGGCCAACTTGGCGACCCGGTGACATTCGGCCAGCACCGGTTCGGGGAGGCGCGACGGGGTGACCAGGATGGTTTCGGGGAAAAAGGGGCCCTCGGCGGCTTCGGGCTTGTCGAACACCGCGAGCACGTTGAGCCGGCCCTCGCTCATGATCCCTTCCACCGCCACTTCGAGCCCGGGGGCGAATCCTTCGGCGATCAGATCTGCGCCGTTCCCCGCAATGGTCCGCACTCGTTGGCATGCCGCAGCGAGCTCGTCGGGGGTGTCGACCCGGATCACCCCCTGTCCCGCAGACCGGTCGAGAGGCTTGATGACGAGCGGGTAGCCAACCATCTCGCCGGCGTCCGATGGGTCGGTCCCGGGAGAGATCACCGTGTACCGGGGTTGGGGGACTTCGGCTGCGCCCAGCAGTTGCCGCTGCCTCGCCTTGTCACGGGTCGCGGCGGCGGCCTCGGGAGGGTTGGATAGAAGGCCGAGGGCTCGTCCGGTGATGGCTGCGACCTCGACGCCACCATCGTCGGCGGCGATCACTCCATCGATGGGGACTCGGTCGCCGGCGTCCAGGATGGTCCTCGCCGCCTTCTGGGGATCGTCGCAATCGATCCGGAGATAGCGGTCTCCCATGTCGAACGGAGGCGGCTCCTCGGAGGCCACGACGAGGTCCACACCGAGCCCTCTGGCTGCCTCCACGAAGTCGGCTGCCCGATAGGTGGTGCTGGGGAGGACAACGACGGCGGTCGGCAAGGCTTTCTCTTGGTGGCCATTACCATCCTGGCATATGTCCCAGCCCACCGTGATCAGCATCGCTCCCGACGCGCTGGACATGATCGTCCAATTGCGCAACCAGGAGCCCGGGGACGGCGAGTTCGCCCTTTCCATCGAGGTGACCGGTTTCCGCGGCCCGCAGTTCACGTATGAGCTGGCGTTCGTCGCCCTGGCCGACATGAAAGACGAGTGGGTCGTTGAGCGGCATGGTGACCTCGCGGTGATCTTCCCCGAAAGGGACATCCCGAAGCTGGAGGGGGCGTCGCTGGATCTGACCGACGAGGGGCTGGCGATGAACAACCCCAATGCGCCTTCGTCACCACAGATTTCGGGCTCACATGGAGACCTGACCGGCCCTCTTGTCGACCGTGTCCAACAGGTGCTCAACGAGCAGGTGAATCCGGCGATCGCCGCCCATGGCGGCGGCGCCGAGCTGGTTTCGATCGACGGGACCATCGCCTATCTTCGCCTCTACGGGGGCTGTCAGGGTTGTGGCCTGGCTCAGGTCACTCTCCGCCAGGGCATCGAGCGGACCTTGCTCGACGAAATCCCCGAGCTGACCCAAGTGGTGGATGTCACCGATCACGCGTCGGGTGAGAACCCATATATCGAAAGCAAGAAGAAGTAGCCCCGTCCCAGGGGAGGGCGAATGAGTGGACCGGTCCAGCTTCCCGATGTCGGAGGTACGCAGGGCCCACTGGCCGGGATCGTCGTCATCGAGGGACGGGCCACCACCGTGGGCGGGGTCGGAATTCAGCGGGTGCTCCCCACCAAGGGGAGGAGGACCGTCGGGCCGTGGTGCTTCGTCGACTTGATCCAGCCGCCTGACTTCGACGACCCGCACCCGCTCGAGATCGGGCCCCATCCCCACACCGGCCTGGCCACTGTCACCTGGTTGCTCGAGGGTGAGGCGGTGCACACCGATTCACTGGGGTCGGAGCAGCCGATCCGCCCCGGTCAGCTCAACCTGATGACCGCGGGCAGGGGGATTGCCCATGCCGAGCTGGGCACCAGAACCAGGATCCAGGGAGCCCAGATGTGGCTCGCACAACCGGAGGGAACTCGGCACGGGGCCTCCCGATTTCAACACCTGGCGGAGCTGCCGGTCGCCGAGCTCTCCGGGGCCGACGCGATCGTGATGGTGGGCGCTCTCGGCGACGTCGAATCCCAAGCCACCGTCGACTGGCGAATGGTCGGCGCCGATGTCTCGATGGGGGCCGGGAGTGTCGAGCTACCGACAGAGCCCGAGTTCGAATATGCCGTCGTGCCACTCGACCACCCGGTCCGCGTCGGAGAGGACATCGTCGAGCCCGGCTGGCTGGCGCTCATTCCCCAAGGGTGGCCCTCTCTGCCTGTCATCTCCCGGCATGGCTCCCGATTCCTTCTCCTCGGCGGCGAGCCGCTGGGAGAGCCAATCGAGATGTGGTGGAACTTCGTCGCCCGGACCAAGGAGGAGATCACCGAGGCCTGGCGGGCGTGGCAGGCACACGATGAGAACTGGTTCGGCGACGTGCCATCCACTTTGGCCCGGATCGATGCCCCCCTCCCACCTTGGCTCCCGGCGCGGTGATCTTGGAAGGTGGGATTGACCAGGGAGCAACTCGAGGCGTTCCGCGGCGAAACGGTGCCCGACCTGGTGGGCCCGGGGCTTCGCTTGCTGATAGTCGGAATCAACCCCGGATTGTGGACTGCGGCAACCCAGACTCATTTCTGCCATCCCTCGAATCGGTTCTACCCGGCGCTCCGGGCGTCGGGGCTCATCGACCTCGAATTCGACTTCGCGACCGGGATGACCGATGCCGATCGCAGGCGACTGATCGAGCATGGCATCGGGATCACCAACCTCGTGGCCAGGGCGACTGCCAGGGCCTCCGAACTGAGCCCCGGCGAGTTGAGGGCGGGTGCCGCCCGCCTGGACTCGACCGTGGCGGAACATCGGCCCCAGGTGGTGGCAGTTCTCGGCGTAACGGCCTATCGCAGCGCCTTCCAGAGCCCGGATGCGGTCCTCGGCCTTCAGGCAGTCGGGATCGGCGGTGCCGACGTGTGGGTGCTGCCCAATCCTTCCGGCCTCAATGCCCATGAGACGACGGAAACCCTTGCCGGGTGGTTTCGCCTGGTCGGTGTGGCTTCGGGGGTGTTGGTGTTGTGACCGAGCCCTCGCCCCGTCAGGTTCTATACGCCCTGGTCGCCGCCGGCTTCCTGCTGGTAGTCATGATCCTGGTGATCGGCGCCGCCGTTGCCGGACTCGCCCCACCCTGGTGGACGGCGACCATGGTCATGATCGTCATCGGTGTCGGAATCTGGTCTGGCCTCAATTGGAGGCGCACCGGCCCGGTGCTGCTCGGCTCCATCGGCATCTTCCTGCTCTGGGCGATCGGTACCCTGGTCGCAGGGAAGCCTTGAGTGACGGGGAAGATTTCCGTTCTGACACGGAAGCACTAGTCAGCGGCGACCTGGCGTTTAGCATCACCCTCCGTGACTAGTGAGGTTACGACCCAGCAGTCATCGGCGACGGACGCGATCAAGCGGATCGGTCCGACGTTGGTGGTCGCTTCGGTCCTCGGCTCGACACTCGGAATCGTCATCGCCCAATTCCTCGACGACCTGGGCGACGGCGTCCTTGCCCTGATCCTGGGTGGGAACGCGGTCATCTACAACAACCGCGTCGAATTGACCGGTGCGTCGGGTCTGGCCTGGGCTGGGGGATTCCTGCTCTGCCTGATCGTCGGTTTCATGCTCCTTTTCGCCTATCCGACCGCCCGGGACCAGGGAACAGCCAAGCTCACCCTGCTCTGGATGCTGCTCCACGTGCTGGCACAGGCGTTCGGGCAGGCAGTGTTCCTGCCCTTCGATCCCGAGGGACAGCTGGCGCGGGCTTATGCCACCCTCGACGCCCCTGCCGGGCTGGAATACGTGATTGCCGCCGGGGGGGCGGTCGGCCTGTTGCTCATTGTGCTCTCTGCGGCGTCGGCTTTTCTCGCATTCACTCCACACCACAAATTGATCAACAACAGCAGGAAGCGCTTCACCTTCGCCCTTTGGATCACCCTCGTGCCGGCGGCGATCTCGGTCTTCCTCGCCATCCCGTTCTTCGCCCCGGACGCCGGGAGCGGGGTGATCCCCGCATTGCCACTCTCCGCGGTCATCTTCCTCGGAACGGTGGCAGCAGCTCCGGGCACAACCACGGTCCAGGGCCCCGAGGATTTCCGTGAGACCCCGGCACCCTGGGGTCTCGGGGCCAGCCTCCTGGTGATCCTCCTCTTCGAGATCTTCGTCCTCAGGGGCGGAGTCTCGGTGAACCCCGTCCAGTGGGGCTAACCGGCCGGCCTGCGTTGGTCCTGACAGTGAGCGACGGGGTGAGCTCAGGCACCCGCCAGGATCTTTCCGGCGATGCTGTCGAGGCCGTGCTGATCGGGGCCGGCTTCGAAATCGAGAGGGCAGTGGTCCCCGACGAGATCCCGGCGATCTCCACGGCGATCCGGGCCGCGCTGGCCCGGGCTCGTCTCATCGTGACCACGGGGGGTACCGGGCTCGGGCCGCGGGATGTGACCCCGGAGGCCACCGTGGGTCTCATCGAGCGAGAGGCCCCGGGCCTGACACATCTGATCATGGCCCGTGGTCTCGAGTCGACGCCGATGGCGGCGCTGTCCCGGGGGGTCGCCGGGTCCATCGGATCGACACTGGTGATCAACCTGCCGGGTTCGGCGCGGGGGGCGGTGGAGAGCCTGGAGGCGGTGCTCGAGGTGATCCCGCATGCCCTCGACCTGCTCGCGGGGGATACCGAGCACCGGTAACCGGAAGAATCCCGGGATCCACTACCGTTCCCCACCGGCTCTGGAGACATCCCGGGAGGATCATGAACATCACTCAGGAATTCGTGGTGGCGCGCCCGACCACCGTCGTCTGGGACTTGTTCCAGGACGTCCCCTCCGTGGCCAAGTGCCTGCCCGGGGCCAACCTCAGCGGGCAGAATGAGGATGGCTCATACGAGGGCAACCTCTCGGTGAAGCTGGGGCCGATGGCTGCTTCCTTCGAGGGCCAATGCGTGGTCATACCCGACCAGGCGGGGATGAGCGCCACCATCGACGGCAAAGGAGTCGACAGGAAGGGCGGGTCCCGGGGCCAGGTCAAGGTGGTCTACACCATCAAACCCGAAGGCAGCGGGTCGAAGGTGGTGGTCGACGCCGATGTCACCCTGTCCGGGCCGGCGGCCCAGTTCGGGCGGACCGGACTCATCAATGAGATGTCGAAGCGGCTGATCGGCGAGTTCGTCTCCTGCCTCGAGGCCAAGCTCGCCGCCCCGACCGAGGCCGAGGCCGAATCCGTGAAGGCGGCCGAGGTTCGTGGGATCTCGCTGTTCTTCTCCTCGCTGTGGGCCTGGTTCAAGCGGCTCTTCAGCAAGGACACACATTGATCGGTCGGCTCGCGGGTCTGCTCCTGCTCGTGGCTGTCTCGGTCGCGGCATGCAGCGGTGGGGGGGAATCAGCGGTGATCGAAGGTGACAACGTGACGGTGAGGATGTTCGACAATCGCTACGAGTACACCGAGATCCGCGTCCCGGTTGGGGGATCGGTGAATTTCGTCGGAGGCGGGCGCAATCCCCACAACGCGGTGGCCGCCGATGAGTCATGGTCGACCGAGCCCGTCTTCGGGAGCCTGGAGCAATTCGAGGGCGACGAGGCCAAGATCGCCTTCGAGGCGCCCGGGGAGTACCCGTTCTTCTGCACCTTCCATGGGAACGCCGACGGCGATGGGATGGCGGGCACGGTCATCGTGGGGGAAGCCTCCGGGTGAGGGCGCGGGGTTGGTTGGTCGCTTGTGGGCTGATACTCGGGCTCAATGCATGCGCCGGCCCTCCCGTCGGGGAGCCCTCTCCGTCGGGCGTGGGCGACCCGGCCACCGACGCCCCGGCGGAGGCAAGCGGCGACACCCGGCTCGTGCCCCAGGACTACCCGACGATCCAGGCCGCGGTTGACGCGGCAAACGCCGGGGACCTGGTCCTGATCGACGCCGGCATCTACCGGGAAGAGGTGGAGGTGACTACGCCCGGCCTCGTGATCCGCGGCGTCGACCGCAACGAGGTGATCATCGACGGCGAGTCGCAACGGGAGAACGGGGTCAAGGTGTTCTTCGCCGACGGCGTCGCCGTGGAGAACCTGACCGTTCGCAACGCGACCGGCAACGGCCTGTTCTTCACGGGGGTGCGGGGCTACCGGGGCTCGTATGTCACCGCGGTCGACAACGGGGTGTACGGGATTTACGCGTTCGACTCCAGCGACGGCCTCTTCGAGCACTCCTATGCGTCGGGGTCTCCCGATGCCGGCTTCTACATCGGTCAGTGCAAGCCGTGTCAGGCAGTGATCACCGACTCGATCGCCGAGTGGAACGGCCTCGGCTATTCGGGCACGAATGCCTCCGACGACCTCTTCCTGGTCGACTCCACGTGGCGTCACAACGTGGCCGGCATCGTCCCCAACACGCTCGATGGCGAGTTGTTGCCGCCTTTCCAGGGCGTGACCATCGCCGGAAACCTGGTCCATGACAACGGAAATGTCGAAGCCCCGGCGTTGGCGTTCGAATGGGCCGGACAGGGGAACGGGATTCTCCTCGCGGGCGGAAACGACGCGCTGGTCACCAACAACCGAGTCTTCAATCATCCTCAGAGCGGAATCGTGGTCTTCCCCATCCTCGACAAGAACTTCTGGATGTCTGAGGGAAATGAGGTCAGGTCCAACGTGGTCGAGGGCTCCGGGCTTGCGGATATCACACTCGGGGGGCCGTCGGGCTCGGGTAACTGCTTCGAGGACAACGAGTACACGACCTCGCTGCCCGCCGGGCTCGAGTTCAAGCAGCCCTGTGAAGGGCTCAGGTTGCCCGCCTTGTTCGAGCTCGGGTCCACCAGCGCGCAACTCGGGCGCTACTTCGAGTCCGGAGTCGGGCTCCAGCCCGAGATCCCGATCGGCTCCGTACCCAAACCAGGACCGCAACCAACGATGCCCGGCGGCGCCGACGCCCCGGTGGTCCCCGCAGTCGACGTGTTCGAGAATGCCCGACCAGATATCGAGGCCATCGCAGTGCCCGAGATGCCGGACGGCTTGGAAGTCACCCAGACGAAAGGAATCAATGTGATGGGAGTCAGCTTCGCCTCGGCAGCCGGGGTCTTCTTCGGCCTCTATGCCTATGTGCTGCCGCTGGTCCTCTACACCTCCTGGGTGGTGATCGCGATCTGGGACTTGACCAAGCGCGAGGACCTGGGCCGGGGCAGGGTGATTGCCTGGATGGCCGTCATCCTGGTCATCCCGTTCCTAGGAGTCATCGCCTACTACCTGTTCGCCCGTACCTCGATCCCCGCCTGGCAGCGCTGGGTTCTCATCGGTGGTGGTTTGGCGGTGTACGCCCTGTTTCTCGGGCTGGGCTTGGTCGTAGGCGGCATCGTCTGACGTGCCTGAGTTCGTATCCCGTCGTGAGCTCCTGAAAAAGGCCGGGCTCGGGGGCGCTCTCCTCCTTGGCGGCTCGGTCATGGGCCACGCGGTGCAGCATCGAGCCGCAGCGGCCGAGGGGGAAGATCAGGCCTACAACCCGGCGGCCATCGGGCGCTCCAGCATGCATGAAGGAGGAGCTCCCGCGCTCTACGGCCACCTCCACACCCCGCCACCGGGCCTGGCACCCGAGGCCCTCCACGCCCACACCTTTCCGCCACCGCCGGATGGGCTCCCGATAGGAACGGTGCGCGAGGTCGAGATCTCTGCCGAGGAACGTCTCCTCGAGATCGGGGCGGGCACGTTCTTCGAGGCCTGGACCTATAACGGCACTGTTCCCGGCCCCATCCTTCGGGCAACGGAGGGGGACACCCTGCGAGTCCATTTCGAGAACCGGACTGGTCACGCCCACAACATCCATTTCCACGGCGCTCACCGCCCTGAACAGGACGGCTGGGAGCCGGTGGCTCCTGGTGGCGAAGCCACCTATGAGATGGTGGCCGGACCGGCAGGGCTGCATCCCTACCACTGCCACACCACGCCGTTCGGCGAGCACATCGGCCGCGGGTTGTACGGGATGCTCATCGTCGATCCACCCCAGGGTCGGCGACCGGCGTTGGAGGTGGCGCTGTTGCTCTCCGGATTCGGCAACGAGGAGATCGGGAGCAACGGGATCGTCGCCTGGAACGGGGTGGCCGGCTTCTACGACGCCTTCCCGATCAAGGTGCCCGTGGGGGAGCCGGTCCGGGCCTATCTGGTGAACATGCTCGAGCACGAGCCGGTTGCCTCCTTCCACCTCCACGCCGAGACATTCGACGTCTACCCCGCAGGAATGGGAGCGCATCCGGTGTTCAGGGATGACACCATCACGCTCGGTCAGGCGCAGCGTGCGATGGTCGAATTCACGCTTCCCCACCTGGGTCGTTACATGTTCCACCCGCATCAGCACTGGCTCGCCGAGCGGGGTGCGATGGGCTGGCTGGCGGCAGTCTGAGAATCAGGCGACGACGACGTGACGTCGGCCAGAGTCGACGACCTTGGCGACGATGGGGCCGGCGATCGCCATGATCAGGACATAGGTGGCTGCCAGTGCGGTGAGCTCACCGGCTCCCGCGAGTGAGGCCGCCAGACCGGCGATCACGATCGAGAACTCGCCTCTGGCGATGAGAAGCGCCCCGGCCCTGCGCCGGCCCTTGACCCCGATGCCGGCCCTCCGCGCTGCCCACCACCCGATGGCGAACTTGGTGAGCCCGGACACGATGGCGACCGAGACCGCGGCCACCGCTACGCCCGGGATGTCGCCCGGATCGGTCTGTAGACCGAAGAAGACGAAGAAGATCGCAGCGAAGAGGTCACGGAGCGGTGTGAGCAGGGCGCGAGCTCGATCCACCGACTCACCGGATACGCCGATCCCGACCAGGAAAGCACCGACGGCAGCGGACACATTGACCCCTTCGGCGAGCCCGCTGATGAGCAGGGTGATGCCGAACAGGGAGAGGAGGCTCACCTCGTCGGACTCATGAAACAACACTGACCCGATACGGTCCTGCCCCCGCGCCGCCACGGCGATGATCCCCACCACCAGAGCCACCGCGACCGCCACGGTCACCAATGCGGTTCCAGGCCCGCTTCCCAGGGCAAGGACACCGAGGATGGGGAGGAACAGGGCCATGGCGAGATCCTCGAAGACCAGGATGGAGAGGACGGTTGGTGTCTCCCGGTTCCCTATCCAACCCAGGTCCTCGATGAGCTTGGCGACGATCCCCGTCGAGGAGACGTAGGTCACCGCCCCGAAGAACACCGATGCCACAAGGCCTAGGTCGAGGACGATGCCGGTCAGGAACCCCGGTGTGAAGTTGAGGGCCAGATCGGCGAGACCGACGCGACCGACCGAGCGCAGACCGGTGACCAGCTCACCCGCCGAATACTCCAGACCGAGCAGGAGGAGGAGGAAGATCACACCGAGCTCCGCACCGAACCCGACGATCTCCTCCGAGGTGACCACCGGAACCACGCCACCCTCTCCAATCGCCAGCCCGGCGAGCAGGTAGAGGGGTATGGGGGTGATCCCGATCCGCCTCGCGAACCGTGCCATCAGCGCCAGGGCCAGGACAATTGCGCCCAGTTCCAGGAGCAATTGGGCGCTGTCGCTCATCGATCAGCCGCTGCTCAGGATCTCTTGTGTGCTCTCTATGCCTTCCGGTGTACCGACTACGACCAGCTTGTCTCCCGGCTGAAGGGCGAATTCGGGGCCGGGAGCGGGGAAGGTCTCATCACGCCTGATCACAGCGACCACGGAGACGCCCGATCGGGTTCGGATCCGCGCATCGCCGATCGTGCCTGTGGCGAACGGGGAGCTCTCCTCGACCGTCAGCCAGTCGATGCTGAGACCTTCGACCTGTTGCTGGAGGTTGCTGAGCTTGGCGACCAGCGTGGAGCCGCCGAGGGCCTCGGAGAGGGCGTGGCTGTCCTCATCGGTCAGGGTCATGGTGACCACCGCGGCGTCGGTGTCGTCAGGCTCACAGACAAACAACTCGCGCCGCCCGGTCCGATGGTGGACCACGCCGATGCGCCGGCCGTCCTCTGTGTTGAACTCGTACCTGACCCCGACGCCGGGCAGTGAAGATTCCTCGATTCGGGTCAAATGTCCAATCTCCTGAGACTTGACGGCAGGTTACCCGGGCGTCTCGGCTCGACTCGAGGTGGTCACGGCCGGATGGGCCGCTGCTGGATCCGGCCGTCCCGGATCCGAAACGCGTTGATCTCGTCCCCGGCAACGATCAGGTGGATCCAGTCGGGGTCCCAGGCCATTGCTGCATCGGTCGCCGATGGGACCGGGTCCCCGGCCGGGTGGGAATGGAAGACCCCGGCGATCTCCCAACCCTGGCGTTCGGCGTGTTGCAGCGCCCCGTAGTGCTCGTCGGGGTCGACCGTGAAGCTCACCGGCGAAGGGTCGGCATTGGTGAGCGGGTAGGCGAAGCAGAGTGCGCCCTCCTCGAAGGCGAGGAGCCCACAACACTCGTCAGGGAGGCAATTGCCGGCGTGAGCCCGGATCGCGTCTCCAATCGCGCTGGGCAAGACGAGAGCCTCGTCCGGCGTCAATGCGAATGAGCGGGATCGGGAGCTTCGGGATCGATTCCGTAGCGGTCGAAGGCGTCGAGCACTCGATCCATCGGGACCGAGCCCTCTGTGGCGAGCGCCCACAGAGTGGTGGCGACGATGCTGCCGGTGTCGATCTCGAAGAACTTGCGTAGTGCCTTGCGAGAGTCGGATCTCCCGAAGCCGTCGGTGCCCAGAGTCACGAATCGACTTGGCGCCCACTGCGAGATCTGGTCCGGGACCAGCCGCATGTAGTCGGACACAGCCACGACCGGGCCCTCGGTCGTTGCCAACCGCTTGGTGACGAGGGGCACCCTTGGCGTCTCCCTCGGATGCAGCCGGTTCCACCGCCCCACCGACAGTGCCTCCTCGCGCAGCTTCTTGTAGGAGGTCGCCGACCACAGCTCGGCCGCCACCCCGTAGTTCTCAGCGAGCTCACTCGCCGCCTCCCGGGCGGCGAGGTTCGCCGACCCGGAGAAGAGGATCGCGGCACGCGGCCCGGAGATGTCCGGGGCTTCCTGCCAGCGATAGAGACCTTCGATTATCCCTTCCGCGACGCCGTCAGCTCGCGGCGGCTGGCTGTAGTTCTCGTTGTACAGGGTGAGGTAGTAGAAGACATCCTCTCCTCGCCCGTACATCCTCTGCAGGCCGTGCTCCACGATCGTGCCCACTTCGTAGGCGAAGGCGGGGTCGTACGCCTCGCAAACAGGGACGGTGGTCGCCAGCACCAGGCTGTGCCCATCCTGGTGCTGTAACCCCTCGCCCTGGAGGGTGGTGCGTCCTGCCGTCGCCCCGAGCAGGAACCCCCGTGACCTGGAGTCCGCCGCCGACCAGATCAGATCACCCACCCGCTGGAAGCCGAACATGGAGTAGAAGATGAAAAAGGGGACCATCGGGACCCCACGGGTGGCGTACGACGTGGCGGCGGCGATCCAGGAGGCGATCGACCCTGCCTCCGTGATCCCCTCCTCCAGGATCTGGCCGTCCTGGCTCTCGGCGTAGGAGAGCAACATCGACGCGTCCACCGGCTCATAGAGCTGACCCTGGGAGGCGTAGATCTTGAGCTCACGGAAAAGCGAGTCCATGCCGAAGGTGCGCGCCTCGTCCGGGACTATGGGCACGATCCTCTCCCCGAACCCCTCGACTCGGGACAGGTTGCGGAGGAGGCGGGTGAAGGCAGTCGTGGTCGAGGCTTCGACCTTCCCCGACCCGGCATAGATCTCTGCGTAGGCCTCGGTTGCGGGAAGCTGCAGGCTGTGCTCCGGGACCACGCGAGCGGGCAGGGCCCCTCCAAGTTCCTGACGCCTCTGCTGGAGGTACTCGTGCTCGGGGGTGCCCGGGCCCGGCCGGAAATACGAGGGCTCTGCCTCGCCCTCCAAGGAGTCGGCTGGGATCTCGTCCTGGAGGTGGAGAGTCTCTCGCAACGTCATCAGCTGTTGATTGGTGAGCTCTTTGATCTGATGAGTGGCGTTGCGCCCCTCGACATCGGGGCCGAGAGTCCATCCTTTGATGGTCTTGGCCAGGATCACGGTGGGCCGGCCGTTGTCGAGCTCGGTCGCAACCTTGTACGCCGCGTACACCTTGCGATAGTCGAGCCCTCCCCGGCGCAGGTCCCAGATCTCCTCGTCGGTCATGTCCTCGACCATCGCCTTGGTTCGGGGATCCTTGCCGAAGAAGTGCTCTCTGACATAGGCGCCGTCCTCCGCCTTGTACCGCTGATACTCCCCGTCGACCGTGCTGCTCATCACGTCGATCAGGGCGCCGTCGTCGTCCTGGGCGAGGAGCCGGTCCCACCCCGAGCCCCAGATCACCTTGATCACGTTCCATCCGGCGCCCCTGAAGACCGCCTCGAGCTCGGTGATGATCTGACTGTTCCCCCGGACCGGGCCGTCGAGCCGCTGCAGGTTGCAATTGATCACCCAGATCAGGTTGTTGAGGCCTTCCCTGTTGGCTAGGGAGATCGCCCCCAGGGTCTCCGGCTCGTCTACCTCCCCGTCGCCGATGAAACACCACACCCGGGACTGGCTGGTGTCGTCCATGCCCCGGTTGTGCAGGTACTTGTTGAACCGCGCGTGATAGATCGAATTGATCGGACCCAAGCCCATCGACACCGTGGGGAACTCCCAGAAGTCAGGCATCAGCCGGGGATGGGGATACGAGGAGAGCCCATCGCCGCCGATCTCGAAGCGGAAGTTGTCGAGGTGCTTCTCGTCGAAGCGCCCCTCGAGGAAGGCCCGGGCATAGATGCCCGGGGCGGCATGACCCTGCATGTAGACGTGGTCGCCGCCCCCGGGGGCGCTCCGACCCCGGAAAAAGTGGTTGAAGCCGATTTCGTAGAGAGTGGCCGACGAGGCGAATGTCGAAAGGTGGCCCCCGATCCCCTTCTCCCGATGGTTGGCCTTGATCACCATTACGGCGGCGTTCCAGCGGATGAAACGGCGGATCCTGCGCTCGATGTCAGGGTCGCCCGGGAATTCGGGCTGCTCCTCGGCCGGGATGGTGTTCACGTATGGGGTGGTCACCGCTCCGGGGACACCGATACTCGTCTCGTGTGCCCGTTCCAGCAGCTTCGCCATCAGGAATCGGGCCCGATCAGATCCCTCAGCTGCCACGACCTGATCGAAGGAGTCCAGCCACTCCTGGGTCTCGGTCGGATCCGTGTCGGGAAGCTGGTGGATGTAGTCGTCGCCGAGGGTGCGCCCGAGATCACCTGACATGAGGCAAGCCTAGTTAGAGCCGGGGTTTCGCTCTTCGGGATCAGGCAACCGACGCCGCTTCGTCGGTCTTTGTTAACCAGGGCTCGACCTCGGAGAGGAAGCGAAGCGGTGCATCCATCTGTGGGGTGTGGCCGGTGTCCGGCATCTGGGCCAGATCCCAATCGGGACGCAGCCGGCACAGCCACTCGACCGCGGACGGGGAGACGATGTGGTCGCTGACTCCTTGTACGACCAGGGTCGGGGCGGTGATCGCCCGCACCATCCGGACGAAACGGGGCCGGTTGGCGTACACGGCGGCAATCGAGGAAGCGGTGCGGGCTGTGGCTTCGGCGGTCCAAGGAAGGGCCTTTCGCACCCTTGCCATGTCCACGGACGCCTCGATGACCGATACCGGGACCCGTCCCGGCTTGTGGGTGATCATCTGCATGCTCATCCGGACCAATTGCTGTGGGGTATGAGTGCGGACGAATCGGCGACCCCAGGCCTCGCCAAATATTGGTGTCGCCTGGATGGCGAGCCTGACGGCCGTCGACCAGTCGAGCCGGGGATCGGGGTAGACAGGCGGAGTTGCCGGTGCCACCAGGACCAGGCGGCGCACCAGCTCTGGGCGGTGTGAGGCGATCATCTCCGAGAGCAGGCCTCCGGTCGAGTTGCCGACAAGGGTCACGGGCCCGTCCAGGCTCTCCATGTAGGCCTCGACGGCCTGGCGGTGGGTCTCGAGACGGAAATCGCGGGCCGGTGGTGATAGCCCGAAACCAGGGAGGTCGATTGCCAGGACGCGGCCGTGACGGGCCAGGGCCCCGGCAACGGCCATCCAGTTCGTGGTCGACCCGCCTAGCCCGTGGACCAGCAGGATGACCCGGCCCTCCCCGCCGAAATCGACCTGGTGGATCGGACCGGTGGTGATGCTGACGTAGTCACCCATGGCTGGTGAGGCTACAGCTGGTGGCTTCTTAGACTCCGCGGGTGCGGCTGCTCCTGGTCTCCACATATGAGCTCGGCCATCAGCCGGTTCACCTCGCGAATGCGGCCGCGGCGCTGCAGGCGGCCGGGGTCACGGTCGACACCCTCGACCTCTCCGTCGAGCCCTGGCAGGAAGAGCTCTTGGAGGCCGCGGACGCCGTCGCCTTCTCGGTGCCAATGCACACCGCAATGCGGCTGGCGACCACCGTGGCGGCCAGGGTCAGAGAGGAGCACCCCCGGCTCCCCATCGCCTTCTTCGGGCTGTATGCCTCGACCGGCAGCGACTGGACTGTCCGGGTCCTCGGAGCGTCGGCGTTCGCCGGGGAGTACTCGGGAGGCATCGTCGCATGGGCCCGGGCCCTGATGGGAGGGGCGCACCCATTGCCTGAAGCCGTCCTGAGCCTGGACCGACCAAGCCCGCTGGTGCCCGATCGCAACCTGCTACCAGCCCATGAGGAATACGCGAGGCTGGAGTGGGGAGGTGAGGCCAGGCTGGCGGCGGCCGTCGAAGCGACACACGGGTGCCGGCACCGGTGCCGGCATTGCCCGATTCCGGTGCTCTATGACGGAAGGCTTCGCGTGGTGGGTGCCGCGCCGGTCCTCGCCGACATCGCATCGCTGGTCGCAGACGGTGTCGAGCACGTCACCTTCGCCGATCCCGACTTCTTCAATGCGCCTCGGTATTCGCTGGACATCCTCAGAGAGGCGCACGCGGCTCATCCAGGCGTGACGTTCGACGTCACGGTCAAGGTCGAGCACATCCTCGCCCACAGGCACCTGTGGACCGAGGTTGCCGCGCTCGGGGTCCTATTCGTCACCAGCGCCTTCGAGAGTGTGGACGATGGCACGCTGGCCATCCTGGACAAAGGGCACACGGTTTCCGACATGCGACAGGCAGTCGCCGTGGCCGGGGCCGTGGGGATCCATCTCCGGCCGACCTGGCTCCCCTTCCTGCCGTGGACAAGGCCCGGCGACATCGCCGACCTGGTCCGCTTCCTCGACCGAGAGCAGCTTTGGGCGGTAACCGATCCCGTCCAGCTGTCGATCAAGCTCCTGCTTCCAGAGGGATCCCTGCTCGAGGGCCACCCCGCTGTCGCCCCGCACCTCATCCGCTACGACGCCCAGTCCCTCTCCTGGTTGTGGGAGTTCGAGGATCCGGCGACGGCAGTCCTCCACAAGCAGCTGGACCAGATCGCGGCCGAGGCGTCCGATTGCGGTGCCGAAAGCGCTGAAACCTTGGTCGCGATGCGGGAGGCGATAGGCCTGGCCTCCGATTCGGATCTGGGCCCGCTACCCCCGTTCACCGGTGGTTCCCCCCGATTGACCGAGAGCTGGTTCTGTTGCGCAGAGCCCACGGCAGCTCAGGCGACTGCCGTCTCGATCGGTCCCGGTAGGGTGCCCCGTTAATCGACATGGGGCTGGCTTGGCGACCGTTCTTTCTGCGACCGGACTGGTCAAGAGTTTCGGAGATCTGACTGCAGTCGACGGCGTCGCGATCACGATCGACCAGGGCGAGACGTTCGGGCTGCTCGGGCCCAATGGCGCCGGGAAGACCACGTCGATATCCATGATTGCGGGCCTCCTGCACCCGGACGCCGGCGAGGTCAGCGTCGGCGGGACTCCGATCACCCCAAACTCGGTGGCAGGGAAGGGGGCTATCGGCCTGGTCCCCCAGGAAATCGCCATCTACCCCGACCTGACCGCAGCAGAGAACCTCACCTTCTTTGGCCGGCTTTACGAGCTCTCCGGTGAGGATTTGTCCCGCAGGGTGGCGGAAGTGCTCGAGGTGATCGGGCTCACCGACCGAAAGGACGACCTGACCAAGGAGTTCTCCGGGGGGATGAAGCGCCGCCTCAACATCGGGATCGGGCTCCTGCACCGGCCCCGTCTGCTCATCCTCGACGAGCCCACCGTCGGTGTCGACCCCCAATCACGCAACTCGATCCTGGAATCGGTCGAGAGCCTCTCCGCGGAGGGGATGGCGGTGCTCTACACCACCCACTACATGGAGGAGGCAGAGCGTCTCTGCGACCGCGTCGCGATCATCGACGAGGGGGTGATCAAGGCCGAGGGGACCCGGCGGGAGCTGGTTGCCCTGGTCGGGGGCAAGGATCGGATCAAGATCACTGCAGGGGGAGACCTGTCCCGGGCAGTCGAGGTCGCCCGCGAAGTGACCGGGGTGTCTGAAGCAAGCCAGTCCGAGGATGGAGTCGAGATCCTGGCCGATGAGGCAGCGACCCTGCTCCCGGAGATGCTGGGCCGGGTCGCCGCAGCGGGGGCTGTGGTCGCTGCGGTCGAGGTGATCGAGCCCAATCTCGAGGCCGTCTTCCTCCACGTGACCGGGAAGGCATTGCGGGACTAGTGGGAACGGCGGGCGCCGCTACCAGGATTGCCTCCAAGGACCTGAAACTCAGGATCCGGGACCGGTCGGCCTTCATCCTCGGGATCCTGGCCCCCCTGGTCCTTGCGTTCATCTTCAACTTCGTATTTGGGGGCGGGCTGGAGGGCAACCTCGACCTGCAGTACGGGATAGTCGATGAGGACAACACCGAGATCTCGGCCTCTTTCGAGTCCATCCTCACGTCGCTGGAGACCGAGGATCTTCTCACCCTCTCCGAGTTCGAGGATCAGGCTTCGGCGGACGCCGCGATCGAAGCCGGCGATGTCCAGGCCTACTACCTGATCGCGCCCGGCATGGAGCAGGCGGTGCTCGCCTCCGCACCGTTCGAGATCCAGGTCGTGGGCGACGTGGATGCTCAGACCTTCACCCAGATCGCCTCTTCGATCGCAGAACAGTTCGGCTCCGGTGTGGCCGGGGTCCAGTTGTCGGTGGCCACCTCGATCTCGCTGGTGGGCACTCCGCCACCGGAGGCAGCGGGCTGGGGTGAGGAGGCGGCCGCACGGCCACCGTCATACGTGATGAGCGACGTCACCTCGGCGACCCGCCAACTCGACGCCACCACCTACTTCGCCGCGGGGATGGCGGTGTTCTTCCTCTTTTTCACGGTCCAGTTCGGTGTGGTCGGCCTCCTCGAGGAGCAGCGGGAAGGCACCCTGGCCCGCCTCTTGGCGGCCCCGATCCCCCGAGCGAGTGTCATCGTCGCCAAGGGCCTTCTCTCGTTCTGGCTGGGTGTGATCTCGGTCGGGGTTTTGATCATTGCCTCCACCCTGCTCATGGGAGCGGAGTGGGGCCCCCCACTCGGGGTGATCATCCTCGTGGTCTGCGGGGTCCTCGCCGCAGTGGCGATCATGGGCCTCGTCGCCAGCGTCGCCAAGACCCCCGAGGGTGCTGGCAACCTGGGGGCGATCATCGCGGTGATCCTCGGCATGCTGGGTGGGACCTTCTTCCCGATCGGCCAGGGTGACGACCTGCTCAGCCGGCTCACATACCTGACGCCACACGCCTGGTTCATGCGTGGGCTGGCAGACATCTCCGGGGGCGCCCCCTGGACGGATGCTCTGCCGGCGGCCGCGGCTCTTTTCGCGTTTGCCCTGGTGTTGGGCACCATCTCCTGGTTCGCGTTGCGTCGGAAGGTCCTGACATGAAGGTCTGGGCGATCGCGATTGCCAATGTCCGACGCATGGTCCGTGAGCGTTCGAACATCTTCTTCGTTTTCATCTTCCCGCTGGCCCTCATCCTCCTCATCGGCGCCCAGTTCGGGGGAGGCGTGGAGCCGGTGGTCGGGATCCACGCCGCCGATGACGGTCGACTCTCGGAGGCCCTGGTGGCCGAGATCGAGGCGCTCGAGGGAATCGACGTCCGGACTTTCGAGGCCAACGACGACCTGACGACCGCCGTGGAGCGGGGGACCGCGATCGTGGGTGTCTTCCTGCCGGCAGGCATGGACGAAGTCGCGGCCGGGGGTGGGCAGGTGACCGTGGAGTCGATCACCAGGCCTGACGGGGGCGGCACCCAACTCCAGGCGATAGTCGGCTCCGCCGTGGGCCGGGTGATGGCCCCGGTCACCGCAGCCCAGTTCGCCATGGAGAAGGCCGGCACCGACTTCGCGACGGCCCTGGAGGCGGCGACGAGCCTCGAGGGACAAGCGCCGGGAGTCACCGTGTCCACGATGGCGGTCGGGGAGGCGCTCTTCCCGTCGACCCTGGGCCGCTTCGACCTCGGGGCCTCCTCGCAATTGGTCCTTTTCACTTTCCTCACCGCTCTCGCCGGTTCCTCGGCGCTGATTCTCAGCCGTCAGCTCGGGATCTCCCGGCGCATGCTCTCTACTCCGACCTCGACCTCGACCATCATCCTTGGCGAAGGTTCGGGGCGATGGGCAGTGGCGATGGTCCAGGGCCTCTACATCGTCGTTGTCACTTTCTTGATGTTCCGGGTCGACTGGGGCGACCCGATAGGGGCTGCCGCGATCCTCGTCCTGTTCTCGGCGGTGGGGGCAGGTGCCGGGATGCTGATGGGCGCCACCTTCAGCAACGACGCTCAGGCAGCCGGAATCGGGGTGATGCTCAGCCTCGGGTTGGCTGCCCTCGGAGGATGCATGTTCCCCATCGAGCTCTTCTCTCCCACGATGCAGAAGGTGGCCCACATCACTCCTCACGCCTGGGCGCTCGACGGCTTTGCCGAGCTCGTGCGCAGGGAGGGGACGATCGTCGACATCCTGCCCGAGCTGGGCGTCCTCGCCGCATTCGCCGTGGTGCTGATCGGCCTCGCCACCTGGCGGTTGCGGGTGGTTCTCACCAGGCCCTGATGTTTGAATAGGCAGGTGATCGGCAGGGAGCAGCGTGGATGGCGGTAGCCGGGCGGCTGGCGTCGGCGGTCGGCTATCTCTGGCTGCTGCTCGCCATTCTCTCCGGAGCCGGCGTGCTCGAAGACCTCCCGCTCAACATGACGGGATCTGGGTTCTACGCAGTCGCCCTGATCTTTCTCGGACGGGCACTACGCAAGCGATCAAGAACCCCAGCCGAGGGTGAATCACAGCTCGGCGACACCGCCGCCTCGATCCCGACCCCGCCGGTCCTTCCCGACGTCGCCAGGTCCCCGTCACCGGAACCGGCCGGGGAGAAGACACCAGTGCCCGCCCCGAGCCCGGCACCCCGGCCGGCCACTCCGCAGCCGGAACCGATCCAGGATCTCCCCTCGCCCTCGTTCCCCGTGCCCCCGGTGCCCGCTCACAAGTCTTCCCGTGACCTGATCGAAGACGCCCGGGCGCGCTGGGGCAAGAAGCCGTAGCGACCCTCACGAGAGACCGGCAGCCGCCAGGGCTCGCGCCTCGCGAACTTCGGCGGCAAACGCCACCCGCGCTTCGAGCACCCCCCGGTCCTGGGAGAGGAGCCCGCGGTTGTCGGCGAGAGCCAGGGCCGACTTGAACATCACCTGGCTGGCGCTCTCCCCGCTCATCAAGCGGCCTTCGATCCGATACATCCGGGCCCTGTCCAGGCATGCCTTGAGAAACGCCTTTTCGTTGAGTGCGCCCCTGGTCACCTCCAGCTCGTCGCCCACGATCTGGTATGCGTCGAGGAAGGGGAGGACAGCCCAGTGGGCGATTGGCGGCCCCAATTTGGAGACGATGCCGGCTGCGCCCGATGGGAGCAGAGACGATCGCCAATGCGGGACGTCGAGCTCTATGTCGTCGGAGACCGCCCTTAGGAACGACTCCTTCTCCTGGAAGAAGAACTCGAACTTGAGGAGGTCGCGGAGCCGGAGCAGTTCGGCGTCCACCTCGTCGCCCGACACCTGACCGCCGTCGGCGAGGGATGTCAGCGCCATCTCGGCCAGGGCTCGGGGTACGAAGAAGTGCACGACGACGTTCCGGTAATAGGCGATGCGGACCATTTGCTCCTCGTCGAGCCAGAACACCCGCCTCCCGACCGCCTCATGGCTCGACACGTTTCCGTGCTCCGCGAGCCAGTCGAGCACCGTGGTGACACGATCGGGGTCGGACAGGTCCAGCGCCTCGGTAGTCGCGAGAGCCCGGGCGGAGACGAAATCGGTGAGGCGGGCGCATTCCTCTGCCAGCTGCGAGGCGGTTCTGGCGCTGCCCCGGGCAGCGAGCAAGACAACCGTGACCAGAGCCGTGGGTGTGATCGGGGTGACTTGGCCGATCCGGTACATGACCTCGAACCCGAGCTTCTGGAGGCCGATCGACGATTCGTCGTCCTCGGCGATGGAGCCGAGATGGGAGGCAGCCGAGACCGGCTCGCCGAAACGGATGTGGATGTCCCCGTAGCGGCGGCGAAGAGACTTCACGGCCCGGTACATCCAACCAAGTGACTCCCTCTGCTTTCCCTTGCCCTGCGCCTCCAGCGCATAGTCGGGCACGTCCTGGATCTGGTCGTAGGCGATGGAGACCGGGATCAGCTGGATGTCATCGGTCTTGCCCCGCCGCAGCGCGTCGATCACATAACTGAGCAGGCCGAGGCGGGGGACACCGAGCCTGCCCGAGCGGGAGCGGCCACCCTCCATGTACCACTCGAGGGGGAACCGCTTCTCGATCAGGTAATCGAGGTAGCTCTTGAGTACGGCCTTGTACAGCGGGTTGCCCTTGAACGAGCGTCGGATGAAGAAGACGCCGGTGCGTCGCATCAGAGGGCCGACCGGGAAGAAGTTCATGTTGATGCCGCCCGCGGTGTGGTTCGGCGGGAGGTCGTTCTCCCAGAGCATGAACTGAAGAGAGAGCCGGTCGAGATTCGAGCGATGTGACGGAAGGAAGACGACGGGATGGGCCTGGCCGAGATCGGCGATCCGGCGCACCTGCTCGGGGGCGTACCGGATCGAGCCATAGCCCTGGCTGTAGAGCTTGTGGATCGCGTTTGCGATCACGTCGATGGCGTACGGCGAATGGGTCGCCGCGATCTCACGCAGGTAGTGCTCGGCTTTTGTGCGACCCTGTTCGATTGTCATTCCCGTGCCCAGCGAGATCTCATCCACGGTGTCGAGGAACTCGCGTCGGGAGAGGATCGCCTCGGGCACGAACCGGGGGATCTTGTAACGATTGCCTCTGAGCTTGCGCTCGGCCTGGTCGAGGACACTCCAAGCCCGGCGGGTGATGAAGCTGGCCAGAGGGTCGACCTGACCCGAGGACAAGTGATCCGAATTCAGGTCTCCGAGAAAAGCTCCTCGGGCTGCGATGAGGCGGACCCGATCCGAGCGAAAAGTGCGGATCCACCGGGCGCGGAGGCCACGCGGGTCCCGAGGGTCACCAGGCTGCAAGACATCGGCCCAACTCACCGAGCGCCTCCCGTCCTTGGACCGTGGCGCCATCCACACCACGCGGACCGGGATCAAATACCGGTTCTTTCCTGAGGCGAGGCGCTCGGATAGCGCATCCACGTCGCCGCCCCAACCACGTCTCGAGGACGCGATGCGAACCATGTCCGCCTCCGGCCCGACCGACGTCTTCAGCCATCTCTCGAGGATGGCGGCCTCGTACTCGCTGGCCACATCCAACAGGTAGAGCACGGCTGCTCCTGGCGGGCCACTCAGGAGCTCATCGGGGGACTCGCGCCGCGAGGTCATGTCCGCCACTCTATTTGGATGTCAGAATCCGGCCCCGTGCGGATCGTCCTGCAGAGGGTGTCGAAGGCGTCGGTGAGGGTTGGCGACGAAGTCGTCGGCGAGATTGGCCCTGGCTTGCTGCTCCTGGTCGGCATCGAGGCGGGAGACGACGAGCGCGACCTGGCCGCAGCTGCCGAGAAGATCAGCGACTTGCGGGTGTTCGCCGACAGGTCGGGTGCGATGAACCTGTCGCTTCGCGAGATCGGGGGCTCGGTGCTCCTGGTCAGCCCGTTCACTCTCCTCGCCGACGCGAGAAAGGGGCGTCGCCCGTCGTTGGCCGGAGCCGCGCCAGCGGATCTCGCCGCTCCGATGTTCGACCGCTTGGTCCAGTTATTCGAGGAGCGGGGGATTCGAGCGGAGTCGGGCCGATTCGGGGCGATGATGGGCGTCTCCCTGGTCAACCAGGGTCCGATGACGCTCGTCCTCGATGTCAGAGGGGGGCGGGTCGCCTGAGGCGGGCCCGGGCGTCCTTCCAGTGTGGTCGCCAAAGGATCGCCGGCAGACCGATCCCCAGTATGACCAGCAGGTCCGGGTCGGCCACTCCCCACGGGCCCTGGATGCCGGTCCCCGCCCACAGCAGGGAGCCGACGAAGATCGCCGCCAGAGTGACCAGGGAGCCGATCCCGGTCGACCTGGTGATCGCGGCGGACAACCCGAGCACGAACAGGGCGACCGGGGCGAACGCGGGCCAGGCGCCGATGAGGATGCCGAGGGTGATGCTGAGGCCCTTGCCGCCCTGGAATCGATACCAGACGTTGTAGACGTTCCCCGCGGCGGCGCCCAGACCGGCGAAGACTGCTCCGGGGTCACCGGCTAGGGCCATACCAAGCACCACGGCGAAGAAGCCTTTGGCCACTTCGACGACGAGGACCAGCAAAGCGAGCCCGGGCCCTCCCAGCCTGCGGGCGTTGTTGGCCCCGGGATTGCCGGTCCCGCCGCCCCGGAGGTCGATGCCCCAAAGCCCGGCGAGTGCGTTCGCCGTCGGCATGCTGCCGATGACGTACCCGACCAGGGCTGCGAGGAGGATCACTGCTCCAGCCATTCCTTGCCGGGCCCGCAGAACCGGAGGAAATCACAGGAATTGCACCAGGTGCCGGGGACCTCTTGGAAGTCTTCACCCTCGATCCCTGCGGTGAGCCCGGCAATGTCGGCCCGAGCTGCCTCCATCCAGGGACCGTCGGCGCGGAACCTCTGTTCGGCGACGCCATCGCCGAGATAGGCGAAGGTGACGTCGAGGGAGGAGGGCTTGGGGTGCCCGAGGTCGGCATCGGTGGCTGCGATGGCATAGGCCTGCAACTGGACGATTCGGCCGATCTCGTCGGCGGGCTTTCCGCTCTTGAAGTCCACTATCTCCCAGGCGCCGTCGTCGATGTACACCGCGTCCATCCGGCCTCTCACCAAATAGCCGTTGTCCATCTGGATCTCGAAAGGCGCCTCGACCAGAGTCGCGTTTCGCTCTGCGAACCGGGACGCCAGGAACGACTTGAAGGCCCCGGGTCCCGAACCCTCGTCGGGCACATCGTAGAAATCGGCTTCGACGACCTCGAAGGGGACCTGACCCCTTTGATGGAGCTCGATGCGGCGATGGACCTCGGTCCCGGCGACCGCAGCCGGATTGCGTCGCCGGGGCAGTCCGTCGACTACGGACCAGTAATACCGCTTCGGGCACTGGGCATAGGTCACCAGCCCGGTGACAGACACCTGTTTCACCGGGGCGGGAGGCGGGAACTGCCGGTCACCGGCCAAGACCTCGAACAGGGTGCCGGTGAACGAATCCACCAGCTCCTGATAACGAGCCTGGACGCCCAGGGAATTGGCCACGGCATCGAGGGTGGTCGGGTCGGCGATCGCCGAGCGCATGGCTTCGGCCCACCCTGAGGCGAAGAGCGGGTCGGGCGTCACCGCCTCTGCGGCCCAGCGGAGAAGGGCCGGTCTCTGGGGCTCGCTTTCGTGGCCGGCGACCCGGGTCGCAGGGTGTCGTTCGACTAGCTCGAACAGAGCGGACGGCTTCTTCGCAGACATGGTGGGCTCGGGGAGCCCGTACCAATAGCTGCCGGTGACCATCAGGGTCGATCGCGCCCGGGTTGCAGCGACGTAGGCCGTGCGCCACTCCTGCAACTCGTGCCGCTGCCGGAGATAGGCGGTCCGGGCTTTCTCGTCGTCGGGCAAGGCGGCAAAGGCGGTGTCGATGCGGTGCCCGACGGGGAGATGCTCGGGGAACCGGACAGGGTCGGGGAATTGATGGGACCGACTGGGGAAGTTCTGATCCACCACTGCGGGCACGGCAACGACATCCCACTCCAGCCCCTTGGCTCGATGGATGGTGACCAAGGTCACCGCGTCCTCGCCCGAGAGGTGCGCCGAGTCGAGCTCCTCGGCAGGCTCGTCCTCCATCACGTCTAGGTAGTCGAGGAAGGCGGTCAGCGACGGCCGACCCGAGAGCGGGCTCCAGTCCTCGGCGAGGTCGAGCAGGCGGTGCAGGTTCAGCTTCGCTGTCAGCCGGGCCGTGGGAGGCAAGGCATCGATGTCCTGCCAGGCGCGGGCACGGTCGAGGATGAGGCGGCACACCTCGACCAGGCTCATTCCCTGACTCTCCACCAGCACCTCCCGGTAGGTGGTCAGGAAATGGGTCAACGCCTTCCTCGACTCGGCCCTGATCCCGTCGATCTGATCGAGGCTCTCAATGGCCTCGAGAAGACTCACCGGCGCCACCTCTTCGTCATCGAGGTCGGTGACAGCGGTTGTCACCCATCGGGTTAGGGGGGCGATGTCGGCGAGCCCGAGTCGATACCGGCTGCCAAAGAGCACCTGAACCAGTGACCCTGAGTCCTCCGGTCGCTCGATGATGGTCATCCAAGCCCGGAGCTCTGCGACTTCGGGCACCGAGAGAAGACCACCAAGGTTGGCCACCTCGACGGGGATCTCGTGGCGGGAGAGGGCATCGAGTACGACGGCGAAGTCTTTGTTCTTGCGGAAGAGGACAGCCATCTCCGCCCATGGAATTCCATCGGCGTGTCGATCCTCCAACTGGGTCGCGATCCAGTCGGCTTCGGCGATCGCGTCCTCGGCCCAATAGGTGATCACCTCTCCGACGCGCTGCTGTTCGTCCGATCGCAGCTCCTGGGCGCCCGGGTTGCCCCGGCGCCGGATCTCGTTGGCCACGTCGAGGATGACTTGTGACGACCTCCGGTTGAGGGTGAGCCCTCGTTCGATGACCTTCTTCCCCGGGGGCGCCGGGAAATGGTGGGAGAACAGCTCGAAGTTCTCGGAAGACGCTCCCCTCCACTCGTAGATCGTCTGGTCCTCATCGCCGACTGCAATCACCGGGAACCCATCTCCGAAAACCGTTGCCAGGAGCACCCGTTGCGCCGGATTGGTGTCCTGGTACTCGTCGAGGAGCACTACCCGGTAGCGGTCCCTGACCTCCGACGCCAGCCCCGGGTTGTCCCGCATCACACGGGTGGAGAGCGTGACCAGGTCGCTGTAGTCCACGACACCAAGGCGTCGTTTCTCGGCTGCGTATGTCCTCAGAGTCTCCAGCATCTCCTGGCGTTTCAGCCACACGTCGTCGTCCGGCAAGTCAGGCGCGAGCAAATCCCGGGGCTCCAGGAGATGATCCCCCAATCGGTCGCCGAGGGCCCTGATCTTGTCGAGGTTCTGCCGATTGGTGATGTCGATCGCCTGGTAGTCGGTGCGATCGAAGGTCTCCGAGAGCAGTTGTCGTGAGAACGTAGGGGTGATGATCTTGACACCGGTGTCGACCCCGGCCAGGGCACCGAACTCCGACAGGATTTGGGCAGCAAAGCCGTGATAGGTGTGCACCTCGACCTGGCGGCCCTCGTCCACCTGTCCCTCGATCGTCGACCTCACCCGGTCGGCGAGCTCGGCGGCGGCCTTATTGGTGAAAGTGATGCCCAGGACCTGCTCGGGCTCGACCCCGCGTCGATCGATCAGGTTGGAGATGATCATGGCCGCGGTGGTGGTCTTGCCGGTTCCTGCGCCGGCCCTGATTCGGATATTTCCCAGCCCCAGGTCGAGGATCGCCTGTTGTTCGGGGCTCGGTACCAGGCTCATGGGAGGTAGGCCCCTTTTCCCTCGGGCCAGGCGGGGCACGACAGCCGAAAGCTGCAGTACTTGCAGCCCTCACCGATGGTTGGCTCCCATTTCTCTTCTTTGATCGCCGATGTCACTCGAGCCATCTCCTCTTCGAGTGTCACCAGGCTGCTCATGTCCAGCGAACGCGTGGTGACCGACTTCGACTCGGCCCGGGGGAACCACATCTCGGCCGCGATGACGGGCTCGCCCGTGCTCCTGGCGACGGCGGTCGCATAGAAGGCGAGCTGGATCGATCCGGCGGCATCGGCGAACGACGGTGGGCGCTTCGAGGTCTTGTAGTCCACGACCTTGAGCCCGTCGGGTGTTCGCTCCAGCCGGTCGATCACCCCGGTCCACGGCACGTCGTCGATGGTCGCCTCGATCTTCATCTCGAGGTCGATGGGGACTCCCTCCGGGCTCGGCCAGCTCGCATATAGCCTCGTTGCCAGGGCCCGGGCGTGGCGAAGCCATGCGGCATCCAGTTCGGGCGTACCAAAGTCGGCATCCTGGGACCACACGGTCTCCAGGTGCTCGAGCACTGCGTCCAACTCGGCATGGGCTTGCCCGCTTCCCACCACCTCCTTCTCGGCGCGTTCCAAAGCGGAGTGCACCAGGGTGCCGAATTGGGCGTGCGGGGAGTCGGCGTCGCCCAGCCGGAGCCGCCGCTCGAGCGCGTATCTCCGGGGACAGGTCGAGTACATATCGGCCTGACTGGGGGACAGGGTGACCTTTGCCCCAAGGATGGGCCGATCCGGCCCGGGGGCGGGCACCCCGGCAAACGCCGATGGCTCCCACCAGTCACCGGGAGGCGAGGCCAGAACCCGGGTGGCGGCGAGACGCTCCGGCGATGGACGTGTCGGGTCGAGAGCTGCGCGTCTCATCGCCACTTCGGCCTCCATCACGGTCACCGGTGGCCGATCTACCTCGACCGGGGGCCCGATCTCGGAGATCGAGGCGGCGCCGGCGGCTGCCACCAGGAAGCGAGATGGGCGGTGTTCCCCCTGATCGGCGCCTGCGTTGGTGGCCGTCCACACCACCCTCAGGCGTGCCCTGGTCATGGCGGTGTAGGCGAGCCGCATCTCTTCCTGCACCTGGAACAGGTGTTGGGCGGTCCCGTCGCTAATCCGCTCTGGCGACAACAGTTCCGGTCGCAGCATGCGGCGGCTTCGCCGGAGATCGGGGAAGACGCCTTCCACCGCGTTGGCAATGAACACCGCATCGAACTCGAGGCCCTTGGATTGATGGAGGGTGGTCAAGGCGACTTGCTGGGCGTCCGGGCGGTGCGGGATGAGGGGATCGACTTCGTATCCCTCCTCGTCGGCCATTTCGAAGAAACCGAGCAGGGTCACGGTGCGGTCGCGGTCGGCCTGGCGCCCCAGCACCTGGGCGAAGGACGTGATCGCGCTCCGCCATTCGCTCCTGGCGGGGTCGGCAACGAGCCGCTCGAAAGCGTCGAGTCGACTCCATGCCTCCCAGAGCCCATCGACTGCCGGAACAGAGTCGGTCCATGATGGATCGCCGATCAGCCCGGCGAGGCTCGCCTCGTCTGGGAGCCCGGCGCCGATCACATCCGGCCAAGATGCCCTGGTCCTCCTCCGCACTCTCAACAGGTCTCGCTCCTTCCCCAACCCAACCGAGAAGAGCGGACCGAGGAGGATGCGGCGCACGGCCCGATCGACGTCCGCCATCTCGCCAGGTGTCGTCGGGCGACTTCCGGATCCGAGACCGGCCACGATTGCCAGGTCGTGGAAGACGCGAACCGCGGGATGATCGACAAGGCGGCTGTCTGGTTGGTCGTGGGCAATGCCCCGCCGGTCGAGGGCACGGGCCAATTCCCTGAGCAGCTCGCGCTTGGAGCGAACCAACACCGCGATCGATGCGGGCCCCACCCCCTCGACACTGATCATTTGCTCGACCTCACGAGCTATCCAGTCGGCTTCGGAGGTCTCCTGGTCGAATGTGTAGGCCTCAACCCGGCCCCGATGCGCGGCAGGCCGGACCGGGCCGGCCGAGCCCGGCAGCTCGCCAGAGGAGACAACTCGAAGAGCCGACTCCAGGATCTCCCGGGGCACCCGCATGCTCCCGTCGAGGATGATCCGGGTCGCCTGTGGGTGCTCGTCGGTGAATGCGGCGATGTTGCGCAGCTCAGCGCCGCGGAACGAATAGATCGACTGATAGGGGTCGCCGGCGACAGTGAGGTTCCCATGTGGCGCTGCGAGAAGCCGCGCCATCTCGGCTTGTGCCGGGGTGGTGTCCTGGTATTCGTCGACGACCACATAGCGAAACCCGTCGGCGAGCTCGAAGCCGGCGGGTGTTCGCAGGAGCTCGACGGCCGACACCAGGAGGGTGCCGTAGTCGGTCCTCGCCAGCTCCTCCAATGCCCGCCGATACCGGGAGAAGAGGCCAGGGATCCCCTTCCAATCAGCGCGGCTGGCGGCTCTTTCGGCAAGCTCGTCGGGGGAGAGGAGCCGCTCCGAGCAACGGGTGAGGAAGTCGGCGATCTCGCCGGCGAAGACACGGGTTGTCAGGATCCCGCGATAGGCGACCGGCCACGCTCCGGGGTCCTCCGAGGCAAGCAGCCCGGCGACCACTCGAACCTGCTCCGGAGGCGTGAGCGGCACCGGCCGCACTCCGGAGGCCGACTCGAGCAACCGGAGAGCCAGGGAGTGGAAAGTAGAGGAGTCGATGGGCGCACCCGAGCCGCCGATGGCCTCGGTGACCCGACGCTTGATATCGGCAGCCGAACGGCGGGAGAACGTGAGGAACGAAACCTCGTCTCGACGGGCGAGCCCGGCATTGACGATGTGCGCCACCCTTCCCACGAGGAACTCGGTCTTGCCGGTCCCCGGCCCCGCCACGATCAGCTGTGGGCCGGCGGGGCTTGCCACCCAGATATCCCAGGATCCAGGGTCTATCCGGATCTCGCCACCAGTCACGACTCGATCGTACGTCTCAGGCTGCCGGGGTGAGACCGACCGGGAAGGATGCGACCAGCTCTGCCTCGATGCCGAAGCACCGGAGATAGGCCACGGGGTCCTGGAACGGATCGACCGGGGTTTCACCCTGTTGTTGCCAAAAAGGGGTGTATGTGTTCATACCTGGCACGCTAAGCACCGGGTGTGACAGGAAGTAGCCGACGGCCCGATCCGGCTTAGGATGAGATGTGGCATGACAACGACCCATGGCGAGGCGACCAAGGCCACCCAGCACGAGTTCGCATCCCCGATGTACAACGAGGCGGTCGGCCAGTTCGATCGGGTCGCCCGGTTGATGGGCCTCGATGACAACGTCGCCGACCGACTTCGCGTCCCCCAGAAGGCGACCGTCGTCAGCTTCCCGTTCCGCCACGACAACTACTCGGAGGTGGAGACGCTCTTCGGGTACCGGGTCCAACACCTGACCACCATGGGGCCGACCAAGGGAGGGATCAGGTTCGCCCCCGATGTGGACCTCGGCGAGGTGGCTGCACTCGCGATGCTGATGACCTGGAAGTGCTCGATCGTCGGTGTCCCGTTCGGTGGTGCAAAGGGCGGGGTGCGGCTCGATCCGATGCAGCTGTCAAGGGCGGAGCTGCAGCGGGTCACCCGCCGGTTCACCATGGAGATCATCAACGTGATCGGGCCCGACACCGACATCCCGGCGCCGGACCTGGGCACCAACGAGCAGGTTATGGCCTGGCTCATGGACACCTACTCCCAACACGTCGGGCATGCGGTGCCGGCGGTGGTAACCGGCAAGCCGCCCGCGCTCGGAGGAAGCGTTGCCCGGCGGGAGGCGACCGGGCGAGGGCTCATGTTCCTCTTGCCTCAGGCGGCGGCGGCGGTCGAGCTCGACACCTCGGCCGCGACCGTGGCCATCCACGGGTTCGGGAACGTCGGCCGCTACGCGGCGATCGCAGGTCAGCAGATGGGCGTCAACGTGGTTGCGGTATCGGACATCTCGGGTGCCGTGTACAACCCCGACGGCCTCGACGTCGATGCGTTGACCAAGTGGGTCGACGAGAACCGGTTCCTCGAAGGGTTTCCAGACGCCGATCACATCGAGGGGGATGCGATCTTCGGGCTGCCGGTGGATGTCCTGGTGCCGGCCGCGGTCCAGAACGTCATCCGGGCGGACAATGCCGAGCAGGTCCAGGCCAAGCTGATAATCGAAGGCGCCAACGGGCCGACCACTCTCGAGGCAGACGACCTGCTCAGGGCCAAAGGGGTATTCGTCGTCCCCGACATCCTGGCCAACGCCGGAGGGGTCACCGTGTCCTATTTCGAGTGGGTCCAGGACGTGCAGAAGTACTTCTGGACCGAGAACGAAGTCGTGGCCCGGCTCCGTGAGATCATGACCCGTGCATTCAGCGATGTGCACAACATCACACTGAGCGAGAAGGTCGACATGAGGAGCGCCGCCCTGATCAAGGGGATTCGCAAGGTGGCCGACGCCAAGCTGGTGCGAGGGATCTTCCCCTAGCGGCCCTATTTCAAGGGCAGGCCACTAGTCCGGCTCGGTGAAAGCTGGGCAGATCCCCTTGAACGAGCACCAGTCACAGAGACGGCCAGGGCGGGTCGGGTAACGCTCTGAAGCCATCGCCCGCTCGATCGCATTCCACAGGGCGCGCAGCTGTCCGTCCATAGCGTCGAGCTGCCGATCGTCGATAGCAAGCCGATACTCGGTCGGGCCGTTCAGGTAGAGAAGCCTGATCTCGCTCGGCGTCTCCCCAGTTCGGCGCCGGATGAGCAGGGCGTAGATCTTGAGGGCGAAGAAGGCAGGGAGCGCATATCGTTCCGGGGGCGCTCTCCCGGTCTTGTAGTCCGTGATGACCAGCCGGCCGTCGCGATCGCGATCGATCCGGTCGAGGATGCCGCGGATGACGATGCCATCGAGGTCCTCGAGCATGTCGAGCTCTCTATCGACCGGGTCGAAAGACTTCGGGTCCTCGACGCCGAAGTAGTTGGCGAGGAGCTCCATGGACTCCATGCCCCATTGGCGCTCGGCCTCGATGCCGTCGAAGAGCCCTTCGAACTCCTCGTCCCCGCGGAGCTCGGTCCAGGCCTCGCGGAACAGGTCGTACAACAGCGCAGGGGAGCGCTCCACGGCGGGGTGGTCGAATAACCGTTGTAGGGCGAGATGAGCGGTGGTGCCCCTCGCCTGATACACCGACGTCGGCTCGGGAAGCCGGTCGATTGCCCGGAACTTGAACAGCTGGGGGCAGGTCTTGAAGTCCCCGGCTCGGCTTGGGGAGAGGGTCTCCAGGCGGGGCAAACCCAATTCAACGGTCACTCCGCCGAGTGTAAGACCGGGGTGCGACAGAAACGCGGAGGCTCGGGCACCACCCGCGAAAAGAATCGGCAGGGCGCGAAAACTCGAATGCGAATGGGGTTGAAATCCAATTGCCGACTTCGTACTTTCCCGACTACCGACACGGGTTCGCCCGGGTTGGGGAAGGAGAGGCTTCGGCTTCTCCGGATCGCCACCAGCTGGGGGCCCGCTTTCCCGGCAGGTGGCTCGAGAGCCCCGAGAGGGCTGCGGCTTCGGCCGGAGCTCCCTCGGGGTTTCTCGCGTAACTGGACGTCGATGCTATTGAGTCCCTGTGATCGCGGCACCAAGGACGGTTCGCGAAAAGCATTCGAAGAACGCGAAAACCAATCGTGCTTCGGGTTTGCCACCGCCAATAGGGCGGTCTACGTTGCCGGTCACGCCAAGGGGGAGACCCTGCGGCGACCCGGATCGTGGGTACGGAACGGCGAGAGCCGGGCCGGGAAGAATTCCCCGATGCGGGGCCCGGAGCCAACGGGAAACCGCGGGCTCAGGGTTTGGCCGACGGGCCGAACGGGGATCCTTCGGGATCGTCGGGCGGTCAATCGGCCGGCGGATCCTCGGATCCGCAACCTCCCTGGAAACGGGGAGAGCGATCACAGGATCGCACCGGTCTTCGGATCGGGGCAGTCCCGTGAGCGCACGTCGGCGGCTTCGGCCACGACGAAACTCCCGATCGGAGTTGGGTCCCCGGCCCGACATCGAACGGGTCGAGAGCCCCGAGAGGGTTGAGGCTTCGGCCAATGCTCCCTCGGGGCCTTCTCGCGTCAGACCTGCCGTCACCCCTCACAGCCCGTATGTAGCCTCGGACTCATGGGATACCCGACGAAGCTGCTCAGCCCCGGTGAGGAGATCATCACCGAGTTCAAGCCTCACTGGCTTCAAATAGTCAAGGAGGTGCTACTCACGGTATTGGTGGGAGTGCTCGTGATCCTGATCGCGGTCACCTTCTCGTTCACCGGACAGGGATGGGTGATCACCGCCCTCGTCGTCATCTGGTTCGTCCTGGTCGTGACCGAGTTCACCCGCTGGTGGACGACCCAACACGTGATCACCAACGAGCGGGTGATCCACCGCGCCGGATTGATCTCCAAGCAGGGCAAGGAGATCCCGCTCGAGGTCATCAATGACGTGGCTTTCAAGCAGGGTGTCATCGAGAGGATGTTCGGATCTGGCGACCTGCTCATCGAGTCGGCAGGGACCCATGGGCAGTCCCGCTACACGGACATCCCGAATCCGGAGGCCATCCAGAAGACCATCTATGAGGCACGGGAACGACGCATGGTGGAAATGCGCGGCGCGTCTCCGGCGCCCGCGCCTTCTCCACCTCAGAGCGCTGCCTCGCAGCTCGACACCCTCTCCCGGCTCCATGACGAGGGCAAGCTCACCGACGAGGAGTTCGAGACGGAGAAGAGGAAACTGCTGGGAGGCGCCTGATGCCTCACATGCAGGACGACTTTCCCCTGAACCTGTCGACGCTCTATGACCGTTCGGTCTGGCTCTATCCCGACCAGGAGATCGTCTCGGTCGAGGCAGACCGTTCCCAGGTGCGAAGCACCTACGGGGAAACCGATGCCCGGGTCCGGAGACTGGCTACCGCCCTCGAGGGTCTGGGCCTGGGCAGCGGCGACGCGGTCGCGACCTTCGCCTGGAACAACCGGAGGCATCACGAGCTCTATTGGGCCACGGCCAACACGGGGCTGATCTGTCACACGGTGAACATCCGGCTGTTCGCCGACCAGGTTGCCTACATCGTCAATCACGCCGGCGACCGTGTCATGTTCGTCGATCCCGACCTGGTCCCACTGCTGGCGCCGCTCGCCAGGCAGCTGGAGACGGTCGAGACCTACGTGGTCATGGGCCCGGATGCCGACCCCGCGCTCTCGGGGTCCATCTCTTACGAGGACCTGATCGGTGACGTGCCCGAGCACGGCATATGGCCGGAGCTCGACGAGCGGTCGCCGATGATGCTCTGTTACAGCTCGGGGACCACCGGCAACCCCAAGGGAGTGGCCTACACCCAGCGCTCCACCTACCTCCATACCATCTCCAACCTGGCCAACTACGCGATGACCGCCTCGGACAACGTGTTGCCCGTGGTCCCGATGTTCCATGCCTCGGCCTGGGGCTACCCGTTCATGGCCGTCGCCCAAGGGGCCAAGCTCACCTATCCCGGGCCCGATCTCACTCCCGAGGGCCTGGTCCGTCTCTTCGAGGGTGAAAAGGTCACGTTCAGCGCCGGCGTGCCCACCGTCTGGCTCGGGATCAGGCAACACCTCGAGGCCCACCCCGAGGTCGACGTTTCCTCGATTCGGGCTTTCCTCTGCGGAGGGTCTGCCGTACCCCGGGCCATGATCGAGTGGTTCTGGGTGGAGCGGGGGATTCGGGTGGTCCAGGGCTGGGGAATGACCGAGACCAACCCGGTGGCCTCCACCGCAACATTGAAGCCCGAGATGGAGGAGTGGGACCTGCATCGCCAGCTCGACTTCCTGGAGACGGCGGGGATGCCGATAGCGGGCCTCAAGGTGAAGATCGTGGACGACATCGGGGAGGAGTTGCCCCACGACGGAGTTGCCTTCGGCGAGCTCCTCATCCGCGGGCCCTGGATCGCGGCCGAGTATTACCGCGACCCCCGGTCTGCCCAGTCATTCGAGGACGGATGGCTGCGCACCGGTGATGTCGCCAAGATCACGCCCGAGGGCTACATCCGGATCACTGATCGGGCGAAGGACGTCATCAAGTCGGGTGGGGAGTGGATCTCCACCATCGACCTGGAAAACGCGATCATGGCTCACCCCAGCGTCGCCGAGGCAACCGTCGTGGGTCTCAAGCACGTCAAGTGGCAGGAGCGCCCGGCGGCGTTCGTGGTTGCCAATCCAGGCTCCGAGGTCTCCGAGGAGGACGTCCTGGACTTCCTCGAGGACCGGGTGGCCAAGTGGTGGATGCCGGACAGGGTGGTGTTCATCGAGCAGATCCCGAAGACCGGCACCGGCAAGTTCGACAAGAAGGTGGTTCGGGACCAGTACGCCGACCTACTTCTCGAGGAGTAGCGTCGGCTCCGCGCCCGAAAGGAAGTCAGTCGTGCTCTCCCAGTTCAAGGTCTTCGCCGTCCTGCCTTCACATGACCTGGCTCGGGCCCGATCCTGGTATGAGGAGAAGACCGGGACCGCACCGGCGAAAGAGGACCCCGGTGGCCTTTGGTACGAGTGTGCCCAGGGCACCTGGTTTGTGATCACCCCGAGCGGCTATGCCGGGACGGCCCAGAACACGGCTGCCAGTTTTCAGGTCACCGACATCGAGGCGGTGATGTCGGACTTGAGATCCCGAGGGCTGGAGTTCGAGGAGTACGACCTGCCCGACTTCAAGACGGTCGACGGTCTGATGACCATGGGCCCATTCAAGGCTGCCTGGTTCAAGGACGGCGACGGCAACACCATCGAGTTGTCGGAGGTAGAGGCCTAGCTCATCGCCGCGGCCTGGCCGCCCTACGGTCCGGGCATTCGCCGTTTTGTCTCGCCGATATCGACCTATAGCCCAAGAACGGCGCGCGAAAACGGTGGGGGAGGGGGCTAGACCTCGATGAGCTGCCCGGAGGTCAGGTCGAGCACGAACTCCTTGTCGCTCTTGGAGTCTGCGATGAAATGGGCGAGCTTGGCGCCTTGCTGGCGGACCACCCACCATGCGTACGCCTTGGAAGCGGAGGTGGCGAACTCCATCTTGGCCGTCCGAGCCCTCTGCACTGCCTCCATCTCCTCGGCGAACTCGCCGAGGACCGTCTCGCTCGGTTCCGGCTGACCGGGTGCCTCGATGAACTCCACTGCCTCGAACATCTCAAACTCCCTTCCTGCCTGCCACGCAGAGTGTAATCCGGTCACTGCCCGGGGTCTCCTACTTGATGGTCGAAAATCCGCCGGCGGGAATGGCCCACCCTATGCTCCACAGGTGAGCTCGTTCCACACCACCTGGGGCTATTTGGCCGCCGGGATCAGCGGGTTGGTCGGGCTCTGGGGGGTTGCCATGTTCCGCAGGGAGAGCCCGCCCCGTGCGTTCCTGTGGGCGGTCGGGCTGGCCGTAGTCGGGCTCCTGGTCCAGGTCGTGACCGGGGTCATCGTCGCCTCGGGGGGAGTCGAGCCCGGCAACCAGCACGTCTTCTATGGCGTGGTGATCGCGGTGACCTTCACTTTCTCCTACATCTATCGCGCCCAGTTTCGCCGGCGGCCCACGCTGTATTACGGCCTGCTCCTTCTGTTCGCCATGGGCCTGGCCATCAGGGGCATCATGACGTTCGGCAAGAGCTTCTAGGAGGGCAAATGCTGCTCGAAGGCAAGAAACTGCTGATAACAGGGGTGCTCACCGATGACTCGATCGCGTGGCACGCGGCTCGGATCGCCCAGGAGGAAGGCGCAGAGATCGTCGCCACCGGCTTCGGGCGCGGGCTGCGGTTGACCGAGCGCTCCGTGCAGAGGTTGCCCTCCGAGTGCCCGGTCCTCGAGCTCGACATCAACGACCCGGCCCAGGTCGATTCGGTTGTCGCCGACCTCGACACCCGTTGGGGTCGGATCGACGGCGCTCTCCACGCCATTGCCTTCGCTCCCGACGACGCCCTGGGTGGCAACTTCCTGAACACCCCCGTCGAGTCGGCACAGACTGCTTTCGTCACTTCGGCCTTCTCCTACAAGACGCTGACCGTGGCCCTTCTCCCGCTCTTCGAAGCAGCGGGCGGGGGGGCGATGGTGACTCTCGACTTCGACAACACCCAGGCCTGGCCCGCATACGACTGGATGGGGGTGGCCAAGTCTGCTCTGCAGAGTGTGACCCGGTATCTGGCCAAGGACCTGGGCCCCCGGGGGATCAGGGTCAATGCGGTCTCTGCCGGGCCGCTGCTGACAATCGCCGCCAAATCGATCCCGGGCTTCGACGCCTTCGAGAAGGTGTGGAGCGACCGTTCGCCTCTTGCCTGGGACCCGACCAACCCCGAGCCGGTGGCTCGCATGATCTGCGTTTTGCTCAGTGATTGGGCACCGATGACATCCGGCGAGGTGATCCACGTCGATGGCGGGTTCCACGCCGTCGCGGTAGGGGAAGGCGAGAAGGCCTAAGCCCTTATGTGGGCACCCTGAAGAGCAGGGGCCAAGGGAAGCTCGACGACGAAGGTGGCCCCTCCGCCCTCGGTCTCCTCGACCCGGACCGAGCCGTTCATGACCTCGGCGAGACTCCTCACGATCGAGAGGCCGAGGCCGGTGCCTCCCTTGGACCTGGTGTCCGACTGGTCGACCTGGGTGAACCGCTCGAAGGCCCGCTCCCGTTCGGTCTCCGGAATTCCCGGGCCATGGTCGACGACCGCGATCATCGCTCGCTGCCCCCGCTCCCACGCGAACAGCTCCACCGAGCTCCCGGCGGCGTACTTGGCGGCGTTCTCCACCAGGTTGATCAGGATCCGGCTCAGATGGTCGCGGTCGGCCTCCACCGTCAGGGTCTCGGGCTCCACGGCAAAGGTGGGCTCGATGGACACCACCCGGTTGACCTCCTCGAACGCCTGCTTGACCGGGATCGGCTCCAAGTGAACCGGTATCGCCCCCCGGTCGATCCGGGACACCACGAGCAGGTCGTCGATCAGCCTCTGCAGCCGACCCGCCTGGCGCCGGGCCGTTGAGAGGAGCTGTTGGGCCGTGGGCTGCGTCGGAGCCAGCTCGGGGCGGTTCACGGTGTCGAGGGAACCGATGATGGAGGTGAGGGGAGTTCTCAGCTCATGGCTGACGGTGGACACGAAGTCGCTCTTCATCTGGGCGACCTCCTCCAGGCGGCGCGTCATGTCCGCTTGCGCCTCGTATCGCCCGATCTGGGACAGGACCAGCCCTGCCGGGGCGGCCAGCGACCCCAGCTGGTCCAACTGGTCTTCTGTGAAGGTCCCGACGTAGGGGTCGCCCACGATGATGACCCCGACGCGGAGGCTCTCCACCTTGAGTGGCGCCACCAGGGCCTGCTTAAGACCGAGCTCCTTGAGGAGGACATGGGAGTCCGTGTCCTGATCAACCTCCCGCACATGAAGCGGCTTGCCGGCCCGATAGGTCTGAGTGACGACACCTGCTGCGGCGACATCGAGCACGATCGGATCGGCGTCGAGCGGGTATCCGTTGACCCAGATCGGGCTCATCACCTCGAGCCGGTGCCGGTCCGGGTTGTAGAGGAGGACCACTCCCACCTGTGCATCGAGGTACTTGCAGATGGTCCCGATCAGGTGGGGGACGATCTCGGCCAGGGACTCGGCGCGGGCCAGCGTCGCACTCACCTCGTACAGCCGCTCGAAGTCGAGTCGTTGCTGGTCGATCTGCAGCTCGCGGCCGGCAGAGCGCACCGCCTCGCGCTCGAACTCGAGCCCGACCAGCGCAGTCGCCGCGGCGACCACAGCGACGGTCAGCACCGGCGCCAGGACATCGGGGATTGCGTCGGCAGCCCCGAGAGTGAACGCGACGAAGGAGATGGCACCCATGATGAGGACCGTCACCAGAGCATGGGCCCACCAGGTGAGGAGCAAACCGGATACGGCGGCGATCCCGAACAGGATCGGTTGGGCGGTTGCGGTCAGCTCGGGGATGACCGCGAGGGCGGTGATCCCGACGATGAGCCCGGTCAGCCACCCGGTGGCGATCCAGGGAGCGGCCGTAGTGGCCATGATCCGGTCCCATCGAGCCGCAGTCGACACCACGAGCAGGGCGGCGAGCCCGGTCATCGGGATCCAGAACTGCGGTTCGGCGAACACGCTTTCCCTCACCGCCTGTGCCGAGATGATGATCATCACCACCCAGGCGACCGCCGAGGCGCGACGAAGCAGAGACGCCCGGAAGCGGGCCATTGCCTTGTGGGTGGTCGGCTTCAGTTCTTCCATGTCACGGGCTCATCGGGTTTCGACTGTATTCTCGGCATTTCTCCCGGACTGATCGAGGATTGATAGGTGGCGTTGCGCGCTTTCGCGGACGGGGCACTGTTCGCCGATGCGACCGGATCCGGTCCTCCCCGGGTGATTGCCCTCCACGGTTGGGCTCGCCGCGGCGCCGATTTTCGCAGCGCGCTTGCCGGGCTCGACGCTCTGGCGGTCGATCTGCCCGGTTTTGGGGCCTCACCGCCACCCGAGGAAGTGATGGGGGCGGAGGGTTATGCGGCCCAGGTGGCAAACCTCCTCGAGGGGCTGGACCGGCCGCCTGTTCTGGTCGGCCACTCCTTCGGGGGTCGGGTCGCGGTATGCCTCGCCGCCCGATACCCGGATCGAGTGGGGCCTCTGGTCCTCACCGGCGCCCCCCTGGTTCGAATCGCCCCCAGCCGGAAGCCCTCCCTCGGCTATCGGGCCGTGCGGGCGTTGAATCGGGTGGGAGTCATCGGTGACGAGCGCATGGAGAGGCTGCGCCGCGAACGGGGCTCCGCGGATTACCGGGCGGCAAGCGGCGTGATGCGCGACATCCTGGTCAAGGTGATCCACGAGAGCTACGAGCCGCAACTGCAGGTCCTCTCCTCGCCGGTGACGCTGCTCTGGGGGTCGGTCGATCGGGAGGTGCCGCTCGAGGTCGCCCGAGAGGCGTTGCGCGTGATCGCCGATGCCGGCGGGAGGGCAGAGTTGGAGGTTTTGGAAGGAGTCGGCCATCTGGTGCCGGTCCAGGCACCTGACTTGCTGCGCACCGCGATCGACCGGGCGCTCGTCGGATGATCTGGGCCCTGGCCGCCGCCTGTGCCCTGGCCTCGGTTCCGGCAGGGCTCCGTTGGCTGCGGATTGCACAGAGGGAGCATTATCTGGCCGGTTCGGTCGGCACTTTCGCCACGCGGTGGTGGAGCAAAGGCCCGCTGAATATTGCACTAGGCACAATCATGACGCTCGGTGTCGCCGCGCCGTTGGTGTGGAGCCCGTGGTGGGGGTTCCTCGTCCCGTTGGCCCAAGTGGGCCCGGTGGGTCTCGGGGTCCGGGGGCGGACATCCCCTCTGGCCTGGACCGGAAGGCTGCGACGGCTCGCGGCGCTGTCAGGATTTCTGTTCGCAGCCGTAGTCGGGGTCGGTGCCGTGCTGGAATCTGGCGTCGTTGTTGTCCTTGCTCTATTCATCCTCCCGGAGCTGATCGACCTGGCCCTCCTGGTCCTCGCTCCGCTCGAGGATCATCTCGGGCGGAAATGGGTCGATCAAGCGCGTTCCAGGCTCGCGACCTCCGGGGCCCGGGTGGTTGCCATCACCGGCTCCTACGGGAAGACCACCACCAAGCAATACGCAGCTCACCTCCTCTCGGGTTCGTTCCGGGTGGTGGCCAGCCCTGCCTCGTTCAACAATCGAATGGGGTTGGCCAGGGCGATCAACGAGCAGCTGGTCCCGGGCACCGAGATCTTCGTCGCCGAGATGGGGACCTACGGGCCGGGTGAGATCGCCGAGCTCTGCAGCTGGATCCGCCCCGAAGTCTCGGCGATCCTGGCCATCGGGCCGGTCCACCTCGAGCGCTTCAGGACCGAGGAGCGGATCGTGAGCGCCAAGTCCGAGATCCTGGACGGGGCCAAGGTGGGAGTCCTCTCGGTCGATCATCCCCTACTCCACCGATTGGCAGCGGAGAGGGAAGGGTCCATGGAGGTCATCACCGTGTCCACCCGGGATCGGGCCCGGGTCGAGATGCGCGATGGTCAGATCTACTTGGATGGCCATGCCTTGGCCGCGGTCCCGGACGGGGCCTTGGAGATCAACCTGGGGGTGGCGTTCGGCATCTGCCTCGCTATCGGCGTTGACCCGGACCGGATCGTCTCCCGCCTCGGGGGACTGCCCCGACCCGAGCACAGACAGACAGTCACCCGCTCCGAGCGGGGCTTCCTCGTCATCGACGACACGTACAACTCGAACCCTGCGGGCGCCCATCTCGCCTTGAGCCGGCTCCAGGCCCTGGCCGACGGAGGCCGCCGGGTGCTGGTCACACCGGGGATGGTGGAGCTGGGGCCGATCCAGGCCAGGGAAAACGAGGTGTTCGCGGCGGCCGCCGCCGAGATCGTCGATGACATAGTTGTCGTGGCTCGCACCAATCGCTCAGCCCTACTGCGTGGTTCCGCCAATGGGCGGGCGTCGGTTACCGTCGTCGCCTCCCGTGATGAAGCCGTCACCTGGGTGCGCGACCATCTCGGGCCCGGGGATGCGGTCCTCTACGAGAACGACCTCCCCGACCACTATCCCTGAGGAGTGAGAATGGCCAAGCCGGCGGTGATCTTCGGAGGGCCATCCGACGAGCACGACATCTCTATTCTCACCGGGCTCCAGGTCACACGAGCCCTGGGGGACACCCATGCCGTCTACTGGGCGAAGACCGGGGACTGGCACCTGATCGACAGCGGGCTGGAGGCGTCCGACTTCGTCGACGGGGTGCCCCGACGCTCCCGCGAATTGGAATTCGTGGCTGCACCGGGGAGAGGCTTGATCCTCAAGAAGAGGCCCCTCGACGTGACTGCGGTGCTGATCGCATGTCATGGCGGCCCAGGGGAGGATGGCACCCTTCAGGGCCTGCTCGATATCGCCGGCCTTCGCTACACAGGCCCCGGCCAGGCGGCGTCGGCCCTGGGGATGGACAAGCTCGCCTTTGGGGCTTCCATGGCCGCGGCCGGCCTGCCCACCCTGGACCGTGCCCTGGTCGCCACCGGTTACGAAGGCGTCCCCGCGTTCTCCGGTCCCTTTATCGTCAAGCCCCGTTTCGGCGGTTCCTCGATCGGGATCGAGGTGGCGGACGATTGGGAGACCGTTCTCGCCCTGAAGAAGACGTCGTCGTATTTCGACCGGGGGGCGGTTGTCGAGCATTTCCTTGCCGGGAGCCGGGACCTCCAGGTTGCGGTCCGCACCTATCCCGCCTTCGAGTCTTCGGCAATCGAGGCCCCGTCCCGGGCCGGCGATGGGATCTATTCCTATGACCAGAAGTATCTGGCTTGGGGGGGCGAGGTCAGCTCCGGTCGGCAGTTGCCTGCGAACATCGAGCCGGAGCTCGAACAGGAGGTGAGGCGGCTGTCGGCGCGGGTCACGGAGGCCGCAGGGCTGAGGGGCGTGGCCAGGATCGACTTCCTGGAAAGGGAGGGCGAGGTCCTGGTCAACGAGGTCAACACCATCCCCGGCTCTATGGGCGCATATCTGTGGATCGACCCACTGGTGACCAGGGAGCGCCTCTTCAGCGACATGCTCGCCGAGGCCGAGGCCAATCCCATGCGAGTGTTCTCAACAGTCGGAAGCGACGGGACCGCGCTGCGCAACGCGGGGACCATCGCCTCAAAGCTCGGTTGACGGCTACCTACGGGAAGAGCCGGCGATCGCCGGCTCTTGCTTGGTCGGTGCCGGTCCGGATCAGAGGTGGACTACCGGGCAGGTGAGGGTGCGGGTGATGCCTTCGATCGCCTGGATCTTGGCCACGACCAGCTTGCCGAGGGAGTCGACATCCTCTGATGTCGCTTTGACGATCACGTCGTAGGGTCCGGTCACATCATCGGCGGAGTCGACACCGACGATATTTCGCACTTCCTCTGCCACGAGGGCGGCCTTGCCGACCTCGGTCTGGATCAGGACGTAGGCCTGGACCAACTGAGCCTCCTAGGGTCTGGGGTCGGAGCGACCCTAGTTGATCGCCCACGGGGCGGTATTGGACAGGCGATCCCGCTGCCCCGCAGCCTCAGTAGCCCTCTTGGCCCACCCGGACGGTCATCGCGAACTCGCGACCGTCTTCCTCGACGGTTTCGAATACGAGCCGCTGGCCCTGGCGAAGAGTTCGGAAGATCGAGCCCTTCAGCGAACCGGGACGGAGGAAGACCTCACCACGGTCCTCGTCACGGACGATGATCCCGACGCCGGTCACGGGGTCGTAGGCCTTGACCACACCCTGGGGCATGTTCAGGCCTTTTCCACCTTGCCGGCCCGGATGCAGGAGGTGCACACCCGGGCGCGACGGGTGTTGGACCCGTGGCGAACCCGGACCCGCTGGATGTTGGGCAGCCAGCGCCTGTTGTTCCTCTTGTGAGAGAAGCTGACGGTCTTGCCGTATGACGGCTCCTTGCCGCAGATCTCACAGCGATAAGACATGGCGAAAACTCCTGGGAGGGTCGGAGGGCGGACGGCCCGCATGGACCGTTACGACCGGAGGGCAGGATAGCGGCGTCCCTAGCCAAGTCCCACTCCGCCTGTACCGTGGGATCGTGGCAGCGCTTCAGCATCGGATGCGGTCATGGCCACCCTGAGCCGTCTCGCCGAGATCCCGGTGTCCGAGGTCAAGTCCCTCGGTGCCAAGCGGATCACCGCTTTGCAGAAGGCCGGGATGGGCACTGTGGTCGACCTGCTCCACCATGTGCCCAGGACCTACCTGGACCGCACCGACAAGCCTCCGCTGGCCGGGGTTACCGCGGGCTCTGAAGTGACGATCATCGCAGAGGTGAAGCGGATCGCCACCCGCCGCCCCCGCCCCCGGTTCACGATGACCGAGGCGGTGATCTCCGACGACACCGGATCGCTCAAGGTGGTGTGGTTCAACCAGAACTTTCGGGAGAAGCAGCTCCCCCCCGGGACCGAAGCTGCGTTCTCCGGGACCGTGGAGTCGTTTCGAGGCAGCCTCCAGATGTCGAACCCCGCCGTCGAGGTGCTGAACGGGGATGCCGAGCCACTGGTCACCGGCCGGGTCGTCCCCGTCTACTCCCAGGTGGGAACTGTCAAGACCGGGGACTTCCTCAGGGCGGTCAACAACGCGCTGAAGCGAGCACGGCCCATCCCCGACCCGATCCCCGAGGTGGTCCTGGCCAGCAACGGGCTCATGGGCCGGGACGAGGCATACGGCCTGATTCATTTCCCTGATACCGAAGACCAGACTCTTCCTGCCAGACGCCGCTTGATCTATGACGAGCTGTTCCGGCTCGAGCTGGCGCTGGCGTTGAGGAAGCGGCGACAGACCGAGGATGCCACCGGGTTCGCCCACAAGCCGACCGGTGAGTTGACGGCCCGATTCGTAGAGGGCCTCCCCTTCGAGCTGACCGGGGCTCAAGTCAGGGTCCTTTCGGAGATCGTCTCGGATCTCGAGGAGCCGCATCCCATGCACCGCCTCCTCCACGGAGAGGTCGGATCCGGCAAGACCGTGGTCGCCGTGACCACTCTTCTCTATGGGGTCGAGGGGGGCTGGCAGGGGGCGATCATGGCTCCGACCGAGGTGCTGGCAGTTCAGCATTTCCTCGGGGTCACCGGGCTCCTCGCCGAGGCCGGGCTGTCACCTGAGCCGTTCGCGGCCGACAGTGACCTGGGGATGGAGAGCCTCTTCGGGAAAGAGGGGCCGGCGGTGCACATCGGGCTGATCACCGGCTCGACCGCGGCCTCCAATTACCGCTCGAACATGAGCAGGAAGGCTCTGCTCGACGATGTCGCCTCGGGCCAGGTCGACATCCTGGTCGGAACCCACGCCCTGATCCAGGAAGGGGTCCGCTTCCACAAACTGGGGGTGGCGGTTGTCGACGAGCAGCATCGGTTTGGCGTCGCCCAAAGGGTGATGCTCAAGGAAAAGGCGGAGGCGATCGACCCCGACCTGCTCATCATGACCGCGACGCCGATTCCGAGGACGCTGTCGATGACCCTCTACGGCGACCTAGACGTCTCCGGGCTCGACGAGATGCCCCCGGGGCGATCCCCGGTCCAGACCACGGTCTTGAGCCGCGTTCAGGAGGCGATCGCTTGGGCGAAGGTCGAGGAAGAGGTCAAAGCGGGGCGCCAGGCATTCGTGGTGTGCCCGCTGGTGGAGGAGAGCGCCAAGGTGGAAGCCGCTTCGGCCACCGCCGAGTACGAGCGTCTATCGGCGATCCTGAATGGGCTGAAGGTGGGCCTGATCCATGGCCAGCTCCGGCCGGTCGAAAAGGACTCCGTCATGTCCGACTTCCGTTCTGGGAGGATCGACGTCCTGGTATCCACGACGGTGATCGAGGTTGGCATCGACGTGCCGAACGCAACGGTGATGGTCATCGAGGATGCCGATCGATTCGGCCTCAGCCAGCTCCACCAGCTTCGAGGACGGGTGGGCCGAGGCTCTGATCCCGGCTTCTGCCTGCTGATCTCCGATCCCGGCAACGATGACGCCGAGGAGCGATTGGCGGCGATGGCGGCAACCACGGATGGCCTCGAGCTGGCACAACACGACCTCAGGATCCGCGGCCAGGGGACCGTCTTCGGAGCGCGGCAATCGGGCATGGCCGACCTTGTGCTCGCCGACATCATTCGCGACCTCGATCTGCTGACTGCGGCTCGCAGGGACGCCTTCACGATCGTCGACCGCGACCCGCTCCTGAGCGAGCACCCGGAGCTCGCGGAGGAGGTGAGGGCGCTGCTCGGAGAATCGGTGGAGTGGCTGTTCAAGAGTTGAGCGCCTGATGAGGATCATCGCCGGCAAGGCAAAGGGAAGGCGGCTCGTGGCACCCGACACCCCTGCCACCCGCCCGGTGACGGACAGGGTGCGGGAGGCGGTGTTCTCGATGGTCGGTGCCTGGGTGGAGGAAGCGAGGGTCCTCGACCTCTATGCCGGGTCCGGGTCATTCGGCCTCGAGGCCCTGTCCCGGGGGGCGGCACGGGCCACCTTCGTCGAGAACGGCAACCGTGCGCTGGAGGCGCTGCGCTCGAACATCGAGTCGGTGGCCATCGGGGGAACGGTGGTGTCATCGAGCGTGGAGGACTTCCTGAGCCGAGCCGACGGGGAGTTCGACCTGGTGTTCATGGACCCACCATGGCCCCAACCCACGCCCACCATGGAGGCCGACCTGGCCCGTCTCGATCGGCTGCTGGCGACCGGTGCGGAAGTAATCGTCTCCCGGCGGCAGGGCGACGACCCGCCCGCCATCCCCGTAACCTGGGGTGTTGCCACCGATAGACGCTACGGAGATACCAGAATCTTCAGGTACGAGAAGGAATCGGTATGACGAAGGCCTTATGCCCCGGGAGTTTTGACCCGCCAACCAATGGTCACGTCGACGTGATCGAGAGGGCCATCACCGCCTTCGAGCAGGTTGCGATTGCGGTCATCGACAACCCGGCGAAGCGATCGTTGTTCACCGGAGCGGAGCGCGCCGACATGTTGCGCGAGCTCTTTGGTGACCGGGTCGAGGTCGGCACCTTCGACGGGCTCCTGGTCGACTACGCGTCCCGGGTCGATGCCGATGTCGTTATCAAGGGCCTGCGGACGGTCGGCGACTACGAGTACGAGTTGCAGATGGCACAGATGAACCGGGCCCTGAGCGGCATGGAAACCGTTTTCATGGCCACCAAGGAGGACTGGAGCTTCGTATCGTCGTCACTGGTCAAGGAAGTGGCGAGGCTGGGGGGATCGGTGAGCGGGCTGGTGCCCGATGTCGTCGAGAAAGCACTGAAGGAGCGCCTGTCATGACCCAAGAAACACCGACACAAACCGCACCGCCCGAGATGGCAGAGCAGCCGCCACGTACCGAGCTCGCCGACCTCCAGGACATGGTGGACGACCTCATAGTCTTTCTCCACGAGGCGAAGACCGTCCCTCTCTCGGGAAACGCGATCGTCGATCGCGAGCAGTTCCTCGGGCTCCTGGAGAAGATCCGGACCGGGCTCCCCGACGAGTTGAGGGCGGCTCGCTGGATGGTTCGGGAGCGGGAGGCTTTCATCGCTCGCACCAACGAGAAGGCGCGGGAGATCGTGGACCGCGCCCGGAACGAGGCCGATGAGCTGGTGTCCGATTCCAGCATCGTGTCCGAGGCCGTGGAAGAGGCGAACATCCTGGTGCGCAGGGCGGAAGGCGACGCACGACGCCTTCGTCTCGAGACCGAAGACGAGATCGAGAAGAACCTGCAGCGCGTCGAAGCCCTCCTCGCTGAGCTCACCGACCAGGTGCAAACCGCTCGGGACGAGCTGCACCAGGCACGCCCCAAGGCGCCCGAAGTACCGATCTGAGATGACCTCGGACCTGATGGTCCCGGTCCGGGACCTGGTAGGGGCCCCGGGCAGGGAACGGCCGTTCTCCGGTGAGCAGCAGGTGATGCTGAGGTTGGGGGAGACAGCGGTCCAGGGGCCGATGGCGGTCGACGGCCTGGTCGTCGGGATGATCCACGGTGTCCTGGCCAGGTTCCATGCCTCGGCGGTCGCCCGTTTCACCTGCACCCGTTGCCTTGCCGAGTGGGAGGCCCCGGTCTCGGTCGACGCCCAGCAGGTATATGCCGGCATCCCCGATGAGGACGGTTATGGCATCGTCGACGACGAGGTCGACGTCGGGGGGCCCGCCACCGACGAGCTGGCGCTGGCCCTACCCCCCGCTCCGCTGTGCCGGCCCCACTGCAAGGGACTTTGCCCAACGTGTGGAACCGACTTGAATACAGATCCCTGCGACGGCCATGGGGAGGACTCTGAATCCCCATTCGCCTCGCTGAAGGATCTGTTCGATCCCTGAGATACCAAGGAGTGCCCGCACATGGCGGTGCCCAAGAAGAAGATGTCGCGCTCGCGTACCCGGCAGCGCAAGGCAGCATGGAAGGTCCCCCGCCCGACCACCGTCGCCTGCGACCGCTGTGGCCGTCCCAAGCTCCCGCACCGAGCCTGTCGAGAGTGCGGCACCTACAGCGGCCGTGAGGTCGTGAAGGCCGACTGAGCCTTGGCCCGTATCGCCCTCGATGCAATGGGGGGCGACAACGCCCCTACAGAGACGGTTGCGGGCGCGGTCGAGGCGTCTCTTCGTGGTGTCGATGTCGTGCTGGTCGGTGACCACCATGTGGTCCAGGCCGAACTGGCCAAACACGAAACCCGTCTCCCGATAGTCGATGCTCCCGAGGTGATCGGGATGTCCGATGACCCGGCACGCGCCATCAGGGAGAAACCGGGTGCCTCGATCACGGTCGCCGCCAAGCTGGTCGCCGAGCGCTCTGCCTCGGGGATGGTCTCCGCCGGCTCTACGGGGGCCGCCATGGCCGCGGCCGCAATAATCATCGGCAGGATCAAGGGCGTGGCCCGACCCTCGATCGCTTCCATCTTCCCCACCCCGGGCTCGCCCACGATCGTGCTCGACTCCGGGGCGAATCCCGATGTCAGGCCGGAGCAGCTCGCCCAGTTCGGGATCATGGGCTCGGTTGCCGCCCAGGTGCTGCTGGGTGTCGACCTGCCCCGCGTCGGGCTCCTCTCCATCGGGGAGGAGAAGGGAAAGGGCCGCGACCTGGAGCGGGCCGCGTATGACCTACTCGAGGCGGCCCCCGTGAACTTCATCGGCAATGTCGAGGGGCGAGACGTGGCCTCCGAGCGCGCCGATGTGATCGTCACCGACGGATTCACCGGCAATGTCTTCCTGAAGACCATGGAGGGCGCTGCCAGGATGATCGGGCGTCTTGCCCTCGAAGAGCTGTCGGCCCTCGACCCCGAGGTACAGGAGGCGGCCATGCCGGCATTGCTCCGTCTCCGACAGCGCATCGACTACGAGACCTACGGAGGCGCCCAGCTCTTGGGGGTGAAGGGCGTGGTGGTGATCGCCCATGGCTCGTCGAGTCGGGTCGCGATTGCCAACGCCTTGGAGATGGCAAGAGATGGCGCCGAGCGCGACCTGCCCGGCCGTCTCGCCACCGAACTCGCATCGTGACCACGCTCGAGGACCGAATGGGGTATGTGTTCAACGATCCCGCCCTCCTCGGGCTGGCGTTGACCCATCGTTCGGTGAGCGCCGAGGACCAAACACGGGCCGACAACGAGCGCCTCGAGTTCCTGGGCGACGCCGTGCTCCAGGTGGTGACCACCGACCGCCTCTATCACGAGTTCTCAGGTCTTCCTGAGGGAAAGATGGCGAAGATACGTGCCGCTCTCGTGAGCCGCCCGACCCTCGCCGACGTGGCACGGAGCATCGACCTTGGTTCTCACCTCGAGGTGGCGAGCGCGGAGGAGCGCAGCGGGGGGAGAGACAAGGACTCGATCCTGGCCGATGCGATGGAAGCAGTCATCGGCGCTGTCTATCTCGATGGCGGGCTGGGCAAGTCGCGTGAGGTCATCGACCGTTTGTGGGGGGACCGGGTCGAGGACAGGGCGAAGAGCCCGGGTGTCAAGGACTACAAGACTCGCCTTCAGGAGGTTCTGGCCAGGGACGGGCGGCGACCTGAATACCACACCGACGGGTCGGGGCCGGACCACCAGCGCGTGTTCTCCTCTTCGGTTGGTGTTGGCGAGATCGAGTTGGGCACGGGCTTGGGGAGGTCGAAAAAGGAGGCCGAGCAGGAAGCGGCCCGCCTCGCACTCGACGCTCTCAGCCGGGCATCGGGTCGAGTGACTCCCCGCTTCGAGCCCTGAGATCGAAGTACCACATGGTGGTCATCACCGCGATGGCAGCAACAACGAGCCCCTGAAGGATCAAGCCGGCAACGAACACCAGAGCGAGCGACGTCGAGATGTCGCCGACGGCGAGCAGGGGCAGCGCCAGCAGTTGCAGCAGCTGGCCGGCGATGGAGCCCATCAAACCCACGAGGAGAACGAAACCCAGGGTCGACCACCACTGTCCACGCACCAGGCGCACGCTGCGGGTAAGGGAGGCGACAACACCCCGGTCCTCGAGAGCCACGACATGCGTGGTCATCCACAGCGAGATGCCGAGCCATATCCCGGGAACGATGAGCAGGAGCAAGCCGATCATCACCCCGACCGTGCCGAGGATGCCGGCCACGACCAGCTTTGGCATCCGAGCCAGCGCCTTTCGGGTTGCCTCCCCGGCCCTGAGGGCCGTGCCTTCGAGACGCGCGGAGACGATGTAGCTGACGGCGAGGCCTATGAAAGCGGAGGCGATCACCTGGAGCACGATCGCGATCAAGACGGCGTTGACGAAGGGAAGGGCGAGCTCGAGGAACTCCTCGCGCGTCATCGTCTCGAGCAGCTCCGGGTCGTTCAGAGTCAGCCTGAAGAACTCGGTGCCGCCAGTTGCCTGGAAAGCAACCAGGGTCAGCGCGCCCATCGGTATGAATGCGCCTAGTGCGGGGGCCAGGAGGCTTCGCCACACCGCTCCGAGCATCCTCATCCCATCGGTGAGGACGTCTCCGAAAGAGCGTGGTGTCGGCTGCATAGGGGTCGGGTACGGTAACCGCCCCCCTCCATGGAGTGAGATGCCCGAGCTGCCCGAGGTGGAGATCACGAGACGCCATCTTCACGAGGCGATGGCCGGCCGCACCATGACGATGGTGGCGGTGAGCCACGCGAGGACCTCACGGCACAACGGGGGGACCAGGGAGGTGGAGGACCGGCTTACCGGGAGGATTGTCCGGTCCGTCGGGCGCAAGGGGAAGTTCCTCGTGGCGCCGCTCGATGATGGCCAGGTGCTGGTTGCCCATCTCGGGATGTCGGGCCGGTTCTCGGTAGGGAGCCCTGACGATCCGCATCCGGCCCACACCCACTTTCGGGCGCTTCTCGACGACGGGAGCGAGGTCCGCTTCGTCGATCCCCGCACCTTCGGCTTCATCGCAGTCTTCAGCGAGGACGAGCTGGGATCCTCCGGTGTGGGTCGACTCGGGCCCGACGCATGGGTGGATCCCCCCACTACCGAGGACCTCGAGCTCGCGCTCATCCGGAGGACTGCGCCAATCAAGGCGCTGTTGCTCGACCAGGGCCCGATCTCGGGGTTGGGAAACATCTATGCCGACGAGGCCCTCCATCTGGCGATGATCCACCCTTTGACCCCGGGTAACCAGCTGTCGACCGCCGATCTGGAGCGGTTGGGCCCCGCTATCTCCTCGGTGCTCACCTCGGCGATCGAAAACGGAGGGACCAGCCTGGATGATCTCGCCTATCTGTTGCCCGACGGCTCTGCCGGCGAGAACCTGGACCAACTCGCAGTCTACGGCCGGACCGATCTCCCCTGTCCTCGCTGCGGAACTCCCATCGAACGGATCGTGATCCGGGCCCGTTCATCGCATTTCTGCCCGACATGTCAGGTCTTGCCGGGATGACCCAGAAGACGGTGCGAGCCGTGGTCAGCGGCAGGGTGCAACAGGTCGGCTTTCGACAGAGTTGCCGGCAGATGGCACGCTCGCTCGGTCTCGTGGGGTGGGTGCAGAACCTTCGCGATGGCCGCGTGGAGGTCCTCGCCCAAGGAGGCTCTGACGCCGTGGACCAGCTGGTGAGCTGGCTCTGGACCGGCCCTGCCGGCGCCTTCGTCACCGGTGTCGAGTCGGACTCGGTATCCGGAGACCAGACTCTGCGCGACTTCTTCATCCACGCCGATCCCACTAAGAGCCGCTGATCACTCCCGCGCTGTTAGCCTGACTCGATAATCACAGTCATGTCATTCGCCAGGAAATAGCTGTGTATTTGAAGTCACTGAAGCTCACCGGGTTCAAGTCGTTCGCCGATCGCGCCCGTCTCGAGTTTCGCCCCGGAGTCACCGTGATCGTCGGCCCCAATGGGTCGGGGAAGTCCAACCTGGTCGACGCCTTGTCCTGGGTCATGGGGAGCCAGTCGCCTAAGACGCTGCGGACCGGGAAGATGGAAGACGTCGTCTTCGCCGGCACTGCCACCCGTCCCGCACTCAATCGGGCCGAGGCGGTCCTGGTCATCGACAACACGGAGCGGATGCTCCCCCTCGACCTGGACGAGGTCTCACTGACCAGGCGCCTCTATCGGGACGGGTCCAGCGACTACGAGATCAATGGTGTGGGCTGCAGGCTGCTCGACATCCAGGAACTTCTCAGCGATTCGGGTGTGGGCCGCCATCAACACGTGATCATCGGGCAGGGACAGGTCGACTCGGTTCTCAACGCCTCGCCGGAGGATCATCGGGCGGTCATCGAGGAAGCGGCCGGCATCCTCAAGCATCGGCGGCGCAAGGAGAAGTCGGAGCGCCGCCTGGAGCGCACCGACGAGGACGTGCTCCGGCTCCAGGATCTGCTGGGCGAGATCGAGCGCCAGCTGCGGCCGCTCCGTCGCCAGGCCAAGGCGGCGGAGAGTTACCACGGGCTCAAGGATCAGGTTCGCGCCCTCTGCCTCTACCTGGCACGGATCGAGCTCGAAGAATTGGATGCCGGGAGCCGCCGCGCAGAAGCAGAGTCTGAGCTGCTTTCGGCGAAGGTGGAGCGGGAGCAAGCTCAGATCGTCGGGATGTCGGCGACGGTTGCCGACCTCACCGCCCGCGCCTCGGAGTTGGGCATGGACCTGGAACGGGACACCGGCGCCGCGGCCCTTCTCGAGACCTCGATCGAGCGCCTTCGGCGGCTGGGCTCAGTGGCGCACGAGCGCGGCCGCGCTGCCTCCGGACGCATCGAGGCTTCCCTGGAGCGAAGGAGGGACCTCGACGCAGAGCTCACCGGGATTCACGAGGAGCTGGCACAGATCGAGGCCTCGATCACAGACGCAGCATTCCACGCAGAGACTCGGGAGGGCCGCTTCCGCCGCCTCGAGGACGAGGAGAAGGTGATCGCGACTCAGAACGCCCTCTCTCCCGAGGGAGCACTCGCCGCGGTCCGCGGGGAGCTCAGCGTCTTCGAAGCCGCGACTGTCCGGGATACTCGGGAGTTGGAGGCGGTTGCCCATCGCATCGATGTGGTCGACGGGCAGGCGCGCTCAGAGTTGTCAGAGATCGCTCGCATCGACGACGAGGTCCGTTCGCTGGACGAGACGGTGGGCAAGCTCCAAGGGTCGTACGAGGCGGCTTCCCGCCGCAGCGGAAAGGACCAGGAGGCAAGGGCAAGGGCCGAGGACGTGCTGACCACCGCCCATCTCGCAGTCGCCGCTGCCGAGGCCAGGGTGGAGGCGGTTTCCGCCGCACTCGCCGGCAGATTCGACCTGGATGCGCGGCGTTCGGTGGAAGGGGCCAGCGGTGCCCGGGGCAGCCTGATCTCGCTGCTCGACATCCCCGCCGGGCTGGAGCGAGCCGTTGACGCAGCATTGGGGCGCTGGGTGGACGCAGTTGCCTTCGAGGGAGTCGAGTCTCTCCGGGAAGTAGTCGAAGGTGTGAAGGCGGCGGGCGGTGGCGGTGTCCCGGTGGTGGCCGCACATGGAGAGGGAGCGGCACCGGCGCGTGAGGCTGCTACCCAATCCGGGGTGGAGGCCCTCATCGATCGCCTGGGCAACGGCGCCGATACTGCCCTCGCCGGCCGACTGCTCGGGGATGTCCTCCTCGTCGAGGGATGGGCGGCCGCCTGGGCCCTGGTCTCCCGTAACCCGGGGCTGAGAGCGGTCACTCCCGAGGGGGACCTCATCTCCGCCGACGGCGTCCAGATCGCCCATCCCGAGGGGGCGGGCCCCGCCATGCTCGAAGCCGCCGAAGTCGAGATGGAGAGAGCGAAAACGGCCCTGTCCCGAGCACAGTCGATTCACACCGCAGCCAAGAGGGATTTCGAGAAGAGCCGCGAGATCGAGCGTCGAGCCCTGGAGGAGC